>JALEQJ010000008.1 GCA_022764505.1 Phocaeicola sp. | reverse complement strand
CCCGGGTTCAGTAAGTTTAAGCACGAGCGCAACATCGCCCATTTCACCTACTTGCAGTTCCCTCCTCAGGTGCAGAGAATGATATATACCACCAATTGGATAGAGCGTCTGAACAGGGATTACAAGCGTGTCTTGAAGATGCGAGGCACTATGCCATCACCACAGGCAGTGCTCTTCCTGCTCGGAGAGGTCGCTCGTAGCAAGACTGAAACAACTTACTCTAAGAAGATACCATATATAGGCGAGTGGAGGGAGAAAGAAGGATCTAAGTGATGACAACAAAAAAGCAAAATAATAAACAGTATCAATAATCATGCCTCGAATGGAGAAGAAGATTGGCTTACACACTTTTGGGGACACTACCAAAAGCAAGGATTTCTGTGTTTGCGCTTCCCTCATAATTCATATACTGTCTTATCTGGCTACTACAAAAAAATCAGTGCTACCCCACATACGCAGAGTAGCACTGAAAGCTTACTAAATTACAAACCTTTTTTTAGATATTGCGGAGCGTAATGGTCCACACTTGTGTAGAACCATCTGCTGCACGCACTGTATATTGGTTAGGTTTAGACCAATTACCCGGTACACCCAATTTTGGAGCATCTCCTATCGGTTCAATAGTAGCCGCAGAAGAAAGGACTACCATCACCACCAAGTTTTCTTTTACCACTTTCCCTACTTGAGATTTGGGAAGATTGCTGGGGATTATTACGTCTACAGTGAAGACACCTTTCTCTGCATCTTTTTCTACTACTTTGGTTTGCAAGAGGTGTTGTTTTACTACGGGCTGTCCGCTTACGGGTATTTTATCTTCTCCGTAATAGCGGTGTGCTACATATACTGTATTTATTTCTTTGCCTTCGAAGACTTCCAAGTCCTTCAATCCTTTTTCCAAGCAAGAATTAGAAAGGAGAGCCAGTGTGGCAATCATCATCAATTGAAATATCTTTTTCATTTTCTCTGTCATTTTAGGATTACCAACCTTCATTTTGTTCATGATCTAAATTATAAGCGGCACGAGTATCCAGGAATCCTTGATGGATAGGAAGCAAATAACGGCGCACAGTGAAATTACGATTTGCACTATTGAACAGTGTAAGCTGTCCTACGAGGATTTGCTTGCGGTCTCTGCTGATAGACATTTTGTAAACAGGTCTGTCCAAGTCGTAAATAATATCTCCTGCCGGGCGTCCATAATTGGCATGACCACCATATTTACCCCAACGCAAGTAGCTGAAGTAAATATCACCACCTTCGTTCGCCATTTCCACACGACGTTCACGGATATAATCTCTCCATGCTTCTGCAGGTGTAGTAGCTGTAGAAGGTGCTAAACCACCGTGTGTAGTACGTGTGGCATTGAGTGCAGCTACTGCATTGGCTACATCTCCCTTAAGGAGGTAAGCTTCTGCCAAGTTCATGTAAGCCTCACCCAAACGTGCCAGATTATAGTGGAGAGCCACTTTACAATCAAAATAAGCACGAGGATCCGGGTTTTCTATATTGCTCTTACGCCAATAATAACCGGTAACCGTATTGTACCAGCCACCATCTTCTCTATCGCGCACACCGGCAGAAAGGTTACCACCTAAGTTGGTTTCTACGGTTTCTCCTATCCATTGTGCTTTATCGTACACTACGGATACAGCGAAACGACGGTCTCTACCTTTGTACATAATATCGGAGAGGTCTCTGTCTGTAACTCCATCTTTCAGTTTAGCATAACGTGCAAAAAGTGGATACCCTTCTTTCTTTTGCCTCAAATCTTGTGGAGAAGGGATACGACGGTCGCCACCATTGGTTTGTTTGTAAGCGTCTACTTGACCTTCTGTAGTAACCGCATTAGGGTCCAACTCTATCACGTTGTTCTTGTACTGAGAAGTTTCGTACCAAGGCAGTGCTTTGCCGGTAACTTCGTCTGTTACGAGATATTGGTCTACCAAATCTTGTGTAGGGAAGTGAATAGCCCAACCCTCAAAAGTACGTCCGTTTCTATTGTTCAGGCTGACAGGAGAAAGAGAATTTTTCACATCATCGCCGGAGATATTGGGGTAAGTGCGGATAAGCTCTGCATAACCGCCTATGGTAGTATTGGCTTGCAGACGATAGTATGCCCAAAGTATTTCTGCATTTTGGTCGTCCATTTCATTGAACATACCTGTAGAAGTAGAAAGGCTGATACCACTATTGTCTATCACTTCTTTGGCTACCACAATAGCACGATCTATATACGCCTTATTATTGGTATATGCATATGCTTGCAATGCTGCTCTACTCAGTATTACACCTGCAGCCCACTTGGTAGGAAGACCTGCGCGGTTACGTGTAGGAAGACCTGCATAAGCCTTTTCTAAGTCTGCTATAACATGTTCATAACTTTCTGCCAAGTTCTTAGTCATAGGGATTTTCACAGCCACAGTATCTTTCTCTGCAAACACTTGTTTCACAGGAACAAAACGTCCTATCATACGTGCTTGACCGAAGAAGACCAATCCACGCAAGAAGTGGCCATGTGCCATAAGCTCTGTTCTTTCTCCTTCTGTAAGGGTAGTAGAAGCTGCTACTTTGTCCAAAATCAAGTTAGTACTACGAAGCAAAGAGAAACGATTGGGTCCCCAGTTGTTTCCGGTTCCCAAGCCTGTTTCTGTAGCTACATTGTCTATACCTTCTCCTACTTGAGAGCACTGCGCACTATTGGGGGTACGTGCTTCCCAAGAAACACAGCTACCACCGCCACCGTAGCCCATTCCCGTGATAACACTTTCGTAAGTAGAATTGATGAAAGCTTCGGCTGTAGCCTTGCTTCCCCACACCAACTTTTCATCGTATGTTTCTTTCGGGTGTGTATTAAGGGTGTCAATACAAGCAGAAAGTGCCAGCATTCCCAACCCTATCATTCCATATTTATATTTTTTCATTGTTATATTCATTAGAATCCTAAATTAAGAGTGAATGCCAGTGTTCTTTCTACCGGATAACCGAATCCTGTAGTAGATGCTGTTTCCGGATCCATTCCATATTTTTTCGCAGCAGAAAGTGTGAAGATATTCTGCCCTGCAATACCTATTTTGGCTTTGGAGAGCCAAGTAACTTTCTTCAGCAGGCTATATTTCAAATCGTAACCGAGCTGGAAGTCCTTCATGCGGAGGTAAGAACCATTGATCAACCAGAAATCACTGCTAAGGAAGTTGTTGTTCGCATTAAGGTTGGTATTGGACATCAGACGTGGATAGAGCGCACCTGTATTTTCCGGTGTCCATGTATCTGTTTGATAGTCGAACATTACCGGCAATACGCCCGATTGACCTGTTTGCATAGCAGCTTCTCCCGGTATGTAGAGGTTGAAAGCTGTAGAGCCTTGGAAGAGGGTACTGAAGTAGAAACCTTTGTATTCCAAATTGATGCTGATACCGAACTGACCACGTGGAGTAGAAGACTTACCTGCTCTACGTGTATCGTTTCCGTCTATCAATCCATCTCCGTTTGTATCTCTATACTTGATATCTCCTGCTGTAAGATAACCGGAAGAAATTGCATTGTAGAATGCGGGAGAGTTATACACATCTTCTGCGCTGGTATAATAACCGAGGTTATGGTGCAAGAAGCCATAGAACGCTTTGTTCTGTTGTCCACGGTGATAAGGATTCATATAAGAAGCTTCGTCTTCTCCACGATTCAATGCCCACATTTGATTAAAGTAGGTAAAGTTCGCAGCTATATCGTACTTCAATGCACCGATATTATCACGATAACCGAGCTGGAGTTCTATCCCTTCACGGCGGTGTTCACTATCTGATTTTATTTGTGGTAATCCTATACCCAAGGCTGTATTGAGATAGCTTTCTCCACGAGGTGCCATAAGATAACCTGTGGTTTCGTAGTAGAAATAATCAAATGAACCGTAAAGGCGGTTACGAAGTGATGCGAAGTCAAATCCCAAAGCTGTTTGCTTGGTAGTATACCATGTGAGATCCGGAGAAGCCAAAGCTCCTTCTGTAAATCCCGGGATATACACACCTTCGGATACGTAACCTTGTGTGTTGAGAGAATAAGAAGAACGATAACGGAAACGTCCTGCATCTGCATCAAGACCTGTTTCTCCATAAGAAGCACGAAGCTTCAAAGAGTTCAAGATATTCTTTTCTACGAGAGGCTGCATAAATTTTTCTGCTGTTACTACCCAACCGAGTGAACCGCTGAAGAAAGCTCCCCAACGTTTACCGGGTGCGAAACGGTCTGAACCGTCATAACGTATGCTGGCCTCCGCATAGTACTTATTGGCATAGTTATATTTAGCTTGTCCTATCCATGCTGCACGTCCCAGTTCTCCCTCAGAACCATTGTTGAGCTGTGTATTGGCATCTCCTACGCCAAGTTGATCTATATTAAAAGGATATTTTTCACGTTTTGCCCAGAAGCTGTCTTCTTTTTGGTAGTATTGTTCAAAACCTCCCAAAGCAGAAATGCTGTGCTTGTTTATTTGTGTAGCATATTCCACGAATGCTTGGTTGGTGAACGCATAAGCATTATAGTGATCCTTGTACAAGGTAGGTTTGTTGGCATATTGCGGTATATCCGAATCCCAATCGTATTGTGCGGCATCTTTGCGCCATTGCTTGCTGGCAGAGCTGGCAAAACGGTAGTTACTTGCCAAGCGTACTCTCAGTCCTTCTACCCAAGGCACAGTCCATATCAATTCTCCCTTACCATTGATCACATTATTGATACCACGAGAATATCCTGCATCTGCGGCTGTTTCTGCCACAGGGTTGTCTGTAACATTGTAAGGCAAACCCAGACTGTTTACACCCGGCAACATTGGAGATTTGTTCAAGATGTGTGAGAACACTTGATAGTAGCCGGAAGCTGTAGAAGTGTAAGGGTGTGTATTCTGTTGGCGGTATCCGTCTATAGATGCATTGATTTGCAAATTGATAGAAGGGATAAAAGAAGTCTGTGCCAAACGGAAGTTAGTACGTTTCATCCAGTGGTTATCACTCTTGTAAAGAGAGTTCTGATAGATATGCCCCAATGAAACATAGTAATGGTTATTTTCTCCACCTCCGGTAAGACGTACAGTATGCTTGGTTTGGGGAGCCCAGTTATTCAAGACCAAACTGCGCCAGTCTGTGTTATTAAAATTGAGTGGGTCTGTTCCATTACGCAGTGCTGTCATAGCCTCTTCATTGAACAAAGGAGAAAGACCATCATTTTCACGTGCTATATTGGAATAACGTGCACGATCATAAGAGCCCATTTGCTTAGGGAAAATGTTTGGCTGAGAGATACTATAGTTAAAGTCGTATTCTATAGTAGCCTTGCCTGCCTTACCGCGTTTGGTTGTAACCTGAATGATACCATTCGTAGCACGAGAACCATAAACTGCGGTAGCAGATGCGTCCTTAAGGATAGACATACTTTCTATATCGTCCGATGAAAGTGTGGTAAAGTCTTCCCATGAACGGATTACACCATCTATTACATAAATAGGTGCCCCACCCCCACGAATACTGATACTGGGTGTAGCGTTCACACCACCTCCACTGGACTTCACGATAAGACCCGGAGCACGTCCTGCCAAACCTTGTGCCAAATTGGCTACAGGGATATTGGAGATTTGATCTGTTTTTACTGTAGATACAGAAGCTATAAGGTCTCTCTTGGTAGTACTACCATAACCTACCACGACAACTTCGTCCAAGTTTCTGGTATCTTCTTTCAGTACCACTTTCATACCACCGGCTACAGCTTTCAGGCTTACAGAGGTATAACCTATGTAAGAGAACACCAACATATCTCCCGGTTTAGCAGAAAGTTCAAAATTTCCGTCTATATCTGTTACGGCTCCTGTAACAGTACCTTTTATCTGAACAGATACACCGATGAGTGGTTCCCCTTGCTCATCTACTACATTTCCTGTTATTTTCTGAACTTGCTGTGCTACCATAGTGGCAGGGGCAGCAAGAGCATCTGCCCACATAGGTTGTGGCAATACTCCCATCAACAAGAAACAGGCACCTGTCATCAGGGCTTTCTTTCCTCCTAAATGCCAATAGGACTTAGGAATGTCTTGATTTTGTTTACACATAATTTGGTATCATTGTTAGGTTTTGAGTGATTAGGGTCTTTCTTTGCTGCATCAAACCCTAAAAGTTGTTTGCTTGCAATTCTCGTTTCTTTGTCTTTTTGTTTAATTTTTTTTAGTTTATTTCTTGCGTTTTGCTAATAGTTTTGCTGTTCTACAACAGAGCTTCTTAAAGCATTTTATTATTATGTAAGAGCAAATATAGCCGAATAATATATAAAAACTTACTATATGCAAAAAAATTAAATCTTTGGTTTGCAACTATTTGCGTAGAAGAGTTTTTGACAGTTCATTCTGTTTTCACGAAGAAAGAAGCAAAGAGAGAAAAAGAAAAGAGCAAAAGAAGAGAAATTTTAATTGTGTTTTTAACAAGTAAAAATACCTTTGAATAGACAAAGAAATTCTCTTCAAGCCATAAAAAATAACGCCGTAGGTCTTATGTCATTGTTACGGCTGAATTAGGAAGGGAGAGGATAACCCTGTCTATGTGTATCCCACCATTACCAACCCCACAGGGGTTGTGCTAAAGCTAAGATTGTACAGAATTAACAAGAGTATCAGCTATGCGTACTTCTCGGAAGAGGAAACAAACTCTTTATTTCTCTTAGCACAATACCTATGGCATTGTTTTTAGGAACGTACATAGGCAGGGTTCTACGTTTAACTCCGAACACCTGCCCTAACAATAGCAAATCCCCGATGGGGATTACTCACTCAAACGCAATCCTGCAAAAAAATAACGCCGTAGGTGTTATGTTCTTGTCAGGGCAGGGTTAGAAACGAAGCGGATAACCCTGCCTATGTGTATTCCACCCATTACCAACCCCACAGGGGTTGTGCGAAAAACTTGAGAAAATAAGTATTCGCTGTTGCCCATAAACCTAAAACCAAGATAAATCTTATTGAAAATTTCTCGGGTAGGAATCCGATAAACAAGGCTCTTCTTTATCATCGCTATACCAGAAAATCCAACTATAGTAACATAACGCCCCATTTTATACATCGTATCATCAAAATTACAGAAAATCACATTTTATGTAAAAAAATAGTTGGTGGTTGGACATATTTCTTACATCTTTGCACTCATTTTAATCGCCATACAATTATAATAGCTACGGCACATTTGATGATTGATTGGAGTAAAATACAGGAAAGAGATGAATTTAAAGAGATGAATTTATTGAAGAAACGAATCAAAACAAATTTCTTAAGATTGTTTTTAGTCTTGCTTGGAGTAGTGCTATGTGTCCGTTGTACTACAGACAGTTCACTTGTGGTCGTAGATAATCCTTCGGATCGGACTATTACATTCACAGTAGATGAAAAGGTCTATACACTTGACCCCAAAGAGAGTATGGAGCTTTCTCTTGCATTAGGAGAACATACCCTCACAAATCCTTCCGGTAAACGCATTACTTTTACAAAGCAGGAGTATGAGGAGAAATCATTGCTTAATCCTCTAGAGGAAACTTATGTAAT
The DNA here is from genome assembly GCA_022764505.1 of Phocaeicola sp. Classification (GTDB taxonomy): domain Bacteria; phylum Bacteroidota; class Bacteroidia; order Bacteroidales; family Bacteroidaceae; genus Phocaeicola. The sequence continues at coordinate 56,152 of JALEQJ010000008.1, read as the reverse complement.
CGTAACTACAGCTTACACCGATAGCAATAAGGAAGAAAATTTTCTCTTGGAACAAATGTTTCAACTGATAGAGTTGAATGGACGCTATTACTATGGACCATTCCAATTGGTAAATGCTCCGTACACAGCTCGCACTACATTTGGCGACCCTTGGCATTATGGTTTGGACGAAGATTTCGAGGATCGTATCACAATAAATGCGACCCACTCAACTTCAATCAACATAAGAAAAGCCAAAATCTATCGGGCAGAGGATTTTGAAAAAAACTATGCAGACTATGAGATAGACCCATCGGAATTAAACTAAAGATAATTACAAATATAGAATACAAATATGAGTGAAAACAAAAAAACAGGGAGGAAATTACCCCCAGGCGGACAAGCCATTGTCTCAATAGCAATCAGTTTATTTTTTATGTATTATGGCTATAAGGCTTATGTAGATCTATCGCATTTCAATGAATTTGGAGGAGAGATTGCCATGCCTCGCTTTATGTTTCTTCTCAACGAAGTGGTAGGAGCCTTGGGTACTGCTATGGTTTTCTTCCTCGGTGGACTTTATTTTTTCTATCATGCCATAAGACTTCTAACACGATCTAAAGATAAAGTGGAGAAGAATGATCCTCAGCAAGAAGATTAATGATACGCAATCTTTAACATAAAAAACCGAATTGTTACTCATCACTTTGCATGGTGAAATAATCCGCAAGGATTATGTGTAAACTAAGGTGGAGTCAATTTTTCTTGTAATCGGCTATGATAGCCATAGAGTGAGAGTACTCCCCTCACCCATTCATAAAAAAATAACGCCGTAGGTGTTATGCTCCTTGTCAGGGCAGGGTTAGAAACGAAGTGGATAACCCTGTCTACGTGTATTCCACCATTATCAACCCCACAGGGGTTGTGCTAAAGCTAAGGAGAGTAAGAACATAGCATAGTTTCATCTATGTGTACTGTTCTGAAGAGGAGATAAACTCTTTATTTCTCTTAGCACAATACCTATGGCATTGTTTTTAGGAACGTACATAGGCAGGGTTCTACGTTTAACTCCGAACACCTGCCCTAACAATAGCAAATCCCCGATGGGGATTACTCACGCAAACGTAGCTGTATAGATGATATACTTGTAAACAATCTCAGGTTTGAGCAGTTATATTGGTAGTGGCTCATTTTAACCAATGCTGTTGGTAGAGCTTTCATTTATGTTGACTTCTCTTGAATAATGAGGTAATTTTCATCAATCTACAAAAAAATAACGCCGTAGGTGTTATGCTTTTGTCAGGGCAGGGTTAGAAACGAAATAGATAACCCTGTCTATGTGTATCCCACCATTACCAACCCCACAGGGGTTGTGCTAAAGCTAAGGAAGAGGGAGAATGAAAACAATCAAATAAGATAGGAGAAACTGCCTATACAGAGAAAGCATCTGTACTCGGAAATGAGTACAGATGCTTTCTCTGTATTAAGTGGCAAGTTTTATTCAAGCACTGCCACTCCTTAATTATATAAGTAATTCCGCTTAGAAGCTGTAAGAAAGTCCTAAGCCGAAGACTTGACGAATTTGCAACTTTGGTCCACCCACTACACCATTCTTCACACTCTTGATATCATCATCGTACACAAGAGTAGCAGAAACATTGGCACTGATGTACTTGCTCACCTTGAAAGAAAGCATAGTATCCCAAAGAATGTCTATATTTCCGAAATTATTATTGTAGGCTGTGAAGAGAGTCAGCTTGGAGATAAGGTTAATGTTCTCTGCCAAGTTTGTGTGGTAATTTGCCACAGCTGTAGCACCCAATTCTGCCAATACTTTATTGCCCGGTTTTACACCATAAGCACCGGCATCGGAAAGAGCCTTGTCCGTTACAAAGGTAAATTTCCCTGTAGCAGGAGAAAGGAAGAGTGAAAAATTTTCTTTCGGCTTATAGTCGAACCCAAGAGAAGTAGTAAGATAACCCGGAGCCATAAACTTGGAAATAGGAGCAATACCGGCTGCCTTGTCTGTAGCAGAAGAATATCCATTGGCGAACTGTGTAAGGAAGTCTGCCAAGAAAGCTGCATTCCAATGCTTATTGATAGCATACCCTACTTTGGTGTTGATATTCAGTTTATCCAAGCTCTTTTGCCACTTATTGGTAGCAGTATAGGTTTGTCCGAAGTCTGTAACAAGCGCATTGTCCCAACTCCATTTTCCCTTTTTATAATTGGCACTTCCATTGAAGTAGATATGCCATGCCACAGAATTATCTCCACCTGCAGCCCAGTTTGTCAGAGAGGTTTGAGAGAGATTCAATCCTCCTACATTTTGGAATGTCCACGTTTTTTCTTCCTGTTCTTGTGCAGAAGCTGTAAAAACAGTAGCTACAGCCAATGCTACGCTTAGTAATGTTTTCTTCATTGATAAATTGTTATAGTTAAACTATTTGTCTTTGTCCGTCCTTATTAAAAAGTACAGCGCAATTTTTTGCAAAGATATAGAGATTGGTTTGCTTCTACAATAGAAAAGCCGGTGGCTATTATGCAACCACCGGCTTTCTATACGATCTCTCTTATTCTTCTACGATAAGAACAAGAGTACCAATAATTGGGCTGTAAGCACTCTGAGGAACATAGCCAAAGGATATACCGTAGCATAGCCTACCGCAGGAGCATCGCAAGCCGTCTGATCATTGGAATAAGAAAGCGCAGGAGGATTGGTACAACTTCCGGAGAGTACTCCTATGAGTGTGTAGTAATTCACTTTCATAAACATCTTTCCGACCATTCCCATAATGAGTAGTGGCACTACCGTGATAATAGCTCCATAGCCTATCCAGACATAACCTCCTTTCTCTACTATGGTTTCTATAAATCCTTCTCCTGCTCCCAAGCCTACACAAGCCAAGAAGAGCGAGATACCTATTTCTCTAATCATAAGGTTGGCACTCATAGTGGTATAGGTTACGAGTTTATACTGAGGACCGAAACGACTGATAAGGATAGACACAATGAGAGGACCTCCCGCCAATCCCAATTTAATAGGTTGCGGAATACCCGGGAATATGAAAGGAATACTACCTAATATACAACCCAAGGCGATACCTATAAATATAGGAATGAGATTGGGGTGGTCTAAGCGTTTCAGAGAGTTTCCGAGTACGTTTTCTGCATTGCGCACCGCTACTTCGCTCCCCACCACTGTAACACGGTCTCCTATCTGCAATTTGAGCGTAGGTGTAGCCACAAGATCTACCCCGGCTCTATTGATACGGGTTATGGTAGCACTAAAGTTCTTACGCACCTTAATTTGAGACAGACTCTTGCCGTTCAGCTCGGATTTTGTGATGAGGATACGACGAGAGATAAACTGCACGTCCTCTGTTTCCCAATTCATATCTATAGGCTTACCGAAGAAGAGGGTTACTCCTTCTGCATCAGCAGGATTGGTGATGATGAGAATTTTGTCTCCTGCATACAGACGAGTCTGTGCATTGGCAAGGACTATTTCATTTCCATGTTTCACACGAGTTACTACAAATTCTCTTTTCACTATTCTGCGTAGCTCCGCCAGCACCTTTCCATCTATAGAAGTATTGAGAATTTCCAAAGTCATAAGACACACTGTGGATTCCGTTCCTTGTCCCGAACCATGAATAGCCTCATGTTCTTCTTTCGTAGCATCTACCCTACAAAAATATTTGAGAGACAAGAGCGAAAGAATACAACCTATCACCCCCAAAGGATAAGCCACTGCATACGCCATCGCTATTTCGGAACCATCTCCGCCCGCTATATCGCTATAGGTCTGCTGTGCAGCACCCAAGCCGGGTGTATTCGTAATAGCTCCGGAGAGTATACCTACCATGGTAATCATATCTATACCGGAAAGGTAGTGGAGTATAACCGTAATAAGTACACCCAAGAAAATTACGCCCATAGCCAGCAGGTTGAGAGACAAGCCTCCTGCCTTAAAGGCAGAGAAGAAACCCGGTCCCACCTGTAGACCGATAGAAAAAATAAAGAGTATCAGCCCAAATTCTTTGACGAAATGGAGCAAATGCTCATTGATACCTAAACCGAAATGCCCAAATACGATTCCCACAAAAAGAATCCACGTAGCACCGATAGAGATACCAGCTACCTTGATCTTGCCCAGCATAATCCCAAAGGCAATGACCAATGAAAGAATAAGCACAGAGTGCGCTACACCGCCTCCCCAAGCCTGAGGTGCGCCATAAAAAAGATGTTCAAAAAATTCCATGTCTTGCTATCTTTTCTTCTGTTTATATATAAAAAACTCTTACCATAGCTATGCTATAGCGTACTATATACGTGTAAGGGTGCAAAAAGTGGCATTGTCTTCCTAATCCCACGAGTAAAGACAACATTCCGTCTGCAAGGCAGGTCTTCTGACTGACTCCTCACTTGTGCTACCTTCCCAAGGAAAAACCTCAGTGGTACGATGATGATTCTTGCACAAGATATAACAGAGCTTCACAGCAGCGGGACTGTACAGGACTCTCACCTGTTTCCCTTTTCATCTAAGCCACGTAAGAATACGTCTTAGAACCATTGCGTGGCAAATTTAGATAAAAGACACATATCTACACACAGAAAACACTTTTTTTCGCACGATAGACCATAGATAATGCCCTATCTACCTAAAAAATATAACAATTCGCTTCTCAGATACCCTATACAGACCGATGAATTCTTCTAAAAAAATAAGGTGTTGTTCTTCTGTACCACCTCTCCTATATATTCTCCATACTTGCCTCCATCTCTATTCCGTACTTAAGTCTATATAAACTTCCATGAAAGTCTACATAAACTATAGTGGAAGTTTATATAAACCGCAGTTCGGTTTAATCTTTTGTAGGCACAATGAACGGATTTACGGAGTGGCAGAAAAAAGAACTATAGACTTCTGTAATCCAACAAGCTGTTGGAGGAAAGCAAAATAAATAAAGCAGAAAAAAATGCAAAAAGACACAGAAAACTACTCACTACTATGTAATACCTATATAAAACTTTATCTTTGCATAATTATAGATGTTACCCCTACGAGAGGGCAAGAAGATAAAAGAGCAATGGTACAACAGAAAAAGAAGAAAGAAACACCGTCTGCGAGTTCGGAATTTTCGTGGACAAATATCATAGATGTAAATAGAAAAGATACCGGACGTTTTGTGGGAGGGATTATATGTGTAGCCATCGCCTTATTTCTGTTTGTAGCGATGGTTTCTTTCTTATTCTCCGGTGGAGCGGATCAAAGTCTGGTAGACCACACCACAGCAGGTGAAACGAGAGAGATAGCTCCCCAAACAGACAACATTATGGGACCTATCGGGGCAATGGTAGCACAATACCTGATTAACTCTACGCTGGGAATCCCCGTTTTCCTCTTTACTATCTGGATATTCTCCGCCGGCTTACAACTGATACGCCCTATGCGCATACGCTTGCTACGCCATTTTCTACACTATACTTGTATAGCTGTATGGTCTTCTATCGTACTGGCACTGATAGGCGATACGTTTTTCGGAAATTCTTTTATCCGTTTAGGCGGTCTGCACGGACAAAATATGAGCAAATGGATAAGCGACTATATAGGTGTAGCCGGCTTACTCTTGGCATTATTGGCTACAGCCATTATTTATATGGTATGCGTATGGGACGGTACTAAAGACATATTCAGAAAGACTTGGTTCAAGAAGAAAGCATCACAAACAGAGACAGAAACTGTAGAAGAAACCGCTCCCACACCGGAGCAAGCCACAGTAGCTCCTGCCCCTGCCGTAACACCTCTCTCCCCTCTTCCAATAGAGGAAGCCCCCGAACCCCTCACTACTTACGAAGACGAACAGGAAGTAGAACTCACCTTCACAGAAGAACCTATAGAACCTGCGAAGCCTATACAAGCCACCGCATCTGTGAGCTATACGCCCAAGCCGATAGTAACTGCGCCCATCACCTCTGTACCGGCTACAGAAGGAGAGCCTACCTTCGAGATAGAAGTATCGGCACCTGTAGAAAGCACAAAGGAGGATTTGCGTGGCGACTTATCTCAGCCTTACAACCCACGTTTGGACTTAGAAAATTATCAGTTCCCCACCTTAGATTTATTGGAAACTTATAATGACGATGCACCCAATATAGATATGGAGGAACAAAAAGCCAACAAAGACCGTATCATAGAAGTATTGCGTAGCTTCGGGGTAGAAATCACCTCTATCAAAGCCAGCGTAGGACCAACCATCACGCTGTACGAAATCACTCCGGCAGAGGGACAACGCATCAGTAGAATAAGGAACTTGGAAGACGATATAGCTTTGAGCTTATCTGCTTTGGGAATCCGTATCATAGCCCCTATACCGGGCAAAGGAACTGTGGGGATAGAAGTTCCCAACAAGAACCCACGTATCGTTTCTATGAGTTCCATTCTCTCCAGCAAGCGATACCAAGAATCTACTTACGAACTCCCTGTAGCCTTCGGTAAAACCATAACGAACGAAGTCTTTATGGTAGACCTTGCCAAAGCTCCCCATATGCTCGTAGCAGGGGCTACAGGGCAAGGTAAGTCTGTAGGGCTGAATGCCATTGTTACTTCTCTGCTCTACAAGAAACACCCCAGCGAGCTGAAGTTCGTCATCATAGACCCGAAGAAAGTAGAGTTTGCCATCTATGCACCTATAGAAAAGCATTATTTGGCGAAACTGCCGGACGAGGGAGATGCTATTATCACGGACGTAACCAAGGTAGTACAAACCCTCAATTCGCTCTGCGTAGAAATGGACACACGCTACGACCTGCTAAGACAAGCAGGCTGTAGAAATATAAAGGAATACAATGCCAAGTTCACAGCCAGACAGTTGAACCCCAATAACGGGCATCGTTTCTTGCCTTACATTGTCATCATCATAGACGAGTTCGGAGACCTTATCATGACTGCAGGAAAAGAAGTAGAATTGCCTATTTGTCGTATCGCTCAGTTGGCACGTGCTGTAGGTATTCATGCTATCATAGCAACACAACGTCCTACTACGAACATCATCACCGGTACTATCAAAGCCAACTTCCCTGCTCGTGTAGCATTCCGTGTAGCCGCTATGACAGACTCGCGCACCATATTGGACAAGTCCGGTGCACAGCAACTCATAGGTAAAGGAGATATGCTCTACTTGCAAGGTAGTGATACGGTACGTGTACAATGCGCATTCGTAGATACTCCCGAAGTAGAACGCATCTCCACCCACATCAGTCAGCAACAGGGCTATCCTACCGCCTTTATGCTACCGGAATATGTAGACGAGAATACAGAAAGCAGTTTAGGAGAGGTAGATATGAACAAGCTGGATCCTCTCTTTGAGGAAGCGGCACGCTTGCTTATTTATCATCAGCAAGGCTCTACCTCCCTCATACAACGCAAGTTCTCTATAGGGTACAACAGAGCAGGCAGACTGATGGACCAACTGGAGAAAGCAGGTATCGTAGGACCTGCCAATGGCAGTAAAGCCAGAGATGTACTCTGCTTGGACGAAAACGATTTACAAATGCGTATGAGCAACTTAAACACGTAAACAAAATGAAGAAACTTATTATCACCTTATTTACAGCATTTTTATGCACCATAGGCTATGCCCAACATGCCCCGGAAGCAACCAAAGTTTTGGACGAAGTGAGTAGCACATGGGCTACCTCTACGGGTATGCAAATAAACTTTACCGGTACGATACGGGGAGTACTCCAAATGAAAGAGCAAAAATTCAGACTTACCACATCACAAATGGAGTATTGTTACGATGGAAAAACGCTGTGGAGCTACTCTCCCAAAGACAAAGAAGTGATTATCTCTACCCCCACAAGCAAAGAGATGATTCTCATCAATCCTTACTTCCTCCTGCATAACTATAAGCAAACTTTCAAAAGTGCGTATGGAGGACGTAAGCGCAGAGAAAACCAAATGGTACACATCATCACACTCACTCCTAAACAAAAAGACGAATTACGCTCCGTAGTACTCTACATAAATGACAAAAAAGAGCCTACTTACCTCAAGATAACGCTCACTAATGGGCAAATGATGGAAGTAAGAGTTAAAAATATACAAAGAAATAAATCATATAACACAAAGGATTTTACCTTTGAAAGCGAGAAAAACAAGCAACTCGAAATCATAGACCTCAGATAAATTAAACACAGATTATGAATATAGAACACGTAAAATGCCTTATTATCGGATCGGGACCAGCCGGCTACACAGCAGCAATTTATAGCGGAAGAGCCAATATAGCTCCCGTACTATACGAAGGATTGGAACCCGGCGGACAGCTCACCACTACTACAGAAGTAGAAAACTTTCCCGGTTATCCGGAAGGAGTAACAGGTCCACAACTTATGGAAGACCTGAGAAAACAAGCGGAAAGATTTGGTGCGGAGATACGCAGAGGACTTATAACCCATGCAGACCTCAGCAAAGCTCCTTATACCTTCCGAGTAGACAACGAAAAAGACATTACAGCAGATACCGTCATTATCTCTACAGGAGCTACAGCCAAGTATTTAGGCTTGGAAGACGAGAAGAAATATGCAGGTCTGGGCGTAAGCGCTTGTGCTACTTGCGATGGCTTTTTCTATCGTAAGAAAGTGGTAGCCGTAGTAGGAGGTGGAGATACCGCTTGCGAAGAAGCGATCTACTTGGCAGGCTTAGCTTCCAAAGTATATCTATTGGTGCGCAAACCTTACCTTCGCGCCTCCAAAATCATGCAGGAAAGAACACTCAACCACCCCAATATCACCGTCCTTTTTGAGCATAATGCAGTAGGCTTATTCGGTACAGATGGCGTAGAAGGTGTACACTTGGTAAAACGCTTAGGAGAAGCAGACGAAGAAAGATATGACCTGCCTATAGATGGATTTTTCCTTGCCATAGGACACAAACCGAACTCGGACTTGTTCAAAGAATGGATCAAGACAGACGAAGTAGGTTATATTATGACAGAAGGCAAAAGCCCCCGCACACAAGTACCGGGAGTATTTGCGGCAGGAGATGTGGCAGATCCACACTACAGACAAGCCGTAACTGCGGCAGGTAGTGGCTGTCAAGCAGCGATAGAAGCAGAACGTTTCTTATCGGAAAAAGGATTATTATAATTCCAAGCATTATATTTATTAACCCAAATTGTTTATGAAACGATTTCTTAAAAGTGCATTAATAGCTGCTATCGCATTCGGTAGTAGTTTGGTTGCTTTCGCACAGCAACAGCAATTGCCACCTATTCCTGTAGACCAAGGAGTACGCATTGGCAAATTAGAAAACGGATTGACTTATTATATCCGTCGTAACGAGTTTCCTGCCAAACAAGCAGACTTTTACATCGCACAAAAAGTAGGAGCTATTCAAGAAGAAGACCACCAACGCGGTTTGGCTCACTTCCTTGAACACATGTGCTTCAATGGAACAACCAACTTCCCCGGCAATGCTCTTCGCGATTACTTGGAAACCATCGGTGTAAAATTCGGTTATAACCTCAATGCTTACACAGCAGTAGACGAAACAGTTTACAACATCAGCAATGTACCTATGCTCCGTGAAGGTATCATAGACTCTTGCTTGCTCATCTTACACGACTGGGCCAATGATTTAACTTTGGATCCTAAAGAAATAGACAAAGAACGTGGCGTAATTCACGAAGAATGGCGTACAGGTTCCGGTGCTATGATGCGTATGTACGAACAAATCCTTCCAAAGATTTATCCTAACAGTAAGTATGGACATCGTCTGCCTATCGGAACTATGGAAGTAGTAGACAACTTCCCTTACCAAGCACTACGCGACTATTATCACAAATGGTATCGTCCGGACTTACAAGGTATCATCGTAGTAGGAGACATTGACGTAGACCAAATAGAAGCTAAAATCAAGAAACTGTTCTCTGGCATCAAAATGCCGGAAAATCCGTCAGAACGCATCTACGAAGAAGTACCGGATACAGACAAACCTATCGTAGCCATCGCAAAAGATAAGGAACAACCTACTTCTACTCTTTACCTTATGTTCAAGCATGACGCCGTAAAACGTGAAGAAAAAGGAAACCTCGGTTATTTAGTAGCCAACTATATGAACAGTATAGTTTCTACTATGATTAACAACCGTCTGGACGAACTTCGCCAAACAGCGACTCCTCCTTTCATCTATGCAGGTGCAAGCGATGGCGACTACCTTCTAAGTAAGACAAAAGGAGCATTCACCGGCGTGGCTGTGGCAAAAGACGGTGGTATTCCTGTAGCTTTAGAAAATCTATACAGAGAAATTTTACGTGCTAAGAAACATGGCTTCACAGCTTCTGAATATGCACGTGCCAAAGCAGACTACCTCCGCCAGTTGGAATCTTCTTACAACGAACGTAACAAGACCAAAACAAACGAATATGTACACGAATATGTTCGTCACTTCTTGGACAACGAACCTATTCCGGGCATAGAAAACGAGTACGCAATCATGAACCAAATAGCTCCTAACATTCCTGTAGAAGCTATCAATATGCTACTCCCGGAACTCATCAAAGACAACCAAATGGTAATGGTAGCACTCTGCCCTGACAAAGAAGGTAGTGAAGTGCCTACAGAAGAAAGTCTCTTGGCTATCACAAATAAGGTGAATGCAGAAGAAATAGCACCTTATGTAGACCAAGTATCGGACGAACCACTCATCAGCAAAGAACCTACAGCAGGAAAGATCGTGAAGAAAGAAGCCGGTCCTTTCGGCACTACAGTATGGAGACTGAGCAATGGTGCAAAAGTGGTACTGAAGAAGACAGACTACAAAGACGATGAAATCCGTATGAGCGGTTTCAGCCGTGGTGGTTCTTCTCTCTTTGAAGATAAAGACGCTCTCTCTATCAGCCAAATTCAGGTAGCTACTATCGGTGGTTTAGGAAACTTCAGCGAAATCAATCTTGACAAAGCTACAGCAGGTAAGAAAGCTTATGCAGGTGCATCTGTAACCGGTCTTCAACAAACCGTAGCAGGTAGCTGTAGTCCTAAAGATTTTGAAACAATGCTACAGTTGAACTACTTGCGCTTCACAGCTCCACGTGTAGACCAAGAAGCATTCACTTCTTACATAAACAGAACAAAAGCAAGTTTGGAAAACCAAGCATTGAACCCGATGAAGGCTTTGCAAGACACTATAACAGTGGCACTCTACAATAACCACCCACGTATAGTAAGACTGACTTCAGAACTTATGGACAAGGTAGATTATAACAGAATAGTAGAGATGTACAAAGAACGTTTTGCAGATGCCAGCGGATTTACATTCTACCTGGTAGGTAATGTAGACGAAGCTACTGCAGCTCCACTTGTAGAGAAATACATAGCTTCTCTTCCAAGTCTGAAACGCAATGAAAACTTCGTAGACAGAAAGGTTAATATTCGCTCAGGACACTACACTAACCACTTCACAAAAGAAATGGAAACTGCGAAGTCTACAGTTCTCTTGGTTTATAGTGGAAAGATGCCTTATACACACAAGAATGTACTCACTATGAGTATACTTGACCAACTCTTGGATATACTCTACACACAAACTATCCGCGAAGAAGCCGGTGGTACTTATGGTGTATCATGTGGAGGAAGCCTCAGTAAGTATCCTAATCCTGAAGCCACTATGGAAATCTATTTCGATACAAACCCAGAACGTTTGAGCGAAATGATAGGTTTGGCAAAAGACGGTATCCAACAATTTATCAAAGAAGGTCCAAAAGCAGAAGACCTTCAAAAGGTAAAAGAATATATGTTGAAACAACATACACAAGACCAAAAAGAAAACAGCTATTGGGTACGTACTCTCAATAACTACTATTGGTTAGGTGTAGATACAGAAACAGATTATGCAGCTACTGTAAACGCTATCACAGCAGAAGATTTGAAAGCTTTCGCAAAAGAATTCTTCGGTCAAAACAACTTGGTAGAAGTGAGCATGAGCGCACCTGTTAAGAAGTAATTTATTTTAATCCAATCGTATGTTCATAAAAACATTCATGACCATACTGGCTAATCACCGCTTGTCCGAACAAAGAAACCCTTTGGGCGGACAAGCTCAAATTAGCAAGTGGGCTATTTATATTGGATATGCATACTGGGCTGGGATCTTCCTTTTATTAGGGAGTTCCCTGCCCTTTGCTTTTGAATCCTCTCATTCCGGAACAGAACCCTATCACGTACTGAATAAATATATCCTCTTTATTCTTATGGCAGACTACCTTATGCGTTGGTTTCAACCTTTCTCTGCTATGAGTCTTCACCAATATCTTACCTTGCCCGTAAAACGTTCTATTGTTATTCATACTTTTTTAGGAGCTAAATTATTGACGTGGGCGAATTTGTTTTGGAACTTCTTTTTCGTTCCTTTTGCCTTTATCACCATCACCAAGTTTTATGGTTTTACAGGAATGTTGGGCTATCTCATAGGTACTACCTTACTCATCTGTATGAACTCACAATTCAGTCTCTTGGTACATATGATGAAAGAGCTGAAATTTATTTATAGTTTTCTCATTCCCGTTCCTATTTATGCAATATGCATTCTTTGGAATGAATTTGCACCGGAACCATGGTCATTGGGACATTACTGCGTAGATATGGGAGAAGGATTTATAGAATGGAATCTGCTTTATTTCCTTCCTGTATTCGCACTGATGGGCTTACTCTATTGGTGCAATATGAAGATAGCCGAAAAACTCTGTTATATACAACCCAACAATACTGCCACAAAGAAAAAGAAGAAAGTAGCCGTCTACACAGAATCCAAGAGCGAAAGCAGAGAGTTTCTACGTTTGGAATGGAAGCAACTATGGCGTAATAAACAACCCAGAATGCAATTCTACTTCTGGCTCTTCTTCGCTGCTGTCTTTCCCTTGATGCAAGCAGAAACCGAAGGAGAAAGCAGTAGTCTCGGGAAAGAGTATCTTTATACAGCTTATGGCATCTTCTTCTTAGGTTTAGGACAGCTCACAGCAGCTATCTCTTATGCAGGCAACTATATAGACGGGCTTATGATACACAAGTCCTACTTGAACAAAATTCTATTGGCAAAATATAGACTGCAATGTTTATTTTCCCTCATAGGTGCCATTGTAGGAAGCATATCTGTTGCTATAATATTTTCAAGAGAAGTGGATTTTATCCGTATATTGAGTATGCTTTTCTTCATCATAGGACCTGTATTCCTATTGTTTATGACGAGTGCCATATACACCAATTACACTCAGCCACTCAATGGAAATATATTTAGCAAAGGAGGTAAAAAACAGAATTGGGTACAAACGTTCCTTATTCTTCCTGCCTTGATATTTTATCCTTTATTCATATGGTTGCTACAGCTTATAGTAAGTCCTGCTACCAGCTATTGGATAGTCATTACCATCGGTCTTATTGTAGTCTTATTTCATCAGAAATGGATCAGCTATATATACGAGCGTTTTATGGCAATGAAATATGAAAGATTAGAAAAACTTAGAGAAACGAACGCATCATGATAGAAATAAGAAACTTAGTAAAGACCTTCGGTAGCAAGACAGCTGTAAACGTATCTTCGCTCGCTATAGAAGACATAGGTATCATAGGCTTAGTAGGAAACAATGGAGCGGGTAAAACCACTCTCTTCCGCCTCATCTTGGACTTGCTGAAAGCAGACAGCGGAGAAGTACGTATCTACGATGAAGATGTTTCCGCAGGAGAAGAGTGGAAGAAGCATATGGGCGCATTCATAGAAAGCGGTTTTCTCATAGACTACCTCACCCCCCAAGAATACTTCTCTCTAATAGGAAAATTGTCCGGAGTAAGTAAAGAAGACGTAGTAGCACACTATGAACGCTATAAAAACTTTCTGCCGGAAGAAAGTGATTTCCGAGGAACTTACATCAGAGAACTATCTGCGGGGAATAAGCAAAAGGTAGGGATCATTTCCGCACTACTGCACAAACCACGTTTTATCCTTTTGGACGAGCCTTTCAATTTTTTGGATCCATCTTCTCAACTTGTACTCAAACGCATTCTACAGAATTACATTGCAGAAAACCAAGCAAGCATTGTGATTTCCAGCCATAACTTGAATCACATAGCCAATTTCTGTCAGCGAGTTATTCTTATGGAAAAAGGAGCCATCATCAAAGACCTGCAAAATACAGGTGCAGAAGTGGAAGCTACCCTCAATGAGTATTTCGTTTCTCAATTGGAAGGTACAGACATAACTCCTACTACCGAAGAAATGACCCAATTATAATATTTACATCTATGAGATACTTGTGCCACATACTGTTATTATTCCTGTTCTTAGTAATAAAAGCAGAGGGAATAGCTGTGGCACAAACTCAAGATGTCAAGCTGAATAAAGAAGCTATCAAGCGCATAGATTTCCAATTCGGGAAGATAGGCACCACAACCCTCCCTACTGCTACTCCAAAGGCTGAAAGTACACCACGCACATGGTTGGAATTCAAAGAAGATCGCTCTATACCATTGAATTGGACAGACACCGTGAAATGGAAACGTAACGACACTTTCTCCATCACTCCTTATTCTATTTGGACACAATCCGGGAAAGACCCTGTTTCCGAAATGTACTATGCTACCCACCCGGAAGAGCAAAAAGGTTGGGAGCTTTATAATGCCCTAGAGAATGGACTGTATAAAGCAGTAGACAAAAGCTACTACTCAATGCCTACAGGTACTCTCACTTTCTATTTTGATGCGGACAAAATTTTATTTGAGCTACTGACCAAGCGTGGCAGAGCCATCAAACACAATAGAAAGTATGCAGTAGCATGGAAAAACTATGCCAACTATATACCTACGATAGCAGATGCACAGAAATTTCCCAACTTCGGCAGACGTATGAATGCACAAGACTCTGCCATCGTGATAGCGGCAAAAGAAGCTGCCAAAAGAGATTCTATCGCTCTGCCTACCATCATAGAGAAACGCAAGAAAATTCCACAAGACGAGCGAGCTATAGTAGGAGATGGCAGTGTATCGGATTGGTACAAGGAAATAGAACGAGCCAAAGAACAGGATTCCATACGCAGAAAGGAAGCCTTACGCAAGAAAAAATCTCAGACCAATGTCTACGAGTATGAGCGTGCGGTAAAGAAAATAAAAGAAGGGAAATAAAACCAAGACACATCATAGTTTTACTTCCCTTTTCCTCATACAGGCGCAACCGCTCTAATCTGCCAAGTAGCCGAATTTACCGGTATTAAAATCTTCGAAAGCTTGTAATATCTCTTGCTTGCTGTTCATCACAAAAGGTCCGTAACTCACGATAGGTTCTCCCAACGATTCTCCACTCATAACCAATACAATGGTATCTGCCGATGTTGCCTCTACGGTAAACTCCTCTCCTTCGTTCTCAAATTTTACAAAGTTATCTGTAGGAACTTCTTGCCCATTGACCAAAGCATTTCCTTGTACCACCAATACTGCCGTATTATAATGTGCAGGAAAAGAAAAAGCAGCCTTTCCTCCTTGCTGTAGATGAGCATTCATAAGTGCAATAGGAGAATGTGTATGCGCAGGTCCCTGCACACCATCATAGTTTCCTGCTATGATTTCTACCCAGCCATTGCCTTGTGGCAGTTCGTAGCGTCCCATACCTTGATGTGGCAGACTCTGATAAGTAGGAGCAGACATCTTATCTTGCTTAGGTAGATTTGTCCAGAGTTGTACCATTTGGAAGATCCCTCCTTTCTTACTCCATTCACGAGCGTGGTATTCCTTGTGCAAGACACCACTGGCAGCTGTCATCCATTGGACATCTCCCTTTCCTATCACACCACCGTGTCCGGCACTATCGTGATGTTCCACTTCGCCTTCGTAAGCTATGGTTACAGTCTCAAATCCTCTATGCGGGTGCACGCCCACGCCTCCGGGAATATCACGAGGCGATACTTCCATCTTGGCATTATAATCCAACAGAATAAACGGATCCATCTCTTTCATAGAAAGTCCCGGCACGTAAGGGATAAAATTATGTACTCTGAAACCATCTCCTACCCAATGGGTTTCTTGCGGGTGCGTGATAAACGCTATCTTTTTCATTGCTTTCATATCATTTCCTTTCTATTAAGTAGTTTGTATTTTTAATTACGCTACAAAGGTAAAGGCTCTATGAAAGCTGTCCATTGACCTATGTTAAGTTCTCATTCGGATAGAAAGAAATAACAGATTTTGGGAGCGAATACATTATTTCTGTCTGGCTTGCTGAACCAACTGCCTACGAATACGACTTAAACTCTCCGGTGTAATGCCCAAGTAGGAAGCAATATATGCCTGTGGAATACGCAACAAGAGTTCCGGATAGGCTTTTATAAAATGCTGATAACGAATCTCTGCTCCATCGCTCTGGAGAGAAGTGATGCGGTGCTGTAAGTGCTGAATATGCTCGTAAATAAGTTGCTTATTGAAGCGATCAAATTCCGGAGACTGTAAAGATAAGGCTTGAACCTGTTCTTCGTCTATAAGTAATACTTTAGTAGGCTCTATGGCTTGAATAAAATACCGGGAGGGTTGATCAAAAAAGACACTGTCTACATTGACTACAAACCAACCTTCCACAGCAAACACCAAGAGATGTTCTTTCCCGTGTTCATCTACATAAAACTCCCGTACCGCCCCTTTTTCTATAAAGAACCGATGCTTGCAAGTATCTCCTGCCGATAATAACATCTCCCCTTTATCCACTTTCAGTACGCGACTTTTCTGAAAGAGCATTCGCAGTTGTACCTCAGTAAGCGGAACATTGGAAAGCAAAAAATCTGTAAAGAGAAACTTTTCCATACGCACCGGCAACTATAGTATTACTCTGGAGATACTACGGGGTGCGCCCCGGAAGTTATACGGAGAGCCTCCGGATGTTCCTTTATGTAAGACTCTATATGTCGTACTCGCTTATCTTCCAAAATCTCATCTACTGCTATAAGAATACCCGTCTCTTCTACATCCCCGAAACCATCGTTCACAGCAGTACCAAACATACGCATAGTAGGAGAAAGTCCCATATAAGCATTGATCAGTGGAGGGATATTGTAGCCGAGCTTACGTACTTCCGTATTTAGAATCTTATAGTCTGCCTTAAAATTATCCTCACAGAAAAGAGCTTCCAATATGGATACATCTGTTTCCAGACAAAGTGGATTAACAGGCTTTATGAGATTATCTCTATCCGGAAAATGCTTTTGCAAAAAATAGAGAATCATATCTCTGCCCAATCTATCGTAGCTGGGATACATAGTCATTTTCCCAAAAAAGTAACGAACACTGGGCTGAATGACAGTCAATGCACCAAGTCCGTCCCAAAGATTGTCCAATGCGAAAAGACTCTTGGAATTATTTCTGGTATTCTGGTATTCCAATGTAACAAAAGAACGCCCCAATTCTATGGTGGTAGGAAGATACTCCTCCAAGAAGTGCTGAGAGAACTCAAACATATGCGCCGTAGCAAAAATAGGTTGTCCGTGGGCATCAAATTCTGCTTCACTTCCCAGTATATAACGATAACCTCCTATGATTTCTTCTGCTTCCGGATTCCACACGATAAGCTGTTTATAAGGATTGGGCATAGTATCGTACTCATCTATATCTACAGACTTTCCCGTACCTCCTCCTGCTGCACGAAAAGCTATTTCACGCAGTCTGCCTATCTCACGCATCACATGAGGAGAGTCATGCGCAGTAATGATGTATATTTCATTATTGCTTCTATTGGTTAGGCGCAAGTGCTTCTCTTCTGTGAGCTCTGCCCGAATGAGAGCCTTGTCTATTGGAGGTATTACGTCCTCCATTTGTACCGGTCTTTCCTCTTCTTTTATCATAGTTTGTAAACCAATTCGCGAATATATGCTGCCCACTCTGTGGCTGTACGGGACTTATCCAAGGTATGAGCCGGGATAGGTTTCCCT
This sequence comes from Phocaeicola sp., assembly GCA_022764505.1. GTDB lineage: Bacteria > Bacteroidota > Bacteroidia > Bacteroidales > Bacteroidaceae > Phocaeicola. Next base: position 38,210 of record JALEQJ010000008.1, on the reverse strand, counting down.
ATTTTCACGATAAATGTCTTGTTCTTATTCTTAAATAGCTCATCTGCCAAGTATAGCATAGCGATATTAAACTTTATACCGAGAGCCTTACTGATATTTGCCAAACGGTAAAAGAAATCCGAGTTTCTCCCACCGAAATGGATAGGTACTATCTGCCGATGGGTTTCTATACTCTTCGTTACGAAAACTTTCTGCCACGCTACATCTTGTATCACACCGTGAATTTTTCTGGAACAGATACCTGCCGGAAACATGATAATATGATTGTCTGAACGAAAGCCTTCTTCTATCATCTGTGGCAATGCACGACTTTGTCCTCCTGTCTTGTTCACCGGAATGCAGAGAGGTGCCAGTCCTTTGAGATTCATAAGTAGGTCATTTACGATATACTTGATCTTTCCATCATAATGCGTACCGAGCAACCAACCCAAAGAGATCCCATCTAATCCTCCCAAAGGGTGATTGGAAACGAAAGTACAAAGTCCCTCTTGGGGCAGGTTTTCTTCTCCTTCTACACGTATCTTCACGCCCAAGTCGTCCATACAAGATTTTAAGAATGGAACCCCTTCTTTTCCAGCTGCACGACGCAGAACTTCGTTCACTTCGTCTTGATGTATAATACGTTTCAGATAAGAGATAAAAAAACGAGGTATATATTGGGCTTTACTACCTGCTTTTTCCTTGAGTATCTGCTCTATGTCTATCAGAAATGTTTCTTCTTTTCCCATGTACATTCTCTCATGAATAGGCAAAGTTAATGGTAGTTTTTCTCTTTACCTTGCATTTTATACGCTTTTTTACATTATTGCACACTTAACCTTTCAGTGTGTAATAAAAGAGGGCGAAAACCTATAAAATACAATCATCTAATATCTGGCTGAATATAAAAACGTCAATATGCTTGAACAGACATTTTGAAAGCCTATACAGTGTCTTTGCATCTATAAACCATACTGCGGTTTATATAAACTTCCACCATAGTTTATGTAGACTTCCATGGAAGTTTATATAGACTTAAGTACGGAATAGAACTACGACTTCTATGAGAAAAAATAAACGCCCGTATAAACGGGCGTTCAGAGTAACTATAATAAAAAATCGTAAGTTTCTTTATGGCAGCGTAATAGAACTTTTAGTACCAGCCTTGAGTACTACATGCGCTTCGTACAGACGTAAGCCATTGTGAGTTATCTTCACCTTATGTACACCGGCTACTGTAGGATAGAAAGACTTCTTTCCTTTTTTCGGTTTCACAGAAGTACGTGTTACTACCGCTTCAAATTGGTGTACATCGTCTATGGTAACCATCACAGTTTTGGAGGCATATACTTTAGGACTTGTTATTTGTATATAAGACAATGTTTCTACTGTAGTAGTAGAAGTTGTATGTTCCTTCGTTTTGCAGGCTACAAGCCAACACATGGCAAGAAGTAATAATATTATTTTTTTCATCGTATCTATAACTTTGGGTTTATACTATAGAGGCTTTGAGTTTCAGTCCCACGCTTTCTTCCAAATTAAATAATAGGTTCATATTGTGCAGAGCCTGTCCGGAAGCTCCTTTGAGCCATCTATCCATGTATACTCGTACCGTAAGCAGATCGCCTTCTTTTTCCAAATGCACCACGCATTTATTGGTATTCAGCACATCTGCCTCTGTGGGCAGAGAAGGCATCAGCCACGTGAAAGCATCTTCTGCATAATACTCTTCGTACATTTTCTTTAGTTCTTCTATATCTACTCTCACAGGTAGAGATAGCATAGCAGATACTACACGTGAATGACTATGAGGAAGTATTTCATTCTGTAGCGTAGCAGAAAAGCTGGTTTGCAGACGTACCAAGCCTGCACAAATTTCGGATAGTTCTGCTGTAGAAAGGTTCTTACGTTCTTCTGTTTGAAGTCCATCATTAAGACGTACCTCTATCCGATCCGGTAGTAACAAGTGTTTTGCCAAAGGTAACAACCCCAAAAGAACACAAGTAGGCAAAGCTCCCGGATTGGCTACAAAACGGCTATGACACGTAGCACGTCTATTCAGCTCCGGCAATCCGTATTCAAATTCAGAGATAGCTTCCGGCAGTCTAAACTCAGCACCGAAATCTATCACCTTGAGTTCACGTGGTAATTCGTGTGTAGACAGGAATTCACGCAACCCACCTTTTACGGCACACACAAAAAGCAAATCTGCTTCCTCCAATGGCAGATAATGCGTAAAGCGTAACTCGGTATCGCCATATAAACCATGATGCACTTCTGTAACGGGAAGTCCTGCATACTCTGCACTGTGTACAAAAACAAGTTCTACGTCCGGGTGGAAAACCAGCAGACGGAGGAGTTCCCCTGCTTCCGGGGTCTCTCCTCCCATTATACCTACATGTATCATACTTTTCTTTTATAGACAGGTTCCTAAGGCATTAAACTGTCCCCATTTTTTGGATACTGGGAATGACTATCCGCAATCTGTTAAGGACGGCATGCTTCAAGACTCCTTCACGTATCAAAATCATAATAGTATCATCTCCCGCTATGGTTCCTATAATTTCCGGAAACACCTGCTTATCTATATAGTAAGCCAAACTGCTGGCATGGCTGGGCTGTGTCTTGATAAGTGCCATATTTCCGGAAAACTCTATAGAAATAAAGCCCGAATGATGACTGTCTACAGCTACGTAAGCCTCTTTTCTCAGTTGTCTGAAGAAAAGCGAATCCGGAAGAACATATACATATCTTCCTTCCAAATTGATGGTCTTTACTATTTTCAGTTGTTTCAAATCCCGAGACAAGGTTCCTTGCGTAGGAGAATACCCTAATTCTTTCAGAGCTTCTGCCAGCTCCTCTTGGTTACTTATCTCTCTTTTTTCTACTATTTCTCTGATAGCTTGTAATCTAAGTTTCTTTTCTTTCATGCTATATCGTTTTAGTCCTCTGCATCTACTTATTTTCTAGTAGGTTTCGTAGCTGCCGGGCGTTTTCGCACAGGAGCAGGAAGTTCTTTTGTACGTTCGTATTGCTGATATTTTTGTTTAATCTCCGGTAGTATTTTTTGTATAGAAGAGATGCGGGAAGCATCACTGGGGTGAGAGCTCATAAATTCCGGAGTGGCATTACCCCCACCAGCTACAGCCATTTTCTTCCAAAAATTAACCGCAGCTTCCGGCTGATAACCTGCCATATACATCAAAACTAACCCCATATAGTCTGCTTCTGTTTCGTGTTTACGAGAGAAAGGAAGCATCACACCATACTGCGCTCCCAGCCCGTACACTTGTCCCGCCAAGGCTTGTGTTGCAGCACTCTTACCTGAGAGAAGACCTCCCAAAACTTGCGCTCCATACTGTGCCATCATTTGTTGGCTCATACGCTCATTGCTATGCTTAGCTACAGCGTGTGCAACTTCGTGTCCTAGTACCACAGCAAGCTCATCGTCCGAAGAAATAATTTTCATCAACCCTTCGTACACCACGATTTTTCCACCCGGCATACAGAACGCATTGACTTGGTCTTCCTTGATGAGGTTAAACTCCCACGCAAAATTGGAGACTTCGGTTGCTAAACCATGATCACGTAAGTATTGTTCTGTAGCAGCGGCTATGCGTTGCCCTACGCGTGTTACTTGTGCGCTCTGCACTGTGTTTTTAGAACGAGGTGCTTTGCCCATATAATCTTTATATTGTGTGAGGCTGCTTGTGAGAATTTCTTGGTCTGAAACCAAAGAGAGTTGTTTACGTCCTGTAATAGGTACACTGGAGCAGGCACTCAAAAGAAGAGTAGCAACCGCCATCAGAGATAAAAAAACTTTTTTCATGTTGTTCTTGTGTAGTTTATAGGACAAAAGTATTGTTTTTTTCGCCACAACTAAATTTTTATTCTTTTTTTATGAAATTGAGGGTAGAAAAGAGGAAAATGGGCGAGCATAGCAATAAAAAAGCCGACCTTTTCTTTTCAGAAATCGGTCGGCTTACATTCTTTTCCTAACAATTTTTCTTTCGTCTACTCTTAGACGTGTGCATTTTCTTGTAATATTTCTAATGCTTTCTCCAGTATTGTAGTATCATCTAATACTACGATGCCACCATCGGGACCCGGCTCCATATGGATACCTACGCTACTTCCCTCTTGGAAATTCTGCCCACCGAAGAAGTTTCTCACAGTGTCTGCGGTAATTCCCAATTCGTCTGCAATGCGATGCATACTTCCATTGGGCAAAGAATCCTTAATGCGTCTTAATTCATTGAATGAAATAGTTTTGCTCATGGTGTTTCCTCCTATGTATTTAATTTATGTATTTACAAGCTTATACTTACTTGTAGCATAAATCTTGTAAGCATTGTACCAATGCTTTACAAACTTATCAAACATAAATAATAAAAGCAAGCAAGTTTTATTGTTTTTTTAGAAGATTTTTTCCGCCTTTGTATGAAAGACTTATACACGATGATAGAATTTTCCCTGCCACGTATCTCGTTCTTTCATTCTGGCTGCCAAACGATGCGTAAATTCAAAGTTTTTCAAGCCCCAATCCGGTGCTATAAGTAATTCTTTGGGGGATTGAGAGGCGAATCTCTCTACTACAATTTCAGGACGTAAACGCTCTACAAAATCTATTGCTAAATCTATATACTCTCCTACGGTATACAAATGAAAGTCCGATGGCGTATCTCTATACTCTCGTGCCATCTGCGTTCCTTTTATAATCTGTAATTGGTGTAGTTTCAAGGTAGAAAGAGGAAGCTCTGAGAGCATAGAGGCTGCCTGCAATAAGTCTTCTCTGCTTTCTTTGGGTAAACCTAAGATAAGATGCCCACCTGTAATGATGCCACGTGCCACAGTACGCTCTATGGCATCTACTGTACAAGCATAATTATGCCCTCTACGAATACGGTGCAATGTAGCATCATACACGCTTTCTATACCATATTCTACGATCAAGAAAGTGCGTTTACTTAGTGCCTCAAGATAATGAAGCAAGCTATCCGGCATACAGTCCGGACGCGTGCCTATCACTAATCCCACTACCCCATCTACAGACAATGCTTCCTCATATAGATTGATGAGATGCTGAAGCTCGCCATAGGTATTGGAGTAGGCTTGGAAGTACGCCAAATAGCGCATATCCGGATACTTCTTTCCGAAGAAGGCTTTTCCACGCTCCAACTGGGAAATTACACTCTCTCCCGTATGGCAATAGGCAGGATTAAATGTTTGATTATTGCAATACGTACAGCCTCCTCTCCCTTTGGAACCATCTCTATTGGGACAGGTAAAACCTGCATGAATAGAGATTTTCTGCACCTTAAAGGGAAAGTGCTTAGCCATAAACGACCCAAAGTCGTTATACCTTGCTCTTTCTTGCACGTGTTGTGATTCTTTATTTTTGTCTGATAAAGATATTGATAGGCGTACCTTCTAAATTCCATTTTTCCCGGATTTTATTCTCCAAGAAACGCTTATAAGGTTCTTTCACGTATTGTGGAAGATTGGCAAAGAAGACGAAAGAAGGTATTTGCGTATTGGGTAATTGAGTTACATACTTTATCTTGATGTACTTACCTTTATTGGAAGGTGGTGGATATGCTTCTATAAGAGGTAGCATCTCTTCGTTAAGACGTGCCGTAGGTATTTTGGTCGTGCGTGCAACATATACCTCTTTGGCTATCTCCAATACCTTAAATATACGTTGTTTTGTCAAGGCAGAAGTAAAGATAATGGGAAAGTCTGTGAAAGGTGCAAATCTATTACGGATAGCTTCTTCGTAGTTCTTCATTACCTTGGCTGTCTTTTCTTCTATCAAGTCCCATTTATTCACTACTACTACCAATCCTTTTTGGTTTCTATTGATGAGTGAGAATATATTGAGATCTTGTCCTTCTATGCCTCGTGTAGCATCTATCATCAAGATACATACATCTGAGCTTTCTATAGAACGGATAGAACGTATCACAGAGTAATATTCCAAGTCTTCATTTACCTTGTTCTTCTTACGGATACCAGCCGTATCTACCAAGTAGAAATCAAATCCGAACTTGTTATATCTTGTATAAATAGAATCCCTTGTAGTTCCCGCTATGTCTGTTACGATGTTTCTATCCTCTCCTATAAAGGCATTGATAAGAGAAGACTTTCCTGCATTGGGGCGACCTACTACTGCGAAACGTGGAATATCTTCTTCCAAAATCTCATCTGCTTCCTTGCGAAACTTTGTCAGCAATAAGTCCAAGAGTTCTCCTGTACCACTACCGCTCACAGCAGAGATACAATAAGGATCTCCCAAGCCTAATGAATAAAATTCGGCAGCATTGTATTGTAAATCGTTATTGTCTGTTTTGTTTGCTACCAATATAACAGGTTTGGAAGAACGTCTCAGAATAGTAGCTACTTCGGCATCTAAGTCTGTTACTCCATTTACTACGTCTACTACGAAGAGAATAACATCTGCTTCGTCCATAGCCAACAGTACTTGCTTACGTATTTCTTCCTCAAAAATATCGTCCGAGTTTACCACCCAGCCTCCTGTATCTACTACAGAGAACTCTTTTCCTACCCATTCTGCTTTCCCATATTGGCGGTCTCTGGTGGTTCCTGCTTGTTCATTTACGATGGCTTGGCGTGCTTTCACCAGCCTATTGAATAAGGTAGACTTTCCCACATTGGGGCGTCCTACTATTGCTACTAAATTTGCCATATTTACCTTGTGTTTCGGCTATCACAGCCGTTTTTAATCTAATTGGTATCCAAAATTTCTCAATTCTTTCTCTGAGTTTCTCCAGTCTTTGTCCACTTTTACAAAGATTTCTATATAGATACTTTTTTGGAAGAATTTCTCTAATGTGCGTCGTGCTTCTGTGGCTATTTTCTTCAAAGCCTTTCCTTGTTTTCCTATGATGATGCCTTTCTGGGAATCTCTTTCTACATAAATCACGGCGTTTATATGAATGGTCTTGGTCTCTTCTTTGAATTGCTCCACTACGACTTCTGTAGCGTAAGGTATTTCCTTATCATAATACAGTAGTATTTTCTCGCGGATAATCTCTGTTACGAAGAAGCGTGCAGGCTTATCCGTCCACTGGTCTTTGCCAAAGTAAGGAGGGCTATCCGGTATGAGGTCTTTTATTTTCCTCATCACTATATCCACATTGAACTTTGCTATAGCAGAAATAGGTATAATATCTGCTTGTGGCAATAGCTCATGCCATTTTTCTACTACTTGTGTAAGTACTTCCTGGTTTCCGAGATCTATCTTGTTTATAAGCACGATGACAGGTACACTCATACGTCGCACTTTCTCTATAAATTCTATGTTCTTATCCGGCTTCTCTACGATATCCGTAACATAGAGTAGCACATCTGCATCACTAAGTGCAGACTCAGAGAATTGTAGCATAGATTCTTGCAACTTATAGTTGGGTTTAAGTACGCCCGGTGTATCGGAAAAAACGATTTGCATTTCGTCCGTATTCAGTATCCCCATAATTCTATGTCGGGTAGTCTGTGCCTTGAAGGTAGCAATAGAAATACGCTCACCCATGAGTAGATTCATGAGTGTAGACTTTCCTACATTGGGATTTCCTACTATGTTTACAAATCCTGCTTTATGTGCCATAATGGTTTCTATAGATAAGCGACGAAGTAGACAGGAGTGATGATTTTATGTAAATCACTCTCTGCCTACCTTTGCTTTATGATTTATTTTTCTCGTGCGAGATGCTTATTTGCTATCGTATCCCCACTTTAAGTAAACAGCTCCCCAAGTAAATCCTGCGCCAAAGGCTGTCAGTATGAGGTTGTCTCCTTTTTTCATTTGCTTTTCGTAATCCCAGAAACAGAGAGGTATAGTTCCTGCACTGGTATTTCCATATCTGCCTATATTGATCATCACACGATCCATAGGTACCTCTAAGCGTTGTGCCACTGCATCTATAATACGCAAATTGGCTTGATGAGGTACTACCCAATGAATGTTGTCTCCATTGAGTCCATGCTTTTGTGCCAAGTCTGTTACTACAGCAGACATGTTGGACACAGCATACTTGAATACGGTTTTTCCTTCTTGGTGTATATAGTGCATCTGGTTATCTATGGAGAAATAAGAGGGAGGACAAACAGAACCACCCGCTTTCATGTGCAGGTAAGGCAGTCCTTTTCCATCTGTACGTAGTATAGAATCCAACACACCAAACTCTTCTGTAGTAGCTTCCAGCATCACTGCAGCGGCACCATCTCCGAAAATAGGTGCTGTAGCACGATCTGAGTAATCTACCATAGAAGACATTTTGTCTGCTCCCACTACTACTACTTTCTTATAGCGACCACTCTGTATCATAGTGCTTGCTAAGTCCAATGTATAGATAAACCCACAACAAGCTGCAGATATATCCATTGCAAAAGCATTCACAGCTCCTACTTTTTCCGATACGATAGAAGCTGTAGAAGGGAATTTATAATCGGGGGTCGTAGTAGCCAGTAATATACAGTCTATTTCTTCCGGCTTCACACCTGTTTTTTGCAAAAGTTGCTTTACGGCTTTTCTTGCCATATAAGAGGTTCCTAAACCTTCTTCTTTCAGTATCCGACGTTCTTTTACACCGATACGTGTCATAATCCACTCATCGCTGGTATCTACCATGCGTGAGAGTTCTTCGTTGGTAAGTACATAATCGGGGACATAGCCACCTACACCTGTAATTACCGCATTTATTTTTTCCATGATTGGGGTGTTTTAGGTGAATCATCTAAGAATAAAGCCGAAGAGCCGAAGCTCTCCGGCTTTATTCTCTCAATAAAACACGCGTTTCGGAGATTTGCTGTTCTCGATTAGAGAGCTGCTTCTTTCACGATAGCAATTTTTCCTCTGTAGTAGCCACAAGCATTACATACAGTGTGGTATACGTGCCATTCGCCACAGTTTGGGCAGATAGCCAAAGTAGGAGCTACAGCTTTATCGTGGGTTCTTCTCTTCGCTGTTCTTGTCTTAGATTGTCTTCTTTTGGGATGTGCCATTGTCTTACTATTTAATTATTGTTTAATATCTTTTTCAAAGCGTCCCAACGCGGGTCGGTCTGCTGTTCTTTTTCTTCCGATTCTGCAGTAGCATCTGCTCTTTCCTCTGTTTGGTATTGGCAGAGGTAGCGAAGCATAGTTTCATCGCATTCTCCATCTTCGTGAACGTGATGAATGGGTATATCCAATGCTATCCACTCGTAAATATACCAAGAAATGTCTATGCGTCCTTCTTCTTCCGGAATGATGATAATTTCGTCATCGTCCGAGAAATGATCGCCCAGCTTTACTATCAGCTCTCCTTCTGTTTCTATAGGATAATCCATATCTCCCAAACAGCGATCACAAGATAGAACCACATCTCCTTCTATATAAAAACTCAAAGTAAAAGAGTCTATATTCTTTTTTATAGACAGCTCTACATCTAAGTTTCCACGTTTCACCGCAGGCGCATCTATAGCTGTAAAAAACTCATCGTCTATTGCAAAATTGTACGTACGTACAAGGTCTTGCATATCTCTGAGCGGAATTTTATACTCATCTAACAGTCCCACGTTGAATTATATTTACACAAATCAGTGCGCAAAGGTAAAAAAAATAATTATGCAATGGCATACCCTACTCGTATTTTCTTTTCTTTGAGAGAGTAATCTATGAAAAATGGATCCAAAGCCGACTTCCTTCAAGACAGAAGTGTGTATATCTTTCCGGAAGAGAAGAGAATATCAGCTACGTACTCTTGCCAATGTAACTACACTTATACGCAATTCTTCTATATGGTTCAGTGCATCTATGGCTTCAGTAAGAGTTGTTCCTGTAGTAAGTACATCGTCTATGAGAGCAATGTGCTTACCGCGCAAATTTTTTGCTTGAGGAGTTGCTTGAAAAAGGAAAGAGTTATGCTCTCTTCTACTGAATAATTTTGTTTTGGTCTTTGTAGCGTTATTGTGAATACGTATCAGTGCATCTGTACAGACAGGCAATGATGCCCGCCCTGCTATGCCTTTTGCCAACTCTTCACTTTGGTTGTAGCCCCTCTCCTTCTGTCGTGCAGGGTGAAGAGGAATAGGAAGCAACACATCAATATCCTTGAAGAAAGCTGTACGGTCTGCATAAATACAAAGTTCCTCTCCCATTTGTTTACAGAGCTGAGCATTATGCCCGTACTTCATTTGGTGCAACAAATCCGAAACGATACCGTCTTTATCAAAGTACAACATAGCTTTCTCTTTTTCTACAGCGTGCGTAGCCAAGAAAAAATGTTCATTTGCTTCCTTACAAGTAGGTACCATAGGCAAACTGATTCTACAGTCCGTACAAAGATTCAGTTCGTCCTCCATCAGTCTATGCCCGCACAAGGGACAAATGTGTGGAATAAAAAAACGTTTAATGTTCCTCCAAATAGTCATTTAATTCTTCGCTATTTATATCTAAACATTCTATTATTTCATTCATATCGTAACCACGACCCAAGGCAAACCGTATGAGCTTTTCTCTCAAAACATATACAGAAGAAGCTTTGGTAGTACGCATTTTTTTCAGCAACAGTTGCATTAAAGTATCATTATACTCCTCTTCGTCTATTTCTTCCAAGGCATCATCTATACAGTCCGAAGGTAAGCCTTTCATACGCAAGGACAAGCCTATTTTTCGTTGCCCCCATTTATTGAGTTTAGACTTATCATGCACGTAAGCTCGACAATAACGTTCATCATTCAAGTAGTCTTCTTCGTACAATTGCTCTATAATTTTTTTTGTAATCAGTGGACTAGCCCCCCAAAGACTCAACTTCTTGGCGACCTCAGATGCGCAGTGTTCTGCCCTCGCACAGTAACTTTCTGCCTTTTGCTGTAGTTCCGAAATATCATATTCTTTCTTACTCACTGCCATCTTATTTTATAGCTTTAACCATACGGTCTTTCCCATATATATCTTTTCTTACTATTATATCTCTATAACTCAAACTTTCCAAAAGTTTGACCACTTCTGTAGCATATTCTGCATTGATCTCAAAGAAGAGTGAACCCTGTGGGAGCAGTAATGTGCGAGCCTGTTCTGCTATCGCCCTATAAAAACAGAGAACATCACCATCGGGAGCAAACAGTGCTATATGAGGTTCCCAATCCAGCACATGCGCCTCCATTTCTGCTTTCTCTGACGCAGTGATATAAGGCGGGTTACTCACTATACAGTGAAACGAAGAAGGAGAAGACTCTGTAGGGTTGCAAATATCTACTTGCTTCAATAACACTGTCGCTTTATGACGTTGTGCATTTTCCTTTGCAACTTCCAAAGCCGGTATAGATATATCCCATGCTTCTACACAAGTAGCCGGTAGTTCCTTGGCTATAGAAATAGCTATACAACCGCTACCCGTTCCGATATCCAAGATTCTCGCCTCTTTCCCTCTATAAGTATTTACTACCCACTCCACCAATTCGGCAGTTTCCGGACGAGGTATGAGTACACCGGGATTTACTTTATAACTACGCCCATAGAATACAGCCTCTCCCAAAATATATTGCAAAGGTTCATTTTTCAACAAACGATCTATGATGCTATCTATCTGTTCATAGCACTCAGGTGAGAGTTCCCCTCCCACTCCTGCATACAGCGAAGCCGTAGACAAACCTATCACCTCAGAAAGGAGATGTTTGGCTATAGCCGTACGCTCTGCCTCTTCTCCCCACTTATGAAGCCTTTTCTTTATATAGTAATAGGATTGGTGCATAAAAAGAACCATCAATCTTGATAATACACACGCTTTACACGATCGGAAATAGAGGTAAGTACCTCGTAAGGTATGGTATCTAAAGTCTCTGCCAAATAGGTAATGGGTAATTCTTTTCCGAAGATAATTACTTCATCGCCTTCTTTACAGTCTATATCAGTTACATCTACCAAACAGACATCCATACAGATATTACCTACATAAGGTGCTGCCTTGCCATTGATTAAACAATGTGCGTGCCTATTGCCCAATTTTCTATTTAGTCCGTCTGCATATCCGATAGGAATAGCCGCTACACGCGCATCTCTGGAGAATTTTCCATTTCTGCTATAGCCTACAGTTTCATTCGCAGGAATCTTTCTTATCTGTAGGATAGTACTTTTCAAAGTAGCTACCGTTTGTAACATACGATTCTCTATAGGATCTACGCCATAGAGACCTATTCCCAATCGTACCATATCATAGTGTGCTTCCGGAAAACGGATAATGCCTGCACTATTGCAGATATGTTTCAATATTTTATAAGAAAAAGAAGACTGAAAGAGTTCCGATGCTTGTTCAAAACGTCCGATTTGTTCCCTTGTAAAATCATCAAACAGAGAAGAGTCGCTACCGGCAAAATGAGAGAAGATAGAGCGAGGTATCACAGCCGTTTGCCGCTGTAGTCTTTCTATGAGAGCAGGAACTTCTTCTACCCCGAAACCCAATCGGTGCATACCTGTATCTATCTTGATGTGGATAGGATAATTGCTCACTCCCTCATGTGCCGCCGCATGAATTAAAGCATCTAAGAGATGAAAGCTGTAGACCTCCGGCTCCAATTTATATTCAAACAAAGTGTGGAATGCCGTATGTTCCGGATTCATCACTATGATAGGGCAGTTTACACCTGCTTTCCGTAAAGCAGCTCCTTCGTCTGCCACTGCTACCGCCAAATAATCTACCCGATGTTCCTCCAATGTTTTGGCTACCTCAAATGCTCCTGTTCCATAAGCAGAGGCTTTCACCATACAAATCATTTTGGTATCCGGTTGCAGTGCATTTCTATAATGATTCAGATTATCTACCAAAGAATTGAGATTGATTTCCAAGATAGTTTCGTGCACCTTAAGTTCCAAGGCATCGGAAACTTTGTCAAAACGGAAGACACGTGCACCTTTTATCAGAACCACTTCATTGCGTAGCGTAGATAGAATACCGGATTCCAACAATTCACTTGTAGTACGGAAGAAGTATTTCTCCATATCAAAACGATGTACTGCTTCTTGGAGTGCTTCTCCTACACCTATGAACTTTTCTATACCTCTATTCTGAATGAGTTCTGCTACCTGTCTGTAGAGTAATTTATTGCTTTGTCCTGTTTCCAATATATCGGAAAGGATAAGGGTGCGTTTGCGCCATTTCTCATCTGCTCTGCGTTGCATAAAGTCCAAGGCAATGTCCAAAGAAGCATAATCCGAATTGTAACTATCATTGATAATAAGGCAGTTATTCTTTCCTTCTTTTACTTCCAATCGCATAGCGATAGGTTCCAACTTCTTCATACGCTCTGCTATGACGTCTGTTGGTATCATAAGGTAGAGTGCTACCGCCAAGCAGTGCAATGAGTTTTCTACAGAGGCATCGTCTATAAAAGGAATGGTATAGCTATTGAGTAAACCCAAATACCGATAAGTAATAACCGTTTCTCTCTCCCTCTTGTCTATGCTGTCTATATAGAGAGGCTTCTCTTTGTCCTTAGTAGACCACGCTATTTCTTGAGGAGCAAAGATGGATTTACTGACACAATCTTGTATGAGAGGGTTATCTCCATTGTATATCAACACATCGCATTGGGTAAAGAGCGAGAGCTTTTCCATACACTTCTCTTGCATAGAATAGAAGTTCTCTTGATGTGCTCCACGTATGTTTGTAAGGACACCTATGGTAGGACGTATCATAGGGATAAGCGCTTCCATTTCTCCCATTTCCGAAATACCTGCTTCAAATATGCCCAATTCTGTATTCTCATTCATCAGCCAAACAGAAAGAGGTACACCTATCTGCGAATTGTAGCTACGGGGAGAACGTGTTACGATACGGTCAGGACTCAGTAATTGGTAGAGCCACTCCTTCACCACTGTCTTTCCATTGCTCCCGGTTACCCCTACTACAGGAACATCGTAAAGTTCTCTGTGCTGTACTGCCAGTTTTTGCAGTGCTTTCAGCGTATCTTTTACAAGTAAAAAATTGGCTTCAGCGTAATGTTCCATATCCTCCGGCAAAGTGGACACCACAAAGTTTCTCACTCCTTTTTTATATAAATCCAAAATATATTTATGCCCATCATTGCGTTTTGTAATAAGGGCAAAGAAAAGGGTCGCTTCCGGAAAACAGAGTGAACGACTGTCTGTGAGCAACCAATTGATGGTAGCAGGAATGTTTCCTATTCTTTCTGCATCTATGGATTGAACGATGGTTTCAATAGAGTTTGGCATATTTGTTCTTCGTTTTGAAAATCTAAGTAAGGCATTTTTTGCTTCAATGCCTGTATCTTGTCCCATATTTGAGATAAAAAATGCTGATAAGTAGCAGAAGAGGGATAAAAAGGCTTATGAGACAACGCCTTATTTATCTCTTCTATAGAGGTGAGTATGGACAGTGTTTCTTCTGTGAAACAGCACGCACAGAACTGATTCCACACATACTCCACTGCTTGGGAAGAGGGGTGTACCAAGTCTTCTGCATAAAATCTATAATCGCGTAGTTCGTCCAGAACAAGTTCATAAGCAGGGAAATAATACACCTCCGCCACTTGCTTGCACAAAGCCTCTACTGCCAATAGCAAAGTGGCTTTGCTTATCTGATTGCCGTGCATACCATCTTTGGTATGGCGTATGGGACTTACCGTAAATAAGACTTTCATGGAGGGATTTTTCCGTCTCAGTTTTTCTATGAGTGCAATGTATGTTTGCACAATACATTCTACAGACAGTAATTCCTGTTCAAATTCTTTATGGGGATATTTATGACAATTTCCTACTATCTCTCCCGTTTCTTTTCTTCTGTAAACCCGTGCTGTACCAAAGGTAATGATGAGCCAATGCGCTTCTTTAAGTCTTTTTGAGGCAAATATCATTCGCTCTCGGATTTGCTGTAAAGTTTTTTCGGGGTCTGTAGAAGAGAAATCTCCGTGATGTGCCCAGCTATGCCAAATCCCGTTGCGCTCTCTTAATTCTGTCAGCGTATATTCCTTTTCCTCCCCAAGCTCCTCCAAAGTATGAGCTATAGACAAAGGATTATAGAGTATACCATAAGGATTTACATCGCACAAGAATTTATACTCTTGGAGATAAGAGCCTATGTTTTGTGCAAAACAAGAACCTATCATAAGCATAGGGTCCGTATGAGAAATATGCCACTCTGCTGTAGGCAATTCTACGGGCGTAGACCATTTCAGTTGTTTCTGTATAAACTTGTTCATTTCTATCACAAAAATAGTGCTTTTCCTCTTATCAAGCTATGTCCTGCCTCGCTGTTTCTCTATAACCTATACCCTTGTAAAAGCCAACGGATAGACACGATTTCATCATTAAGAAAAATGAGGAAGAAGCTCTTTCTTATAATGTATCCAATACATAGCAAAAGCAGTAAAACTGGATAATATATCCGAGATAGGAAGCGACCACCAAATCCCTTTAAGTCCCCACAATGTAGGTAATAAGAACAGTAACGGTATAAGATAAAGTACTTGTCTTGTAAGTGAGAGAAATATAGAGGAGCGTGCATAACCCGTACTTTGGAAATACTGTGTAATAGTTACCTGAAAACCTACCAAAGCAAAGTGAAATGTACAAATACGGATAGCAGAAACGGTGATAGATGCCAGTTCCGGATCTTTCGTAAAAGCAGCTACAATAAATTCCGGAAAGAAGAGTGCCATAGCCCCTCCTATCAAACCTATCCCCATATTGAGATACATTGCTATCCACGTAGCTTCTTTTACTCGTTTATAGAGATGAGCTCCATAGTTATATCCCACAATAGGCTGCATTCCTTGAGATATACCCAAGAAAAACATAAAAATAATCATCACAAAGCTATTCAATATACCATAAGCTCCTACAGCAAGATCCCCTCCATATCTTAGCAAGCCGGTATTGATAATCACAGCTATCGCACTACTGGTCAGCTGCATGATAAAAGGCGCCATACCTATAGACAAGATAGCTATCGTATAATCTTTACGCATACGCATATTAGATACAAGCAACTGTAAGTTACTGTCTTTTCGTCTATAATGGCTCAAAACGAAGCACATACAGAGAAACATAGAATAAGCTGTAGCCCAAGCAGCCCCTTTTATGCCCATATCCAACCCAAAGATAAATACAGCATCTAAAATGATATTGCTGACAGCTCCTACAAGCATAGTGAACATTGCTCTCGTAGGATAACCGGAAGCACGCATCACGGCATTATAACTGAAAGCTATGTTGGCACAAACATTCCCCGGAAGAACAATCATAAGATAATCATAAGCATAAGGCAAAGTCTGTTCACTGGCACCGAACGCCAAGAGCAACGGTTCTAAGAATAGCACACACAGGAACGTAGCCGACCCAGAGACCAAAAGGGTTAGCAAGAAAGCATTTCCCAAAAGCTTTTCAGCCTCGTCCCTCCGTTTCTGCCCCAATAGAATAGAAATACGTGTAGCCGCCCCTGCACCTATAAGCATACCCATAGCTTGCAGAAAGATCAGAATAGGAAAGGTTACAGCCAATCCCGATATAGCTAAACTTCCTACACCATGCCCTATAAATATACGGTCTACGACATTATAAAGAGCATTGACCATAGTGCCTATCACAGCCGGTAAAGCGAACTTCCACAATAGTTTGGGAATACTCTCGCTCTCCAACACAGCAGAGATTTTATCAGTTGTACTCATATCTTGCAAAATTACACAATACCGCACCGAAGGGGGTGTGAAATACTATAAAAAAGGTATTAAGAGATGTGCTGCCCATCTCCACATACGCTTCCAAAAGCCTTTTCGGCGATAGGTTTCCTGCGTAAGCAGATAGCTGTTCCCTTTATCTTTCTCAAAAATATCTACGAGCTTTGCCACAGCAGGTAAGTCAAATAAGAAAGCATTGATCTCATAATCGTATCGGAGACTGCGTGCATTCAGATTGGCACTGCCTACAGTTGCAAAACGTCCATCTACGATGAGAATTTTAGAATGATGAAAGCCTCCACGAAAGATATAAATATGCGCTCCCTGTTTATGTAGACGATAAGCCTTGTACATAGCAGCATCCGGCGTAACAGGAATATCGGAAGCCTCGGAAAGCATAATCTCTACCCTCACCCCTCTACGTATGGCACGTTTTAAGGCTTTCGTTATACTCTGTGTGGGGGTAAAATAAGGATTGATGAGCTGAATGGTATGTTCTGCCGCATCTATCGCTGCTATATAAGCCTCACGTATAGCTTCGGGAGTTTTCCGTGGTATGCGTTGGACTATGGCCACTCTTCCGCCTAAAGTGTCTGTTTGGGTATCGAAAGTAGGAGGAGATACCCTCAACAAGCTATCCATACTGATGTTCTGCTTACTTTCTTTATTCCAAGTGTATAAAAAAGCTTTCTGAAGCTCTATAGCTACCTGACCTTCTAAGCGCAGATGCATATCTCTCCACTCGCCCACTGCTTCTGTACCATGTATGTAATAGTCTGCCACATTCATACCTCCGGTGTATGCCACTTGGTTATCTATTACCACTATTTTCTGATGATCTCTATGAAACAGATGATTGACAAAGGGGAAACGTATAGGGTCGTAAGGACGGAGTTCTACACCTCTGGCATTGCAGTCTATCAAGTGCTTCTTGCGGAGAGGTCTATTATTGGACATATTCCCGAAATCATCGTACATAGCACGCACTTTCACGCTATCTTTCACACGTGCTTCTACATGCTGGAATAAAAGCTTAGCAATAGAGTCATTCCGAAAATTGAAATACTCCATATGAATGAGATGTTGGGCTTTCGCTACATCTTGAAATAAATATTGGAACTTCTGACTTCCGGAAGAAAGAATAGTAATAGCATTGTTCCTTGTAATAGGTATACCTTTCCTATGCAGATAGTGCGCGAATATGCTATCGGAGGGAAGATAAGCGGAGAATGGCGTGTGAGGAAATTTCACGTCAGTCTGTCCCCAAGCCAAAGGCTTACTCCAGATACAGAAGAGGAAGCCCAAACAAATGTATATATACCATCTCCGCACGCTCATTGCTTTTTTAAGAGAGTGCAAAGGTAAGAAAAACTTAACAGAGTACATAGTTTATACTATCGCTATGTAACGCCTTATTTATTTACATAAAAAGAGGGTTCTATCCCCAAATGTTCGGAGAGCCACAAGGCGGGTACTTGCCCGTCTTCATGATAGGTCAGCGTACCATCTACACAAGCTATATGTTTGGCATGATGGAAAACACTGTTTATATCGTGGCTTACCAATACGATGGCACAAGTTTTATTGATTTCTTCCAATAAAGAATATAGTTTGGCTTCAAATCGCTTATCTATATAGGTATTGGGTTCATCTAAGATAATCACACGTGGATTGGCTACCAAAGCACGACCCAACAAAACACGTTGCAACTGTCCTCCGCTGAGTTGCCCGATGGAATATTTCTCCATACCTTCCAACCCCATTCTGGCAATAGTCGCTTCTACCTGCTCATGATGTTCTCTACGGAAAGATTGCCACAAGCGTTTCTTCTTGTTCAGTCCGGAGAGAATAGTATCATAAACAGATATAGGAAACTGCTTGTCTATGTGGTTATACTGTGGCAAGTAGCCCATACTCATATCTTCGGTGTCCACACCATCTTTATAATAGTGTATATGTCCTTGTTGAGGAGTAAGCAAGCCTAACATTACTTTTATAAGGGTTGATTTTCCACCACCATTGGGACCAATGATCCCTAAGTAATCTCTCTCATACACCGTAAGATCTACTTGGGAAAGTACTTCTTTTCCTTCATACCCTGCGGATATATGGCAGAGTATCATAGCGGGCGTCAAAGACGATGTACTCATTCTGCTGTCTGTTTAGTATGGCTCAAAGTGCGGGCTACTTTCAGCATAGTTTCATGCCACTGATAAGAAAGTAGGTCAATAGGCACTACCTGAAAGCCTAATTCTTGTTCCAAGACACGTGCATTTCGCTCATCTATCTCTGTTTGCAAAAACAAAATACGGGTACCCATATGTCCGCAGATTTCTACTAAATTTCTCAATCTATCCGGCGAAGGTTGCTTCCCATCTTCCTCTAAACTTAATTGCTCTACACCATATTCTTGTGCAAAGTAAGTGAGAGCCGGGTGATAGATAAGAAAGCTATTGTCCGCCTTTTGCATATAAGCATCTACTTGTGTCTTTGTCTGCCGGATACTATCCAATAAGGTTTGTAGATTGGCACGGTAGTCTGCCTCATTCTTTCCATCTATCGCAATGAGTGCTGTAGCTATATTTTGCGCTATTTTCTCTGCTTGATGTATGGAGAGCCAAATATGTGGATCTACCTCTCCATGTTGGCACGCTTCCTCTTTTCCATGATGGTGGTGATGCTGGGGCAAATCTGCATTTTTTATCAACTCTATCCCATCTGAAAGGTTGAAAAACGGGAGATCCGGCATATTCCGCTTTATCTTATCTGCCCACATACGTTCAAATGGCGTATCTCCAATGCGTAAGAATGCCACAGCTTGAGCTGTTTGCACCATTTGTTGTGGCGTAGGGTCATAAGTCTCCGGACTTACTCCTTTGGGTACCATACTCACTATGCTAAAGTGTTTTCCTGCTATCTGTTCAGCAAAATAGCGCAAAGGTTCTATGCTGACCATTATAATTTCTTTCTCTGCTTTCCGAGAGGCTGTACTACAAGCACTCAACCCACACAACAGAAGAAGAAACATATATATCTGTTTCATCTGTAATCCTATTTTTTTACAAAGATAATGGTAGATCAAGCAATTTTAAAATTATTTTTTGAGCTACTTTTCTATCCATGTCCAAGAGATTTCCGAATTATAAAAAATCTCTCTTTCGTATTATTTTTCATCATAAAGAGTCCCTCTGCACAGCACCTTCTAATAGGTGTTTGATACGGATCATATTTCTTGATAATGTCAAAAGAAGTAGGCATAGATGATACTATTATTAATATCCTACTTCCTTAGCCATAGCACAACCCCTATGGGGTTGGTGATGATGGGATACATATAGACAGGGTTATCCACTTCGTTCCTAACCCTGTCCTAACAAAGGCATAACACCTACGGCGTTATTCTTTGCACCACTGCGTTTGAGCGAGGAATCCACATCGGAGATTTGTTATTGTCAGGGCAAGCGTTCGGAGGGAAACGAAGAACCCTGCCTATACACGTGCATAAAAACAATGCCTATAGGTATTGTGCTAAGAAAATTTTGAGAAATTCGTTCCTATTCATAGGAGGTTAATATGAATATATATATTTCATACCAAAGTTTATGTAAACCGCAATGGAAGTTTATATAAACCATAGTGGAAGTTTATATAAACCATAGTGGAAGTTTACATAAACTCAAGTACAAAACAAAATTTCCCAATGATAGGATAAAAAAAGAACGAGGGTGTAGCAAAAATATATTTTGACACACTCTCATAGCATTATGACGCTATCACGGAAGCAAACATATCTTATCAAAAGAAACAAAAACAGTAATATCTACTAAAAACTATTGCTTACATAAAATACCTGTTTGGAGCTGTTTCCCTGCTTCATCGTACAAGGTATATCGGAGGAAACCTTTTAAGTGATGAAGGGCCGGAGTATCCAATTGCTGTGTGCGTAACACTACTTTTCCTGTAGCATCGGAAAACAGAATATAACCACCTGTCGGTATCTGCTTAGGCAAAGCATTGACTGCGTAATTTTGTACTGCTGTGGGAAGCTCCATTTGCAGAGGAGTACTTTCATTACCAAATCTGTCCACAGCAGTTATTGCCCAAAAAACCTTTTGTCTATGAGTTGGTGTAAGAGAATATCGGAATGTCGTTTCTGCTCTATTTGTACTACCCACTATATTTTCCGCTTTCTCTACATCTACGGGATAAGTATCCGAAGCATATACTCTATATTTCCATACTTGACCTTGCGATGAGATAGATGGTGTCCACGAGAGGTTCAGCAGGGCTCCCTGTAGGGTCGCTACCAATGAAGTGGGAGAGGAGATAGCAGATGTTTTCTCCCACTTCATAGGAGGGACGTAGGCAGGATAAGCATAGGCGTTTTCTTGAAGTTCTGAGAGAAGTCCTTTTGTATCATTGAGCAAGAATTTATTCCGGAAATAAGCTTGCCCCATAGCTCCTATTCCTCTCGAAAAATATATCTGTTTTCGGATTTCGTCCAAGTGCCAGTTCCGCTCTTGCGGAGATAAAAAATAAATACCTAAGCCCGGAACTACAAACCTGCCTGCGCTATGTTCTACCCAATCCAAAGCGAAAGGATAAAATTGATTTCCGGAGAAATACATCATTGGGAAAATAGCATCTTGAATACCCATTGCCAACCACTGTTTTACGTCCTGATAAACGGTATAAAAAGCGTTCCACCCTTTGGACGAATAGCGAGGGGTATCTGCAAACTTGCCTATGGGTGCACTACTTACTTTGACCCACGGTTTTTTATTCTTTACCTCCGTATGTATCTCCTTTACTATATGGGTGATGTTGTCTCTTCTCCACGCATCTTTGGATTTTCCGTTTCCATATCTTTGGTATGTAGCAGCGTCCTTAAAGGCGGAGGCATTCTCCGGATAGCGAATATAGTCCAAATGAATACCATCTACATCGTATTGCTGTACAATCTCTCCTACTAAACTGCGCAAATACCGGGCTGTTTCCGGTAGTCCGGGATCCATATACCAAGCTCCTTGATGTTGCTTACAAAGCTCTCCTCTCTTTTCTACGATACTCTGCCTGCCTAAACTTCGGATTTGAGCCTGCGTCCCTACCGGCATACAAACCAGCCACGCATGCAATTCTAAACCTCGTTTATGGCATTCTTCTATTGCGAAAGCCAAAGGATCGTATTGGGGAGACAGCCCGATTTTTCCTGAGAATACAGCGTCAAAAGGTTCGTACTTTGAGGGATAAATTACAGCACCTCTGGTACGTACCTGCAAAAGCACGGTGTTGATATGTGCTTTCTGTAGTCTATCTAATATATCACACAACTCGTTTTTCTGTTTCGCAATACCCATAGCATTGGTTGCTTTCGCTGTAGGCCAATCCAAGCCACCCAATGTAGTGAGCCATGTAGCTCGCACCTCGTATTTGGGCTGTGCAAAGAGCGTGCTACACATTGTAGCTATATATAGACAAAAAAGTAAAAAAAATCTACGCATAAGTTTACAAAATGATTACAAACATAGGAATTAGCAGCAACAACAGAAAAATAAGCACTTCCAAAGGTTTATTTGTTTACAACTTTTACTACTTTCGCACTGTAAGTCTTAAGAAATAAAAGTAGAGACAATAAAATTCTAACTATTAACTATAACAAAAAACGTATCACCATGAAATGCAGAAAAACGTTATTAGCCTTAACCTTGTTGGGGGCTACACTCAGCGCAGGAGCGCAGAAAAAAGATTTCACCATCAAGTGGTATGGTAAAGTAGAAGCAGACTGGTACTACAACAGTAGAACCAATGCAGAAGGTATGGAAGGATTGTTCCTCGCCTATCCTAAAGACAAGATTTTGGACAAGAAAGGAAAAGACTTGAATGCGTCTCAGACAGCGGGTACTTATGTTATGGAAACACGTTTGGGTATGGACGTACAAGGTCCCGAATTTTTAGGTGCCAAATCTTCCGGTAAGATTGAATTTGACTTCCGTGGTGTAGGAAATGATTTTTTCCAACTACGCTTGCGCCATGCTTACATCAATTTAGATTGGGATAAAAGTTCTTTGCTATTTGGACAAACTTGGCATCCACTTACAGTAAGTATGATGCCGGAAGTAATTAACCTCAATGCAGGTTCTCCGTTCCAACCTTTCGCACGTGCACCACAACTTCGTTATGTTTATACAGACAAAGCTTTCAAGTTTACAGCAGCAGCACTTTGGCAGTCTCAAGATGTATCCATAGCACCTGCCAATAATAAGGTAGGTAGCACTGCTACTACACGCAGCACACTACCACTTCGTAATGGCTGTTTCCCGGAAGTCTTTGCAGGTGCAGACCTCCGTCTTTCCCCTCATTTTACATTCGGAGCCGGCGTACATTTTTCACATTTCGTGCCTCGTGTAATTTCGGAAAATGGAACAGATGCCTACAAAGTAAGCGAGAGTGTAAACTCACTTACAGCTTCTGCACACTTTAAGTACACCTATAATACGTTCAGCTTCTCCGGTAAAACAGTTTTGGGACAAAACTTTACAGAAGCAAACGGATTGGGAGGTTATGGTATCACTGGTACTGATGCTATCACAGGAGAACAAAAATATACTCCACTACGCACTCATACTGTTTGGTTCAACTTGGCTTATGGAAAAACTTGGCGTCCCAGCTTGTATTTGGGCTATCTCAAGAATTTAGGTGCATCAAAGGAAGTTACCGGAGTATTGGCAAACGGTGCTGCTTTGGACAAGATGACCGTAGCTACACTTTCTCTTACTTATAATCGCCCAAGTTGGAAAATAGGAGCAGAATATAGCTATACTACAGCATGGTACGGAGATGAGTTTGACAAGAAACACAAAGCTGTAAAAAGCCACGATGTAGGTAATCACCGCTTATTCCTCTGTACTGCTTTCTTCTTCTAAGCAATACATAGACAATAATTATAAAAGAAACCGTGCCATACGCTATGTGTGGCACGGTTTAATTTTATCTCGATTTTTTGGTAAGGGTTTATCGCAAACTTTGTTCTCGCAAAACCAATAAGGCTTCCGGACCCATACAAAAGAGTAAGTCTGCAACACTCATATTGGGTAAGAACCCACACCTATCTCGGAATACCTGATAATAAGGATAGAAAGACATAGCACTTGAACGCTTAGGGTGAAAAGCTTCTCGTAAATCTACCCAGCCTGTAGGCAATTCCTCCGTTTTAAGATAGGAGTCTGTAGTACGAATGTCTACTTCTAAGTCTATTTGTTTACAAACCCAGTGTAAAAGCTCCATATTGAAGGTTGCAAGGTGTTTCTCTCCGGAAGTAAAGAAAGAAAAGAACTCATCTGCATAATACTCAAAGAATGGGCTTTGCTTATAAGCAGAGAGAAAAGCTTGCCGATGCACGTGTCTCCAGTTTCCGTGTTCGGAGATTTCTATATCTATCATCTTGCATTTATTGCCTTCGTACTTCTCTATTGGAATAGTCAAGGCTTGCGCACCACTATCTGTAGCTATAACACAACGGTTCCTATACGTCTGCTTCACATAGTGATCCTGCACTTCTATATAAGCTACAGGAGAACGGAACAATACTGCTACATACTCTACAGGAGGAAGATAAGCGGAAGAAAGTAAGGGAATAGGTGTCTGTATCATACTATGCGTTTGAAAAATCGGTCTATTTGTGTTCCCCACCAGATTCCTATAGCTTTTCCTACAATATGACTTTCCGGTATCAGTCCATAGAGGCGAGAGTCATTTACATTGAGAGGTTCATCGGAGACCATCCAAAAATAGTTTTGTGTGAAACGATAAGTCTTGATAGGCTTCCCATTTACGAATAGTTTCCCGTCTTTCACATAAGCATCTTTACCTTCGTGCCGTAAAATAGCATTGCAAAGCAAGTGGATATTCCAAGCTTCTATGGTAATATTTATCCCTGCTTTGGGAATGACGTAAGGGTGTATTTCTGCATTGATTGTTTCGTGAAGGGGTATAAGCAGGTCTGTATTTTCCAGCAAATTGACCACACCATTATACTCATCTTCAGAGAAACTACGCACGAATTTCCCGTCTTTCGTATAACCTGCCAATACATTCTCTGTCATTTTCATTTGGGAGAGTGCCTGTACTATGGCTTCTTCTGCTTCTATAGGGTAAGAATACAATCGCTTATTGTCTGCCTCTATGTCCGGTTCTTCTGCATAGAAAAACACTTCGTCCAAGTATAGCGTATCTCCCGGCAAACCTATACACCTACTGATGCAAAGTGGCGAGAAATCTATCCATACAGATTCTTTCTTCGGCTTATCTACAGGTTTATTGTAAACCACCACATCGCCTTTCTTTACTGCCACATTTCCCACACGATGATAGCCAAACAAAGATAGAAAAGGTACACGCCAACCATAGCTCCACTTATTCACCCAAATACCTTCTCCCTCGTACAACGTATTTTGCATTCCTTTGTGAGGGATAAAGCAGGTGGTGATAAAGAAAATTTTGATTAGGAGTGCCATAAGCAATGAGCCTAATAAAGTATAGCCCCATTTGCACCAAGATTTTGTCTGGCATTTCATACAAACTATACTATTTGATATTGTCTACCCACTTAAAGAAGCGGTTCCAACGAATATGTCCATTGAACCAATCACGATCTGGGTCTAAAGACAACCACACAAAAATAGGTTTACCCACAATGTGATCTTCCGGCACAAAGCCCCAAAAACGAGAGTCTGCAGAGTTGTGTCTGTTATCTCCCATCATCCAATAGTAGTCCATTCGGAATGTATAGCTATCTGCCGGCTTACCATTTATGAAGATTCCACGCTCTGTTACGTCCAGTTTGTTTCCTTCGTATGCTACAATAGGACGCTCATAGATAGCGATATTCTCTATAGTCAGCTTGATACTTTTTCCTTTTGCCGGAATCCATATAGGACCATAGTTATCTGTAGTCCAACCTGTATTTTGATTGAGGGGATACACCCTTTCTTCTGTAGTTTCCTCTACAAGGTCTATTCTTTTCACCAAGTCTTTACGTGCCAATAAGGCTTGCTTGGCAGCCTTTGTCAAAGGCATATTGTAGGCGTTTTCTTTTGGGAAATAAGAGGTAAGATCTTCTTTGCTGATGCCCAATTCGTGACACAGCTCTACCGGCAATTCTCCCGTAGTGTACACCCAATAACGGTATTGTACCTGTTCCGGATCTTTATTCAATACGCCATCTAAGTATATTGCACGATTCTTTATTTCCAAAGTCTGTCCGGGTAGTCCTACACAGCGTTTCACATAGTTGTCTCGGCGGTCTACAGGACGAGATACGATTTGTCCAAATTCTGTAGGGTGAGAATGGATATACTTTCTACCTATGTCCATAATAATGCCGTACGCCTCTCTTTGTTGGTAAGGAGTGAGTGCCGTAAAATCTATAGGCTGTGTCAGTTCCTTTCCTACGTGATAACTGAGCCTATAAATATCTTCTGCAGGCATACCCAAAGCTACGGTATCTCCGGCAGGAAAGTTAAATACTACAATATCATTGAGTGCCACATTGCCCAATCCTTTAGCACGTTTGTATTCCCATTGCGGATACTCTATATAAGACTTCGTATTGAAAAAAGGAAGTACATTTTGGGTAAGAGGCATATGAAGAGGAGTTTGTGGTGTACGTGGTCCATAGCTTACCTTGCTCACATACAAGTAATCTCCTACCAATAGCGATTTCTCTAAAGACGAAGATGGGATAACATAATTCTGAAAGAAAAACAAATTTACAAAGTACACAGCCACCAGCGCAAAGAGAAGAGGATCTATCCAGCTCATCACCCCACGTACAATAGGATTTGGAGAAGTTTTCCACCAAGTCCATTTAATTTTCTTACTGATATAAAGATCGTAAATAAAAGGTATAACGAGCAATCCCAGCCAACTTCTTACCCACAATAAGAACAGGAGATAAAGTGCCAATATAATGCCGAACTTGAGCCACTCTTTCTTGGGCTTAGATGTAGTTTCTTTTTCCATTAGAAATTAAATAAATGATTCATACTGAGGAAACCGCTGTGAGAAACGGTGTATTCTGCCGCCAAGACTGCTCCCAAGGCAAAACCTTGTCTGTTCTTGGCATCGTGAGTAATGCAGATTGTATCTGCCTCAGAAGTATAAGTGATGGTATGAATACCTGCTACTTCTCCTCTGCGGATAGCATCTATAGCCAGAATTTCCGGAGAAGACACTGGGTGTTCTTCTGTAGTGCCATCTGCTTTTTTCACAGTCCCTATTTGCCACGCTGTTTTTCTGTCTATCTGAGAAAGCACCCCTTCTGCCAAAGTAATGGCGGTACCACTCGGAGCGTCCAACTTGTGTATATGATGCGTTTCTTCCATACGAACATCGTAAGTAGGAAAATCGTTCATAATTCTTGCCAAATACTTATTCACGGCGGAGAAAATGGCTACGCCTAAACTGAAATTGGACGCCCAAAAAAGCGTTTTCCCCTCTTCTGTACACCACTTTTCTACTTCGGACTTGTGTTCTTCTATCCAGCCTGTACTGCCGGAAACTACCTTCACCCCTGCTTCCAAAGCCTCTCTACAATTCTCATAAGCGGCGTGAGGAGCAGTAAACTCTATGGCTACATCTGCACTCCGAAAAGCAGGACCTTGCATCTCCGAGCGGTTCTGAAGATCTATAATGGAAACTATTTCGTGACCACGGGAAAGTGCGATCTGTTCTATGGTCTTCCCCATTTTTCCATATCCTATCAATGCTATTTTCATACCAATTCTTTGCTATAGGCTACAAAGATAACGTTTTAGGTGTTTACACCGATAAAATAAGCAGGAAGATGGAAAAACTATTGCACTATATCTGGCAACACAAAATGCTACCTATCTCCGCACTCCAAACCACACAAGGAGAAACGGTGGAAATTATAGATACAGGGCTTCCCAATGCAGATGCAGGTCCCGATTTCTTCAATGCAAAAATAAAACTAAACAATGTCTTATGGGTGGGCAATGTGGAAATACACCTGCGCGCATCGGATTGGTTCAAGCATAATCACGATACAGATCCGGCTTATCAATCCATCATTCTACACGTAGTAGCAGAAGCAGATGTAACGATCAGGCGAACCAACGGAGAAGAAATTCCACAATTAGTACTCCCCATTCCTACTACAATGAAGGAAAAATACGAGCATCTCATAAAAGAGAGAAGCCATTTTCCTTGCGAAAATATCATTCAGCAAATGCCGGCACTTAAATGGAACACCTGGATTGCTGCACTACAAATAGAAAGATTGGAAGAAAAGACAGCACGCATACAGAACCTTCTGCGCATCTGTAATGGGAACTGGGAGCAAACGTTTTTCATCTTACTGTCCAGAAATTTCGGGTTCAGCGTGAATAGTGATGCTTTTGAGCTTTGGGCTAAACATATTTCACTACAAGCCCTTGCCAAACACAGAGATTCACTCCTCTGCATAGAAGCCTTGTTCTTCGGTACCAGTGGACTGATGAACCACCTGAAGAAAACAGATGATTATACCGAACGTCTGCGCCAAGAATACCTATTCCTCGTACACAAATTTTCTCTCCCTACTCCTCCGCATATCCCGTGGAAGTATCTGCGTCTACGTCCTTCCAATTTTCCACACCTGCGCATTGCCCAGTTGGCTTGTTTGTATCAGAGAGCAGAAGGGCTATTCTCTCAGATAGTAGAAGAAAGATCTTTAGCAAGGGTAAAAGAGTTGTTCAGAGGAGGAGCTTCTGTATATTGGAACACCCACGATTACTTTGGAGAAACTATCCCGGAACGTTCACGTACACTTACAGACAGTGCTATAGATTTGCTCATCATCAACACGGTGATACCTGTTCTATACGCCTATGGTTTGTATCTTTCCGATGAGGAGCGTTGCAAACGTGCCATAGAATGGACAGAGGCACTACGCCCGGAAAACAACCATATCATTCGTCAATGGGCGGGATATGGCATAAACATACAGCACGCAGGACATACACAAGCCATTCTCCAGCTACACAAGCAGTATTGCCTACCAAAAAAATGTTTACAGTGCAGAATAGGTTACGAATTCCTTCGCACCACTCCTTGATAAAGTCTCCTATAGCCGAAAAACGGCGTGTGCACGCATCTTTTTATAAACTTCCCTTTAAGTTTATAAAAACTTAGGTACGGAATATATAGACTTCTATGGAAGTTTATATAGACTTCGGCACAAAATAAACTTTTGGTACAAGCTTCTTGAAGTTTTATGGCAAGACCTTACGCATCGGGCACAAAAAAAGGGAATCTTCCCAGACTCCCAATCTTCATTAACCTTAAATCTAATACCATGAAAAACTGATACAAAGATACTGCCACTTTTCAATACTGCAAGAAATACCATAAGAAAAACCTATTAGTTTATATCATTTTAACTAAATATCATTCTTTAGTGATAAAAACACGCATTTTACCTTACATTTCGTCAGTGTGCGAGCTTGTTTTTTCTCTGTTGTTACCTCTCTCTGCTCTCCATCAAAACAAAAAGAAATCCACTCATAGGGATAAAGAACAAAAAAGAAGCTCTCCCACAGAAAAGCATACAAAATCCCACCAAAAACTCAATAAAGAATAATGATGTACGAAACAAAAAACCGGCATAACTCCAGAAAGAGTTATGCCGGTTTTTCTTTTATTCTAATAGATACTTATTTCTTCAATCCACGATTGCGGAGTAAAGGTTCTATACTTGGCTCTTTACCACGGAAACTTACATAGAGTTTCATTGGATCTTCCGAACCACCTTTTTCCAAGATGAACTTACGGAAAGCATCTGCTGTTTCTTTGTGGAAGATGTCGTTCTTTTCTACGAATGCCTCGAAAGCATCTGCTTCCAAACGTTCTGCCCACAAATAGCTGTAGTAGCCTGCATCATAACCACCTACTATATGATTGAAGTAAGTAGCACGATAACGTGATACTATTTGTGGGATCAAGCCGAGCTTATCCATCAAGTTCTTTTCAAAGTCTGCTACATTCATACCCTCGTAAGAAGTGAGGTTGTGAAGTTCCATATCCAAGATAGAAGCAGCCAAAAGTTCTGTAGTACGGAATCCTTGGTTAAAGTGTCCTGCACGTTCTATTTTTGCGATCAACTCATCTGGAATTACTTCTCCTGTTTTATAGTGCTTAGCATATACTTTCATTACTTCCGGTGCAGTAACCCAGTGTTCCAACCATTGTGAAGGAAGTTCTACGAAGTCTCTTGCTACAGCAGTACCGGAAATTCCTGCATAGTTACAGCGTGTAAGCATACCATGTAGTGTATGTCCAAACTCGTGGAAGAGCGTGCTGGCTTCGTCCAAAGTAAGGAGTGCGGGTGTATCTGCTGTTGGTTTTGTGAAGCTACCTACATTGTAGATATGTGGACGAATGTCTCCTTTTTGTTCTCGGAAATTGCTCATCCATGCACCACCTCTCTTACCTGCACGTGGAATATAATCTGCAAAGAATACTCCCAAGTGTGATCCATCTGCATCTGTTACTACATAGGCTTTCACATCATCGTTGTAAACCGGAATAGTATTATCCGGTGTCAAAGTGATACCAAAGAGTTTGTTTACAGTATAGAAAAGCCCTTGCAATACATTGTCATAGCTGAAATATGGCTGAATTTCGCTTTCGCTCAAATTGTACTTTTCTTGACGTACTTTTTCTCCATAGTACCACCAGTCCCAGCCTTCCAAAGTTTCGCCTTTGCCTTCTTTATCCATCATTGCTTGGCGTTCTGCCACTTCTTCTTTTGCGCTGTTCAAAGAGTGGCTCCACAAACTGTAGAGGAAGTCCAATACGTTCTTTGGTGTCTTCGCCATAGTGTCGTCCAAAGTGTAAGCTGCATGCGTTTCAAAACCCATGATCTTAGCTTTTTCCAAGCGTAGTTCCAAGATACGTTTTAGGATGTCTTTGTTATCATTGTCATCGTTATTGTTACCCTTATTGATGTTTGCAAGGTAGATTTGCTTACGCAAGTCGCGGTTTTCTGCATATTGTAGCAATGGTGTACGAGATGATTCTTGCAGTGTGAAAAGCCACTTGCCTTCCAATCCTGCAGCCTTTGCTTCTTCTGCAGCTGCTGTTTTTACAGTTTCCGGCAGACCAGCCAAGTCTTCTGCTTTGTCTACTACGAGCTTGAAGCTGTTTGTTTCATTCAGTATATGCTTGCTGAAAGAGAGTGTCAAAGAAGAGAGTTCTTTGTTTATTTCTCTTAGGCGTGCTTGTTTTTCTGCATCAAGACCTGCTCCCGAACGAACAAATTTCTTGTAATACTTATCCAAGAGATAGTGTTGTTCTGTAGTGAGAGTAATTTCCCCTTTTGCTTCTGCTTCGTGTACAGCATTCACACGTTTGAACAAGTCCTCGTTTAGATAGATATTGTCGCTGTGTTCGGACAATACAGGAGCCATTTTTTCTTCCAATGCTTTGAACTCATCGTTTGTATCTGCACCGGTAAGTGCGTAGAATACATTGGAAACACGTGTCAATATCTCGCCACTGTTATCCAAAGCTACGATGGTATTCTCAAAAGTAGGAGCTTCTTTATTTTCTACGATAGCTTTAATTTCTTCATTTTGCTGCTCTATACCACGCATAAAAGCTGGTTCATAATGCGCAAATTGTATTTTATTAAAGTCCGGAGTTCCATAAGTGGTTTGAAACTCTGCGAAGAAAGGATTTTCTTCCGTCTTCGTTTGACCACCACAGGCGCACATAATGCTTCCTACAGCAGCCGCTAAAAGTAATTTTTTCATCTCCTTTTTGTAGTTTTTAGTTTATAATATAAGATTGATTTTGTTCTATAGGTTACAAAGATAGAGAACTATCGAGGTATTCGCAAGACCGTCCACATAGGATAATGATCCGAAGTATCTATAGTCTTGTCTATTCTACAATCTACTACCTGAAATCCACTTCCCACGAAGAGGTGATCTATACGAAAATACATTCTGCTCTTATTGTAAGTAAAACCTACTCCATTTCCACGAGTCATAAAAGCATCTGTAAGTCCTTGAGAAATTCTTCTGCGAGTATAAGAAATAGGAGAGTCATTCAAGTCGCCACAAACAATCGTCAGCGGACGATGCTGTCTTTTTACATAACTTGCCACGCTATCGGCTTGTACGGAGCGCACAGCAGATGCTTTAGCCAGTTTTGTAAGAAGCGACCAGCCTTTTTTTACTATATTACTCTTGGAAGGTTTGTGCAATAGTTCGCTATAGGCTTCTTTATCATGGTCATTGATTCTATTGGACTCCAAATGGTTATTTACTACCAACAATGTATCCTTCTTGTATTTTACATAGAAAGCTACACTTCCATTGGAGTCGCTGGGATAGTTTATAGTCTCGTAAGAAAGAATAGGATACTTGGAAAGAAAAAGCAAACCATTCCCGCCTACCAATCTATGCCCATGGCTATACGGGTACTGCTTTTTCACTTCCTCCAGTGCTTTATCCAAATAGAGTGGAAACTCCTGAATACACACAATATCTGCATTTTGATTCTTCACATATTCCCAGGAGGGGAATATGCTCACTCCCTCCTCACGTATTTCTGTAAATAGGTTCATAGTATTGTAAGTAAGCACCCGTAGGGTATCTCCTGTCTGTTCTGTCTGTTTTCCTCCGAAATTGATAGGCATATAGGCTCTCAATGGTGCCCACGAAAGCACGAAAAAAAACAGCGGTACGATGAGAAATTTCCTGCGTACCACTAACCAATAGAAAAGAAACATAGCATTTCCCAATACAAAGAAAGGGAAAAGTAATCCGGCACATGCCCAATAAGGGTGTGCTATCGGAGAAATATAAGGACTATAAGCACAAAACAGAAGTACCACACCTACTCCTAAATTGATAAGTAAAGGTGGATAGTGAAGCGAAAAACGCATCACCCGCTTGATGGTATCCCATATATTAACGTTTGCTGGCATCGAACAATTGTTTTTTTTCTGTAGCAGAGAGGCTGCTATAGCCGGACTGTCGCAATTTTTCTAAGATGGGTTCTATTTCTGATGAAGCTGCACTATGAGTTTCTGTTTTCTGTGTCTGAGTAGCCTGTTGAGCTGTGCGTGTATGGTGTACCTTCATCTTGGGCTGTTTCGGTTTCTGAAAAGAAATTCCACGAAATAGATCTATCACGATATTTATCCAAGCAGTGAAGTCTATGCCTTTTCTAAATCCCCAAACAAACAACCAGCCTGCTACTGCGCCACCCAAATGTGCGAAATGTCCCCCTGCATTGTCCGAAGTAAGAAGCAATAAATCTGTTGCTACCATAAACCAAGCGAGATATTTCAGTCGTACTTTACCAAAGAGTAGGAGCAAGACTTGTGTATTGGGAGTGTAAACAGCTGTAGCTATGGCTATTCCTAAAACAGAAGCCGAAGAACCCATAAGCAAAGATGAATGTGGACGCTCCGTAAAATAAGGAAACACATTGTAAGCAAGTATAAAAAACACTCCTCCCAATATACCTCCTAAGAAATACAAACCCAGTAGATGCTTGGCAGAAAACATACCCAAAAATATCTTCCCGAAGAACCAAAGTAGCAGCATATTGAAAAGCAGATGCAGTACATCTACGTGGAGAAACATATAGCTGATAAGCGTCCAAGGCGTTTTCAAAACTTGTATGGGGTGCGTAGACAAAGCCAACCACTGCTCACCCCATAGCGGAGCATTGAACAGTGTGAACAATACTTTTATCCAAATAAATAGGAAAAACAACCCAATGTTTATATACAGTAATTGGGTTACTATATCACTCTGCTTAAAACGCTGAATAACCATTCTTCTTCCTCCACAAATAAATCATCACACCTGCAAAGAACATTCCTCCCAAGTGTGCCGTATGCGCTACGCTATCTCTCATAGACAAACCTAATACAATTTCCAAGACCACTAAGCCCATAATGTAGTACTTGGTTTTGATAGGGAATGGAAATGGGAATATAAAAAGAGGAGCATTAGGGTAAGTCATACCGAAAGCCAATAGAATGCCATAAACAGCTCCGGAAGCTCCTACCGTATATATTTCATTGAGAAAGTCTGCTTTACTGACGAGGGATTCGCCCGTGTTTATCCAATCGTAGCCACTAAGTAGTTGTCCATAATAAATAAGCTGTACAACTTCTTGGACAAGACCGGCACCTATACCACAGACAAGGTAGAAGATAAGGAACCTGCGTGTTCCCCAAATTCTTTCCAATGCAGGACCGAACATAAAGAGTGCGAACATATTGAAGAACAAATGTTCAAATCCTGCGTGCATAAACATATAAGTAAAAAACTGGTAGAACTTAAAGTCTGTGGCTGTATAGATATGCAAACCCAATAACTGCCCTAAGTCTACACCCGAACGTTCTGCCGCTAAGCTCCCTAAGAAGCAAAGCGCATTGATAATAAGGAGATTTTTTGTTACTGCCGGAATGGATTGAAACTGCATAATTTTCTTTTTGTTTTTATTCTAAAATAAGGAGAGAGGATATTACCATCTGCCTGTAGCACCACCGCCACCAGACATACCGCCGCCCCAGCCGCCGCCAATGCTACCGCCACCCAAGCTACCACCACCGAATCCTCTGCCTCTTCCCAATGGAAAAGCACCGATGCTTCCTCCTCCCGTAAAATCCTTTTCGTCTTTATAGCCTTCGTGTGAACAAGCTAAGCATTTATAGTGTAAACGGAGATAGGGCTGTAGTCCTTTTCGGAAACGGGTTACGTTCTTTTCTCTGCGGTAGGTCTTAGCATTGCAACGAGGACAGTTTTCGTAAGCCGTATGAGGAACGTCTATCTTGCTTATCTCTTGAAATTTGCAATGGGCGCACTCGTAAGCCGAATATTTGCGTGAGCCTATTTTTTGTTCCAAATTTTCTACCGGTGAGAGTAAAGCAGGCACCATTTGTGCGGGCAAGGCTTGCATATTCTCTGTACCACACTGAGGACATTTACGCATCAAGGTACCGATGCGCGTCATTTCTTTCCTACTCATTCTATATAAGAAATAAAGTAGCGGAAGACAGAGAATACCTATAAGTATGAGATAATCTTTTTTGTTTTGTTGCAAGGTATTCCATTGCGCACGTGCTTGTTGCGGAGTATTTATACGTTTCAATGTCTGTCTGTAGCTACCCCATATAACTGCTCCAATGAACAACGAGGCAATACCCATACCAAAGAAAAGGACAGAAGGATCTAAATCCTCCTCATCTTCGTGCTCCACCTCAGGCAGTTCTCCTGTTCTAAGTATGGTAGAAATAGCTTTTACACCTTCTAATATACCTTTGCTATAATCTCCTTCTTTGAAATAGGGAATGATATGATGCCTCTGTATGGAAGCAGACATAGCATCTGTCATTACGCCTTCCAATCCATAACCGACTTCAAAACGCATAGCACGCTGATCCATTACGACCAAAAGGAGTAAACCATTGTTTGCTTTCTTATTGCCTAAGCCCCAAGTACGAAACAGACGCACGGAGAAGTCTTCTATTGCAGCATTCCCTATAGAGGGTAGTACCACGATAGCAAAATCTACTTGATACGTCTTCCGGAATTGCGCCAGACTATCATTGAGTGCTGTTTTTACGGAGGGTTCTATGAGTAAGTCCGGATCAGAGACAAACTGTGTTTGGTCTGTTACCTGCACATTGGGGACATCGGAAACTGTATATACCTTTTGACTCCACGCAATGAGAGCTATGCACCCTAAAAGCAAGGTACAAAGAAACTTCCTATACACTTGTGAAAACACATTCACCGAGAATACAACTTGATTTTTAATGATTAAAAGGCTACTGTAGGAGCTACATCACTACCGGGCTGTGCAGAGAAGTAAGGACGCGCAGTAAAGCCACAGAAAGAAGCTACCAAGCTACCGGGGAAAAGACGTATTTCCTTATTGTAAGTCTGTGCCACGGTATTGAAATCCTGACGAGCTACAGCGATACGATTTTCTGTTCCTTCCAACTGATGCTGTAAATTCATAAAGTTCTCATTGGCTTTCAGTTCCGGATAGCGTTCTACTACCACCATCAGTTTTGAGAGAGCAGAAGAAAGAGCGTTTTGGCTGTCTTGGAATTTCTGAAGAGCCACCTCGTCCATATTATCTGCATTGATTTGTGTAGAGGTAGCCTCACTACGTGCTTTGATGACACTTTCCAATGTTTCCTTTTCGTGTGCAGCATATCCTTTCACGGTAGCTACAAGGTTCGGAATAAGGTCTGCTCTACGCTGGTATTGGCTTTCCACTTGGCTCCAAGCAGTTTTTACATTTTCTTCCAATCCTACGAATGTATTTCTTTTTCCTATACCCCAAAAGAAAGCAATAGCTACTACTGCTACAAGGGCGATGATAATCCAAGTACTCTTTTTCATTTCTTTCTATATTATAATAGACAAAGATAGGCTGAATGCTTGAATTGACAAGTTTGTTTTCTATTTTTTCCTATAGTTCTCTTTTATATTCCATACAGCCCAACCCAATCTCTATTCCATACCACATTTATATAAACTGAAGTGCGATTTGAAGGAGTTTCAAAATAGATATATCCGCTCTTTACATCATCTCCCTCCAGTTCAATCTGCTTTATACCGGTCTGAACTCTATTTTCTTGAGAGTGTCAAGAAAATAAGTATAAGATAATGCAATGGTAAGCTCTCATCGTCCTTAGCCTTAGCACAACCCCTATGGGGTTGATGCCGATGAGATACGCATAGGCAGGGTTATCCGTTATGCTCCTAACCCTGCCCTAACAAAAGCATAACACCTATGGCGTTATTTTGCAAGGATTAGTAGGGATTTATCTTGTCTTTTCAAGAAAACAAACCTAAACGAAAACCAACCAACGAGAGGTTTCCATCATAACTGCACTATTCTGATGTTGCTTGCGAGTATAATCTTATACTGCATCAGAGCAAGGAATCCCCATCGGGGATTTGCTATTGTCAGGGCAGGCGTTCGGAGTGAAACGTAGAACCCTGCCTATACGAGTACAGAAACACAATGCCATAGGTATTGTGCTGAAAAAGAATTTTGAGAATTGCTTTCCTATTCAAGGGAGGTAAATATGAAAATCTCTATTCCGTATCACAGTTTATATAAACCGCAATGGAAGTTTATATAAACCATAGTGGAGGTTTACATAAACTTAAGCACAAAACAGAAATTCCCAATAATAGGATAAAAAAGGACGGAAGACGTAGCTAAAATATATTTTGGAACGCCCACTCAAACTCTGCCGGTAAAATAGGACTTGACACAAATAGTTTTTCACTTTTCGTCTACGAAAGACAGAAAACTTGTTTTAACTTTGCAAACAACAGAAATGCTTAAATCGGTTCTTCAATATGCAAACATTAGAAAGATTATTCGCACAGAAACTCCTCAGTGTAAAAGCGGTAAAAATTCAACCTGCCAACCCCTTTACTTGGGCGTCCGGCTGGAAGTCTCCTATTTATTGCGACAATAGAAAAACGCTCTCTTATACAGAGCTTCGGAATTTCGTAAAATTGGAAATTTCTCGCCTCATATTGGAAGAATTTCCGGAAGCAGAAGCCATAGCAGGAGTAGCTACAGGTGCGATAGCACAAGGTGCATTGGTAGCGGACACACTCAATAAACCATTTGTTTATGTAAGATCCAGCCCCAAAGATCACGGCTTAGAAAATTTGATAGAAGGAGATTTGGCTCCCGGTACAAAAGTCGTGGTAATAGAAGATCTCATTTCTACAGGCGGCAGTAGTCTGAAAGCAGTACAAGCTCTTCAGAATTATGGTTGTGAGGTTGTGGGTATGATAGCCTCTTTCACCTATGGTTTTGATATAGCGAAAGAAGCCTTTAAGCAGTCGGGAGTTCGCCTTATCACATTGAGTAACTACAATGTGGTTTTGGAGGAAGCCTTGGCTACGCATTATATAAAAGAAGAAGACCTTCCTATCCTGCAAGCATGGAGAAAAGATCCTGCTACATGGACGGGGAAATAAACAAACATAAAGAAACTACATGTCAAAATACGAAAGTAGCATTAAGCACGTACCTTACACACAAGCACAAGTATACGAGAAAATAGCAGATTTATCTAATTTGCAACCCCTTATGGAGCATTTGGACAAACTCAAAGAACATACCGAGCATTTACCGGAAAATATACAAATAGGTGCAGACAGCATCTCTTTCAATGTAAAAGGTTTCCCCATCTGCATTCGGATAGTAGAACGTGAGCCACAGAAATGTATCAAATTTGAGGGAGATAATACACCTATTCCCTTGCAATTATGGATTCAAATCCTGCCCGTAAGCGAAGCAGAAGCCAAATTGAAAGTTACGCTGAATGCAGAAATTTCTCTCTTTCTGCGCCCTATGCTCTCTAAACCTTTGGAAGAAGGTGTAGAGAAAATAGCAGAAATGCTCGCCAAAATACCTTACGCATAAGCTCTTGTACCGGCTTCATAAGATGTCCTCTACAAAGCGAATCTT
>JALEQJ010000007.1 GCA_022764505.1 Phocaeicola sp. | reverse complement strand
GCTACAGAAATTATGGTATGGTACCTAAGTCTGTGATGCCGGGTATCGCTTATGGAGACTCTATACACAATCATACAGAATTAGATGCTGTAGCAGAAGGTTATGTGAAAGGATTGGCAAAAGCGAAACTGAAAAAACTTTCTCCTGTGTGGAAAAAAGGATTGGCAAGCATTTACGATAGCTACTTGGGAGAATGTCCGGAAAGCTTCACTTACAATGGCAAAACTTATACTCCAAGAAGTTTTGCGGACGAAGTTTTGGGCTTGAATATGGACGATTATGTGTCTCTTACTTCTTTTACACACCACCCATTCTACACTAAGTTCGCTATAGAAGTACCGGACAACTGGCGCAATTCATTGTCTTATAACCTTCCTTTAGATGAATTGATGAGAGTGATGGAATCTGCTGTAAACAATGGATATACTTTTGCGTGGGGAGCAGATGTGAGTGAAGATGGTTTTACCCGCAATGGTATTGCTGTAGTTCCGGATGTAGAGGCTTCTGCAGAACTTTCCGGTTCTGATATGGCACGCTGGTTGAAAATGTCTTCAGCAGAAAAGAAGAAAGAAGCAGTGGAAAAACCAATGCCGGAATTGACCATCACACAAGAAATGCGCCAAGAAGCATACGACAATTGGACTACTACAGATGACCACGGTATGTTAATTTATGGTTTGGCAAAAGATCAAAATGGCAAAGAGTATTTTATGATGAAAAACTCTTGGGGAAAAACAGGAAAATACAAAGGCTTATGGTATGTTTCTAAAGCGTTTGTAGCTTACAAAACTGTAAATATTCTCTTGCACAAAGATGCTATACCGGCAGACATAGCAAAGAAATTAGGCTTGTAAGATTTAAGTTATATATGAAAAAACGGCTGTTCACATGCGTGAACAGCCGTTTTTTGTTCCTTCTTGTTTTTTTAATGATGAAATAAGCGAATACCGGTAAAGGTCATAGCGATACCATACTTATCGCAGGTTTCTATTACATTGTCATCTCGGACAGAACCTCCAGCTTGTGCTATATACTGTACTCCACTTCTGTGAGCACGTTCTATATTGTCGCCGAATGGGAAGAAAGCATCAGAACCCAGTGCTACACCGGAAAGTGTATCTAACCATTCACGTTTTTCTTCTTTTGTCAGTGGGGTAGGTTGTTCTTTGAAGAATTGTTGCCACGCTCCATCTTTTAGCACATCGTCTGCATCTTCACTTATGTAGAGGTCTATAGTGTTATCTCTGTCTGCACGTCTTATTTTATCTATCCAAGGGAGTGATAAAACCTTAGGGTGCTGACGTAGATACCAAATATCTGCTTTATTCCCGGCTAAGCGTGTACAGTGAATGCGACTTTGTTGTCCTGCTCCGATTCCTATGGCTTGTCCATCTTTTACGTAGCAGACAGAATTAGATTGTGTGTACTTCAGTGTAATCAGTGCTATGATTAAGTCTCTTTTTGCTTCAGGTGTAAAAGATTTATTGAGGGTAGGAATATTGGAAAATAGAGTATCTTCACTTATTCTTATTTCATTTCTCCCTTGTTCAAATGTGATGCCGAATACATCTTTTTGCTCTACAGGTGCAGGCGTATAATGAGGATCTATTTCTATGACATTGTAAGTGCCATTTCTTTTGTTGGTAAGAATTTGAAGAGCCTCCGGAGTGTATCCCGGAGCTATGACCCCATCGGAAACTTCTCTATTGATAAATCTGGCTGTTTCTATATCGCACACATCGCTCAAAGCAATAAAGTCCCCATAAGAAGACATACGGTCCGCTCCACGAGCTCTTACATAAGCACATGCTAAAGGACTTAATGGTAAATCTGTAGCAAAATAAATCTGTTTGAGTACTTCTGTAAGAGGTAATCCGATAGCTGCTCCTGCAGGACTTACATGCTTAAAAGATGTAGCAGCAGGCATTCCGGTAGCTTCTTTTAGCTCTTTTACCAATTGCCAACCATTGAACGCATCCATGAAATTGATATATCCGGGTTTACCGTTTAAGACTTTGATAGGAAGCTCTCCTTCCTTCATAAAAATACGAGCAGGTTTCTGATTGGGATTGCAACCATACTTCAATTCTAATGTTGTAGCCATGTTTTGTTGTTTTTCTTTGAAAGTTTTACAAAAATAATGTTTTTAGAGCAGATGTGTATAAGCTGTAAAAGTTTTACTTGGATTTTTTGTTATTCGGATAGAAGTGCTTACTTTTGTTGTTAGGAATACGTGTACTCAGTAGAGTCGGGGACTCTTCAAATAATACTAAAGTTCCGAGACAAGCTTCATTTCCTAATGGCGGGCCACGCCCTTTCGGGGTAACTTTATGTCGGTGGATTACAAAGGGGAAGAGCACTCAAAACATGTCTATCGGAGTTTCACCACATCTCTGATGCACGTATTCTTTTTCTATATTACTTTCACTCTTTCCTTTTTTTCTTTTTGACTAATCTACAGCTTAGATAATAAGGCTTTATATAAAAATAATGAGAGACTATCTGTATTCAGTAGTCTCTCATTGTTTTTTGTGTAGTATGTTCTTTATAGTGTACCGTTTTCTGCTGCTTGAATCATTTTTGAGCTGGCATAGAGATAAACTTCTACACGACGATTTTCTTTTCGTCCTTCTGCAGTGCTATTGTCTGCTACAGGATTAGCTTCTCCCATACCTTCTACAAGTGTGATTTGTGTACTTGATACTCCTGCATTACGCAAGTAAGTAGAGACACTCTGTGCGCGTTGCTGAGATAGCTCCAAATTCTTTTGTGCGCTTTGTGTAGCATTAGCACCTCTCCAACCTTGATTGTCTGTATATCCGTAGATAGCTACGTCCATATCTTTGTTTTGACCCAAAACTTCTCTTGCAAACTTGCTGAGTGATGTTTGTGCAGAGTTACTCAATGAGGAACTACCACTATTGAAGAGGATACCGGAATCAAAGGTAACTTTTACTGCTTGAAGTCCATTGTTGTCTGTTACTTGTTCTACTTGTGCTCCTTCTATGTTCTTTGCCGCTTGCGCTGCTTTATCCATCTTTCTGCCGATGAGTACTCCGGCACTGGTACCTACAGCACCACCGATAGCTGCACCGATCGCAGCACCTTTTCCTTTTCCTGCAATAGCACCGATAACGCCACCTAAGATAGCACCACCGCCACCGCCTAAGATTCCACCTTTGGTTGCATTGTTCATATTACCGCAACCACTCAGCAAGAGGCTCATACTGAGCACAGCTGCCATAAAACTTGTTTTCTTTTTCATCATTTAGTTGTTTTAATTGTAAAATTATAGTCCTGTTGTAAATCGCTCTGGGTATTTTCCTGTGAAATTTTTGAAATAGCTTTTTATTTCTATCATATCTTTTTCTATATCTCCCGTAGGCATGATATACTTTCCTGCAGTTACGCATTTGTTTTTATAGTCAATACCTATGAGTGCTATAGGAATTTGTGCTTTGTGTGCAATGTAGTAAAATCCTTTCTTCCAGTTTGGATTAGCAGAGCGAGTTCCTTCTGGCGTAATAGCTAAGTGAAATTCTTTGCTATGCTTTATCTTCTCTACTATTTGTTCTACCATAGAGGTGCTTTTGCTTCTATTGACAGGAATTCCTCCCATTCTTCTGAATATAATGCCCAAAGGGAAGAAAAACCATTCTTTTTTCATCAAGAAGCCGGATTTTCTACCTATGGCATTGATAAATAATTTGCCAATGAAGAGATCTAAATTGGAAGTATGTGGAGCTGCACAGATGAT
Source organism: Phocaeicola sp. (assembly GCA_022764505.1). Lineage (GTDB taxonomy): Bacteria > Bacteroidota > Bacteroidia > Bacteroidales > Bacteroidaceae > Phocaeicola. Next base: position 9,462 of record JALEQJ010000007.1, on the reverse strand, counting down.
AACTTTTTCAAAGTCAGGTATATGTACTTCTGCTTTCCAACCCAGCACTTTGTGGTAGATAAAACTTGCCAATCTTTGCTTTATACTCATGCTTCTATTTCCGGTAGTACGATGGTTTCCAAAGCTTTCTTGAAATCAGCCGTCAAGTGTTGAAAGTATTTTCTTGCATTTCCTGGTGCTACATGATTTACTCTGCTGATAAAATCTTTGTGGATTTCGGACAGTTGAGATAATGTTTTTGTTACGTCTTCTTGTGATTGTTTTGCTTTATTCAAATCGTTAATTGCCAAATAGCAATATCCTATACTGAGAACTCTGTTTGTGAGCTCTTTTTTGAGCATTCTTCTTTTTGCCATAGTTGTGAAGTTTAGAAAATTATTGTCTATGCTTATTTCAGATATTCTGTAGAGAAAGACAGAGGTAGTAAATTTTTTACACCTTCCATTTTATAGATTTCATTTTTCCCATAAAGTAGAATTTGCATGGGGTGTCCAAAACGTTTTTCTGTTTCCAAGAGAACTTGTCTGCAAGCACCGCAAGGAGGAATAGGAGTGTCCAAGAAGTCTCCATCTGTGTAGGCTGCTATAGCCAATGCTTGCACCCTCTCTGTAGGATACTTGGAATTGGCATAATAGAGTGTGGTTCTCTCTGCACATATTCCCGATGGGTAAGCTGCATTTTCCTGATTGGTTCCTGCTATGATTTCATTGTTACCCAAAAGAGCTGCTGCACCAACAGAAAAAACCGAGTAAGGAGCATAACTGTTTTTGGTAGCATTCTTGGCTGTTTCTATCAACTTTTTTTCAATAGAGGATAACTCCTCGTAGCTTACAGAAATAATGTCTATATGAATAGGTACTTGTTTCATTGTCTCAACTAAAGTAGAACGTTTTTTGAGTATATCTGAAAGTATTTCTTGCTACAAAGTTAAGACTAAAAGGATTGGTGCTACCTTCTTTACCCTAAAAAAGCAGATGTTTATGCTATTTTTAGGGATATTCTTCTTTTACTAAGAGGTATATGTGTGAGGTAGGGGAAATCCCTACAAATATGGTACTCCTTTTTATAGACCGAGAAGATATAAATAAACGGTGGCTGCCGGGATAGCCAATAGTGAACTATCAAATCTATCCAACATACCTCCATGTCCTGGTAATATATTGCCGGAATCTTTAATGCCTAAAGTTCGTTTTAGTAATGACTCTACGAGATCTCCAAATGTTCCAAAGACCACGATAACTAACCCTAAACCTACCCATTCCCAAGTATTGAGAAAAGAAAAATTCAAACTAAGTATTATGGCAGTGATGATGCTCAATACAGCCCCACCGAACGAACCCTCCCAGCTTTTCTTGGGAGAAATACGCTCAAATAAGCGATGTTTTCCGAATAACATTCCTGTGCAGTAGGCTCCTGTATCATTTGTCCAGTTAAAAATGAAGATGGACAATGGAAGTATAGGATTATAGAGTGTAACTTCTCCACTGCCATGATATGCCAATACATGTAATAGAGAAAAGGGGAGAGCTACATACATTTGGCTCATAGCAGTGTATGCCCAGTTGTTTATCGGGTTTTTGTGTTTCAGATAAAGCTCGCTTATAAATAAATAGAGTATGAATATCAAGTAAGGGATAAAGATACCGCTTTGCTGTGGATTATAGCAGAAGTAGGCGAAAGAGAAATATAAAAAGATACCTGCCAGTGTCGTAATATTCCGATTGATGTGTACTTCTTCTGTCTTGTTTACAATAGTACCAAACTCATAGATACTTAAAGCTGTAATAAGGGCAAAAAAGAAGGTGAAACTTACAGGGCTATAGAGAGTAGAACCTATAACCAATGATACAAAAACTATGCCCGTAATACTTCTTAAGTAGAGATTTTTCATACGTCTATATAAATAAATGAAATGCGTTTATATAAAAGAAGACTGCCTAATAGCACATAGACAGTCCCCATATTTTAATCGGATTTTATGCGTTTGCCGATGTGGCATCTGCTTGTGGAGAAACCTCCGAAGCAGAGGAGTGTCCATCTTCTTGCATCAGTTCTTCTGTACGAGAAGCCCAAGGGCGTTTCCCGAAAATAGCTTCTACATCTTCTGCGAAAACTACTTCTTTTTCTATCAGCAGATGGGCCAGTTTGTTATGTCCTTCTTGATGTTCTCGTAGAATAGTTTTTGCACGTTCATATTGTTCTGCTATCATATTTTGCACCTCTTTGTCTATGAGCTGTGCTGTTTGTTCACTGTATGGCTTAGAAAAACTATACTCATCATTGTTATAATAGCAGATATTAGGCAGTTTATCGCTCATACCGGCATAAGCTATCATACCATATGCCTGTTTGGTTACTCGCTCCAAGTCATTCATCGCACCTGTAGAAATCTGTCCTATGAACACTTCTTCTGCAGCTCTTCCTCCTAAGATAGCACACATCTCGTCCAGCATTTGCTCTTTGGTGGTAATTTGTCTTTCTTCCGGAAGATACCATGCTGCTCCCAATGCTCTACCACGTGGTACTATGGTTACCTTTATGAGTGGATTGGCATATTGTAAAAGCCAAGAAATTGTAGCGTGTCCGGCTTCATGTAGCGCAATTGAGCGTTTTTCTTCGGCTGTGATGATGCGGGTCTTCTTTTCCAAACCTCCTATGATACGATCTATGGCTGAGATAAAATCATCTTTACCTACAGCAGATTTATGATGTCTTGCAGCGATGAGGGCTGCTTCATTGCAGACATTGGCTATATCTGCACCACTGAATCCCGGAGTTTGTCTGGATAGCAAATCTAAATCCACATTTTCCGCCAATTTTAATGGAGCAAGGTGTACCTTAAAGACTTCACGACGCTCATTCAGATCCGGTAAGTCTACATGTATCTGTCTATCAAATCTACCTGCACGCAGTAGAGCTTTGTCCAATATATCTACTCTGTTCGTTGCTGCTAAGATGATGACACCACTATTAGTACCAAAGCCGTCCATTTCTGTGAGTAGCTGGTTGAGAGTATTTTCACGCTCATCATTTCCTCCCATACTTGGATTTTTTCCACGTGCACGACCTATGGCATCTATCTCATCTATGAATATGATACAGGGAGATTTAGCTTTGGCTTGTTGGAAAAGATCGCGTACACGAGACGCACCTACTCCTACAAACATTTCTACAAAATCCGAACCGGAGAGAGAGAAGAATGGTACGTCTGCTTCTCCTGCCACAGCCTTTGCAAGGAGGGTCTTACCGGTTCCCGGAGGACCTACAAGCAAAGCTCCTTTGGGAATTTTACCTCCTAAGTTTGTATAACGATGAGGGGACTTGAGAAACTCTACTATTTCTTCTACTTCTTGTTTGGCTGCATTTTGTCCTGCTACGTCCTTGAATGTAATGCGTGTAGAACCTTTTTCAAAGAGTTGTGCTTTGCTTTTCCCTACATTGAACACACCTCCGGGTCCTCCACCTCCACCGGCACCTGTAGCTCTACTCATAAGGAATAAATAAAATCCTATGATGACAACTATGGGTAGGATATTCCACAGCAATGGACCGAAAAAAGAGGTCTTTTTCTCGTAAGAAATTTCTCCCTTGAAATTTCCTGCCACTGTTTGGTCGTCCATAAACTTGTCAAACGTATCTATAGAGCCTATTTCTACAGACATTCGCGGCTTCTTGCCAAGTTTATCCAAGTTTTGCTCAAATGCTTGTTCCAAATAATTAGGGGCAATGATTACGGTAAGGGTATTGTCATTATATGCAGTAACTTTCTGCACATATCCTTTTTCTACCAATTGCTTGAATTTCGTATAGTTAATCTCTTTGGTGGAACTGCTTTCGTCACCTCCGAAAAACATATATCCTAATAACCCAATTGCGATAAAAAAGTATACCCACATAAAATTAAAACCGGGCAACTTTGGTGTATTTTTAGGTTGATTACTCATTTCTTTTTCTGAATTTAATCTGGCTTAATCTAAATCTGGGATTTCTGTAAGTTTGGCATCTGCCCAAAGCGTTTCCAAGTTGTAAAACTCTCGGGTTTCCGGCAAAAATATATGTACCATAATGTCTCCATAATCCATCACGATCCACTGTGCATTTTGTGTGCCGTCTGTACCTATAGGTTTTTCTCCCGTTTCTATACGTACATAATCTTTTATTGAGTCTGTTATGGCAGAAATCTGAGTAGGGGAACTCCCTTGACAAATGATAAAGTATTTACAAACACTATCGTGTAGATGCGTTAAGTCTGCTACGACTATTTTTTTTCCTTTCTTTTCTTGAATACCTTCTGTTATCTTCTTGACAAGTGTTTTAGTTTGGTTCATTTATGCTTACTAATCGTTATGACTGAATGGATAATGAGCTTATGTATTTCTATCACTCATTATCAGCTGGCAAAGATAAGTTTTTAGTTTGATGCAAAAAAACGACTTAAATAAAATTAGGAACTGGAGGATTAGTAGTCTTAAACTTATTGTAGGGAGTAAGGTACAGTTATAACTCCCAATATCTATCCAGCTCTATTACTATTGCTTATGGTAGGGTTGTTATCGGGGCGTTTTGTTTGTGGTTCTTCCTGTTTTTTTTAGAGGTGTTGTTGCTGGCGGTTTTTCTCACTTCTTCCCCGCTTCACTTCCTTTTGGAAAGGGAAAGAAGAAACAGAGCAAAAACCTCTATCAATAAAGGGATTGATGACAAGAAACGGATAAAACAGGCAAAAAAACTCCCGAAAAGAGAAACTTTTTTGCCGAAAAAGTCATTTTTTCTGTGGCAAAGCCACAAAAACCACTCCGCCAATGTTCCGCCAAAGGCGGAGAAAGAAAGCAGAAACAACCCACCACAATCAAGGCAGGTTTAAGTTTATTCTAATTCAAAAAACCACTCCAAGAAAGAATTAAAATCTTTCCATTGAGGTCGTAGTTGCCCATTCTGAAAATCAATTAACTTTTGTCCAAGTTCAAGTTCTAAAACTTCCCCTGTCTTTCGATTATAGAAAAAACCTCCTTCTCCCTCAAAACTATCTAATGGGATATATTCGTCGGGTAATTTTAGAACTTTATGGGCTGATTCTATAACATAATCCAAATCATCGGAATATATTTTAAACCAACAGACATTATATAGTTCATAACTACGACCTTTAAATGTTACAGCATTTGTATAAAGATTAAATTGGGCGAAGGTCGTATCCAATTTAATTCCTAAATCTAACATTACTTTTTGATAATTTGTATCTTCAGTTTCGTCGTACAATCCTGTTTCTATCAAATAATTTTTAACTTTTTCTGACAACATAAATATCAATTTTATTATTTGCAAATTCCTTTCTTTTTTCGTGCATTTATTTCTACTTCTGCTCTCTATTTCCAATAGGCTTCTCTATCTATTTTAAACAAATCTCTATTTACAGGATTATCAGGATGAGCATTAGGCAAATATGGATGTAAAGCATTACTACCATAATATTTTTGATGTGTTGCAGAGGATAACTCAAATAATGAACCTTTTGCGTTTTGTTTTGAGTGATGTAGGTTTATCTGACTATATTTGCCATTCTTAACAACAAATGGGGCATCACCTCTTAAAGCTCTATCTAAATTCGTCTCTGTTATTCCTCCTTTTCCTGTAGAAGGTAAATCCCAATCTATTTTTTGCTGATAAACTGTATGAGTATTTCCTGATGGAGCATTAAAAATAGAAGGCGTAAAGAAACCTCTTAACCCCAATACATCAATCCACGTATTTGTGTCTTTTACATATCCATACAGCGTTGGATTGTTTCCCACGACTCCTATCGGGTCTTGGCTTATGTATGTGCCTGTGCTTGGGTCGTAATGCCTGAATCTATTATACGCTAATTCGCTTTCGGCAGCAAGGTATTGACTTTGATATAAAAAACCACCCGCCGATGTTCCGCCAAAGGCGGAAGAAAAGAAAGCAGAAAAACGTCTCGATTGAGGCGGTTTTGTGAATTATATAATTTCACCCATTTCTAAGAATGTCACATTTTCATAATTCTGATTTGCACAAAACTCTTTTACTCGTTCTGTACACAATAAAAAACCAGAGTTTGTAAGGGTAAAAAAGTCAAAATCACCGATTACATCTGAACTGAAAAATAATCCTTTTCCTTGCTCTCTTGGAATAACTAAATTTCCTCTTAATTCGGCAACTCCTATAAATTTAATCATTCCTCTTTCATTTGTTACTATCGTGCTTTGAGGAAGACAATCGAAACTTATAGGACTAAAAAAAGCGGTTAAGGGAATAGTTTCCTTGGGTAACCATTTTAAACGCTTGATGTTTTTTGCGTTTAACTCTTTCTCTGTTTTATTGTATCTCAATTCTACATTTTTCAGTTCTTTAAAATTTTCTATTAATGTTTCAAATACGGCTGTTTTACAAACATTTATTGCACCACAAGATACAAAATCGCCTATTTTATCGCCTCCACTGCACCAATCGTCCCACCAAACATCTAATACATCTACTCCCTTAATGTTTTGTTTATTGCTTGGTCTAAGTACAGCAAACTCTCCTTTGCCACTAACACTACTTGATAATCTATAAATTTTCATTATTTGCACTTTGGTTTATACTTATCAATTCCAAATTCTTTTGTTAATTTATCTCTTATATCTAAAATGTCTTGTTTTGTCCATTTTGATTTATCTGGATCTAATAAATCAAGTTCTTGTTTCCAACGAGTATTATAATCTCCTCCTGGTCTATTCTTTTTGTGTAATGCAATATGTTCATCGGCAGGAATACTCCAACGATTTGGATTACCTGTTCTTCCCTTTATATCAGGGTCGTTTACCAAATGTTCTGGTAACATTGCAGGTTTCCCACTTCTTGGATTATATACCTCTCTTGGAATTGTGTGGTGTAAATGTGTAGCAGATAATCCAAAAATATCCAACCACATATTGGTATCTTTGACGTAGGCATAAAAATTACTTTCCCCACTTAACAATCTTATATATAAGTTCCTGTGTCAGGCGAGTAGTATCTGAATCGATTGTAGTAGAGTCCTGTCTCCTCATCCTCATACTGCCCTTGATAGCGGAAAGGAATAAAATCAGGTACTCCTGTTTCTTTCCTTTTCTTTCCGTAAATATCTAACTCGCATTCCCATATTCTTTTACCTTCGCTGTTCACCGCCATTACGGGCGTGCCCAAATGGTCTACAAAGATACTGTTTCAAAGAACGATTAGATTATCACTAACGTTGGTACATTACCTTAGCAATATTGAGCGGGTAAAGGAAATATATCTTGATTTTCAGGATAATTTTCTATATTGCCCGATAACCATAATTCAAAAGTCTTATAGTTGTCAAAGAAACCTGCAAGATGTCCTTTTTTCAATAGGCTTATATAGTATTCTGTGGGTACTTTGTAAGAATTACCATTCCTCATTATTCTTGATTGTCCTATAAAATGTTCTTTGTTATATGCCATAAATATGGCTAAATCAGGGAACTCTATCTTTTCTTTTTCCAAATCGACATACCCGATGAGTTTCCATATTTTTTTTCTTATTGCTGTTTCTTTACCAGAGGTGTATATTTTAAATCCAACAGATAAAAGAGTATCCAAATTTTCTACTGTTTTTTCAGAATAATAATTGAATACCCCAAAACTAAATTGTCTTATCCAACAAATATAAGTATATTTTCCATTGGGCAACTTAATCTCATAAACATTGCCATATTTTTTATCTCTTTTATCCATATTGATATTTTTTTTTAATTACATCCCTTCTTTAAATTATCACCAAGCTTCCCTGTTTTATTATTTTCAGGGTCGGCAAAAGCGGCTTCATATCCTTTTTTATTGGCTTTCTTAGGAGAAATACCGTTAATCTGGTCTGCTGCATTACCTGATTTTCGGGCTTCTTCTATATAATACTGTTCACCACCTCTCATTGCTTTGTAATTATCTGTCTCATAAACAGCATTTAGACGTTCTAAGTTTCTGTGGTGATTTGTATGCCGTCTATTTAATATTTGGTCTACTGACATATTATCATCTCCGCTTGTTCGACCTGTGTAAATTTTTCCTGTACGGTTTCCTTTTGCATCTAACTCATAGGCTTGATAAACAATATATTTTCTTAATCCTAATGGGTCTATCCAACTGTTAGAATCGTGGACGTATGCGTAAAGTTGCATACCTCCTTGTAAACCTATCGGGTCTTGGCTTATGTATGTGCCTGTATTTGGGTCGTAATACCTAAACCTATTGTAATACAGCCCCGTCTCACCATCCTCATACTGTCCTTGGAATCTGAAAGGTATGAAGTCTCGTTTTCCTCTGAGTTCCAGCACATCCCCATAGATGTCGAGGATGCAGTCCCAAACCACCTCACCCTTGCTGTCGAGGGCTTGTATGGGCGTACCCATATAGTCCTGCACGATGGTGTAGCTGTCCTCCTCGGTGAGCTTTGCCACAGGAGTGTAGCTATTGCCATCGTACACCCACGTTACGAGGTTGTTGTACGGCTCTTTTCAGTCGTAAGTCCACTCATAAAGGAGGATGTTGCCGTCCCAGAGGTAACGTTTTGTTCTAACAATACATCCTAAACAGTATTCAAAGACATGAACGCTTGATAGAATTTCGTAAAACTTAACAATATTTATCTACATTCAAGCCGAAAGAGGCTAAAAACTGACAGGAAATAATATAGACACAATTAATTATAAGGGTGTTCTTAACAATACTTCTCGTAATCTGTTGATTAATTCTTTAGAATAGAGACATTCCATTGGACTTATATTATTTAGTATGGGGATTGCCCTTTGGATCCATTTGATGCTATCGTTATAAAAAAAATAATATGCTACGTAAGCTATATCCTCATGAGGATTTAGATACCCCTTCAGCTTGTTTAATATATCATAGTCTGTATTAAAATCAGGAGAATCGACTTCTTTTTTTGCAGTTTCCGCAAAATGAGACCAAATTTCATCTCCAGAGTATTCGTTTTCTAATTTTGCATCCATTCTCATACAATCATAATCCATTAAATCCTATTAAATTTGTTCCTGTTGCGTTTCTGGCAGAGGGAGCTAAGATACCATCATAGCCATTTTCGATAGCCCAATCACCTAATTTATGAGTAATATCATAGCTATCTTTTGTTATATCAGCCAAGTCAACTCCCATTTGACTCCTTACTTTAGGGTCAGTTAAATCGAGTACATTTTTGAGAGATACCTTTTTGCTTACTAAAACAACACTATCAGGATCTACACCCCAATGTGATATTTCAGCCATTGCTGTTTTAGCAGAATTTGCACCATAAACACCTCCTACACCACTTTTCGTATATCTATGCGTTGCCCTGATGTTCCCTATATGCGTATCCCAAGTTGTTGCGATACGATTAGGTGGAGAATATCTGTATACTGTCCTATTAATTTTCTTTCCCTTAGGCTTACAATCCAAGCCAAAC
>JALEQJ010000047.1 GCA_022764505.1 Phocaeicola sp. | reverse complement strand
ACTACGAATGTAGCACTTTTAATTTCCATCTTGTTCTATTTGAGTGGTGGGTACTGTACCTATACTGGCAATGTATAAGCAGAAGAATGTAAGTAATCCATTGAACATAAGCATTTCGTAACCGAATTTGTAACCTGTAGCCGCATAAACTCCTTTGTCTATGAAATAACAAACAATGGGAGAAGCTACCGCGATATAAGGTACGAGCTTGTCTCTGGTGGCACGCTTGGTAAACAGCCCGTAGGTAAATAAGCCCCAAAGCGGACCATACGTATAAGATGCCAAAATATAAATGGTATCTATGACACTTTTATTGTTGAGTGCCTCAAAGGCGAGAATACAGAGAATAAAGAGCGTGGAGATGAAGAAGTGTGTTCGTTTTCTTAGTCGGGTAGCTTCTGCAGCTGTCTTCTTTTCTATCTCCAAAATGTCTATACAGCAACTTGTAGTAAGTGCAGCCAAAGCTGAGTCTGCACTGGAGAATGCAGCTGCTATAATACCGATAGTGAAGAATACCAATACGGCATAACCTAAATATCCATTAGCTGCAAAGAGTGGTAGAATTTGGTCTCCATTGTCGGGTAGTACTATTTGCATTTTTTGCGCCAGCACCAATAACAGAATCCCCAACGAGAGGAAAATTAAATTGACAGGGACAAAGGAGAAACCATAGCAATACATATTTCTACGGGCTTCTTTCAGATTTTTGCAAGAAAGATTCTTCTGCATCATATCTTGGTCTAAGCCTGTCATCACGATAGTGATAAATATTCCACTGAAGAATTGTTTGAAAAAGTTTTGCTTAGACTGCCAGTCATCAAAAACGAAAATTTTACTGTGCTCACTCCCGGTTATGGTATCTACGACACCGGAGAAATCTAAGTTTAACAGTGAACTTACATTCCACACGATGAGTAGAAGAGCCGCCAATAAGCAGAATGTCTGTAAACTGTCTGTCCATACGATGGTTTTAATACCTCCCTTGCGTGTGTAGAGCCAAATAAGTACTACCGTTCCGATGGCTGTAATGGTAAAGGGAATATGATATTGTGCAAATACATACTCCTGTAAAATAAGGCAAACCAAGTACAAACGTGCAGAGGCTCCCAGCATTTTGGATAATAAAAAGAAAGAAGCTCCCGTCTTGTACGAGCGTCTGCCTAATCTTTTTCCCAAATAAGTATAAATGGAAGTGAGTTGTAATCTGTAATAGAGAGGCAATAAAATATGTGCTATAAAGAGATAACCCACGAAGAAGCCCAAACACGTCTGCATATATGTCATATCTATTCCGCTCACCATACCCGGTACAGAAACAAATGTAACACCGGAAAGAGTAGCACCTATCATTCCGAAAGAAACAATGTACCAAGGGGATTGTCTGTTTCCTCTAAAAAATGTGTCGTTATCGGCATTACTTCCACTTGTAAAATGAGAAATAAGCAAAAGCAAACCGAAGTAAATAACTATGGTTACTAAAATAAATATACCATTCATACCGAAGTTCTTGTTTGATAGTGTGCAAAGGTAGCCGTTTTTCTATATTTTTGCGCAAAGGCTATGGGAGAACTACAGGAAGCCATAGTTACCATTATATAGAACAATCCATATATGAACCAACAATACCCCTCTGTCTTATTAGAAAAAGCTGTGAATGAATTTGCCAAACTACCAGGTGTAGGGCATAAAACTGCCTTGCGTTTGGTCTTACATCTGCTTCGCCAACCGGCAGAAGAGGTTGAAGCTTTCGGGCAATCTATTATCAAGCTGAAGAAAGAGGTACAGTATTGCAATGTGTGCCACAATATCTCGGATACTGCGACTTGCCAAATCTGTTCGCACCCTATGCGTGATGCCTCTACGGTATGTGTGGTAGAAAATGTCAGAGATGTGATGGCTGTAGAAAATACACAGCAGTTCAAAGGGCTTTATCACGTATTGGGGGGAATTATTTCGCCTATAGATGGTGTAGGACCGAATGACTTGGAAATACAGAGTTTGGTAGATAGAGTAAAGAGCGGTGTGGTAAAAGAAGTGATATTGGCTCTCAGTTCTACTATGGAAGGAGATACTACAAATTTTTATATCTATAGAAAACTATCTGCATACGATGTGAAAATATCGGTCATTGCACGGGGAATTTCTATAGGAGACGAATTGCAGTATACAGATGAAATTACTTTGGGGCGTTCTATCGTGAACCGTGTTACTTTCGATGGCAAGTTTTAAGCTAAAACGATATGGAAAATCAAATAGAGAAGATATTACGTACACAGCGTATTTATTATGTAGGATACTTATTGGTACTCTGTGTAATGGTCATTTTGTACGAAACAGAATTATTTCCACAAGGTATGTGGATAGATCAGGCTTGGGCTACTTATTGGGCGCAGACTGTCGGGATTTTGCTAATGATAACATTACTACCAGTAGCTTTGAAATTATGGCGTTTCCAAAGAAAGAAAATAGACAAAGACGTTACTTTTCAGCAGCTACAGACACAGTATGTACGATGGTGCAAAATACGCTTATTTCTCTTAGCACTTCCTTTGTATGTGAATGTAGGTGTATATTATGCTATCTTAGATTCTGCTTGTCTCATCTGTGCAAGCATTAGCTTGATAGCTTATCTCTTTTGTCTTCCCTCTCGGGACAAGATTCTTTACGAAATAGAAATTCCTGTAGAAGAATGACCATAGAGAAATTACAGCATAAAGAGCATCTTTTGTTACGTGCTCCGGAGCCTACAGATGTAACGCAGCTTACAGCCTTTGAGAATGAAGAGGAGTTTCGTCATTTGGGAGTAGCCACCAGCTTTTACTCCCGACATCAAATCCTGACTTATATACAAGCATCTCAAAATGACTTGTTTGTAGATGGCAGTCTGCGCTGGGTCATAGAAGATAGTAAGAACGGGCAGATAGTGGGAACAGTAGACTTGATAGATTATCACTTGCGCCACAATAGAGCAGAAATAGGAATTGCACTTCTGCCGGCATACAGAGGAAGGGGCATAGCACGTTGGGCTGTGGAGAGTTTAGAAACCTATGCTTTTTCTTTTTTGGGGATAGAAACCCTCTATGCACAAGTATTGGAAGACAATGTAGAGGCTATCTGTTTGTTTCGGACTTGTGGCTATGTGAAAGTGGGAGTATTGAAACATTGGTATAGAATAGGAAAAACGTATAAAGACATTGTCGTCTTTCAGAAAATTAATAGCTAACCTTTAGAAAAAACAGTAAAACAATGAAAGTATTGGTAGTAGTCGATATGCAAAACGACTTTATAGATGGTGCCTTAGGTACACCGGAAGCTGTGAAAATAGTAGAAGCTGTAAAGCAAAAGATTAAACAATTTACAGAGGCGGGAGAACAAGTTGTTTATACACAAGACACACACGAAGCGCATTACTTGGATACGCAAGAGGGTAGAAATCTTCCTGTGGTACATTGTGTAAAAGGAACAGAGGGTTGGAACTTGGCAGAAGGTATATATATGGAAGGTTGTAAGGTAATAGAAAAGCCTTCTTTTGGCTCTCCTGCTTTGGGAGAGTATTTGCGTCAATTCTCCGAGATAGAAGAAATACATCTTGTGGGAATTTGTACAGATATTTGTGTTATTACGAACGCTTTCTTGCTGAAGTCTTACTTCCCCGAAGTCCCCATTTATGTAGATGCGCATTGCTGTGCGGGAGTAACTCCGGAACAACACACCCAAGCTTTAGAAGCGATGAAAGTTTGTCAGATTCATATAGAAAATGATTGAAATGCCTGTCAAAAATAAAACCGACTATAAAGCAGAAAACCTACTTTTTCTACAAGCTAAATCTCAAGAAAGTGGCGTGGAAAAATTATCGGAAGGTGTTCTTTACGAAGTATTGCAGCGTGGTGAGGGAAAAGCTGTGAATCCTACCGGTATAGTTTCTGTCTATTATAAAGGCTGGTGCATCAATGGAAAAGTTTTTGACGATAATACGATGCAGTCTTATCCGGACGCTTTACGTTTGAATAGCCTTATTCGGGGGTGGCAAATAGCATTGGTGCGTATGCGTGTAGGAGACAAATGGCGTATTTATGTTCCTTCGGAATTGGGCTATGGTGCAGTTTCTGTACCGGGAATTCCCAAGTATTCTACACTTATATTTGAAATAGAAGTGGTGGCTGTAATGTAGGATAGCCTTATATAAAAAGACTTCCGCCGATAAAACATCGTCATGTTTTATCGGCGGAAGTCTTTATTCTAAGCAGGTGCTTATGCTTTTTTGCCGTTGTATTCGTCTGATACAGTCAATTTCTTGCGACCTTTTGCGCGACGTGAAGCCAACACGCGACGACCATTGGCGGTAGCCATTCTTTCACGGAAACCGTGCTTGTTTCTTCTTTTTCTGTTAGAAGGTTGATAAGTTCTTTTCATTTCAGTATATACTTTATTGTTATTATTCTGCTTCTTTTACGGCTTGCAAAGTTACGTACTTTTTTCTAAAATCCAAATAGACAGTCATTTTTTGATACGAAGAAGAAATACCTTCTATATACAAGAAGAAAGATAATCCTATTGGAAACTTGTGAATAATCTTTCTGGCGCCTGTTATAAAACTAAATCCGGCGGATATAACTCACATAGTTATATCCGCCGAGTTATTTATAGGTTATTTATTTGTACCTATTTAATTATATTATGCTTTGATGTTTGGTTCTTCCAGTCCTAAGCCTTTTTTCTTGTCTACCACTTTTAATGCCAGACCCAATAAGAGAGCGAAACCTCCTAAACAAGCGAGCATCAATAAAGCGTAAGAGTAGTCGTAAGAAACTGCGGCTTGCTCTGCTGTGATGCTACCATTTTCCAAGGCGGCTATTACTTCCGGATTGGTCTTATCCAATACTTTTCCTATCAGCATAGGGAAGAGCCAAAGTCCGATATTTTGGAACCAGAAGATCATAGCGTATGCAGAACCTATGATTTTGCTGTCTACGAGTTTGGGGACACTGGGCCATAGAGAAGCCGGAACCAATGAGAATGAAGCACCGAGTACAAGGATTGTGGTGTATGCAGTGATGATACCGCCTATTTCATTGCCACGGAATAGCGGAAGCACGAAAGCAAAAGTAAGGTGGCATGCGATGAGCAAGATAGAACCTACCACAAGCATAGATGCTGCTTTTCCTTTGTGGTCTACATATTTACCCAATATAGGAGTAATACCTACTGCCAAAAGTGGGAATACAGAGAATACGGTTGCCGCAGATTGGCGCATATATCCCATATAGCAGAAGCCTATCAATGCTAAGATAGCCAATGCCAAGAACGGAAAGCGCAAGGATTTGCGTGCAAAATTGCTGGCAAAGGCTGCTGCCGCAGCTACGAGCATCACGAAGTATTGAATGATGGTTACAGTATCGGAAGCCCAAAAGCTATTAGGATCTAATGCTGTAAAGGTAAGGTTACACTGTAGCATATTTACAGCGTATTTCTGGAATGGGAAAATAGCCGAGTAGTAGAGTACGCAGAGAAGTGCTACCAACCAAAAGCCACTGGAGCTAAGAATAGCTCCCAAATCGCTAATCTTAAATGGATCGTCTTTTTCTTCGGCTTCTCCTGTTTGTGTATCCAATTTTTTATCCATAAAGAAGTACACTACAAACATTATCATCGCAATCATAAGCAATACTACGCCAAAAGCTACCGAGCGAGATACATCTATGACACCTCCCATACGTGCAAACATAGGAGAGAAGATCATACAAGTAGCTACTCCTAAACGTGCCAATGCCATTTCTGAACCCATTGCCAGTGCCATTTCACGACCTTTGAACCATTTCACGATACCACGAGAAACCATAATACCAGCCATTTCTACTCCACAGCCAAAAATCATAAAACCTACTGCTGCAAACTTAGCAGAAGCAGGCATACCTAAGTAGAAAGGAGAGATACCCAATTCGTCAAATCCGGGAATGTAATTCAGATTATTGGTAAACCAAGTTTCCAAAGCACTTCCTTGGAAACTTTCGGTTACGGCATACCAGTTGATAGTAGCACCTACTAACATAACTGTTCCGGAGAGAAGGGCGGTGAAGCGAACGCCCATTTTATCCAAGATAATTCCTGCTATGATGAGGAAAAATACAAAGACATTGAGAAAGGTTTCCGAGCCTTGCATAGTACCGAATGCTGTGGAGTCCCAGCCACGTGTAGATTGCATCAAGTCTTTGATGGGCGATAGTATGTCCATAAAAATGTAGGAACAAAACATCGCAAAAGAGAGGAGCAAGAGCGCTGTCCAACGCATAGTGGCAGAGTCTCGCAGTGTCGTGAGTGTGTTTTGATTTGTCATTGCGTTTATTTTTTAGAGATTGTTTATTCTTTCCTCGTTAAGGGAAACAAGGGGTTATTTTCTTTCTTCTGTGATAGTACTTATTTCCGAAATATACAGTCTATATACGTCTGTATTTGTAGCAGAGATGCCCATTTTCTGTAGCTCTTCTGTACTGAGTTTACGTATTTCTTGGGTATTCCCTCCTTGTAAATGCATAGTTTTTTCTCCTTCTGCTATGTGGAAGAGATAAGATGCAGATTCACAGAGCAGAGTTTTGAGGGCTCGCTGTTTTTCGTTTACTACGATGTAAGCAAAAGTCTTTCCGGGAATAGAAGTCATACCTCTCCAGTTCTCCGGTTTCAGCATCAAAGTTTCTTCTCCGGCTTCTATGCTGATGCTGGCACGGAGTACCTTGTCTGCCGTGTCTATAGGTAAAGAGAGAATCTCTGTGTGCCGGATAGTCTCCTTTTTTTCTACAGCAGGAGTAACAGGTGCAGGAGCAACTTCTGTAGGAGCCGGCTGGGTAGCGTACACTATAGTACGACTGTAAGCCGGTGCTACGTATTCTATCATATTCTGAAATAGTTCATCTTTCAAGTCTATGGTTTTACGGCGGAATTTACCCATAGCAGGATAGAGTCTTGTACCTGCCTTGTTCATAGCTACTTTGTCTGTAATCCACTCTTCTGCAGTGAATTTTTCTCCTCCATCTCTATTCTCATTGTACCAATAGCGTATTCTATTGATGGTAGCTGTATAGCTGTTTCCTTCTACTTTGATATGGTAGTGAAAATAAATACGTGTACGGTCTACAGAGAGGGCACTGGTAGAAAAAGTAAGCAATTCTTCTATGCCGGCTACTATCTCGTTCCGGCTGGTGTATAGTATCCGACTTTTCTCCGGAGAACGGGCTATGAGTTTTTCTTCTGTCCACTTGAGCAGGCGGTTATACAGCTCTTCTGTACTTACTCCATCTACTTGCGCAGTGGTACTGAATACGACTTTCCCTTCTATTTCCGGGATAGCATAGCGCATATATTTGGGCGCATACTTATCTGTGGTGGTCTGTGCCGTACCGGTGGCAATACTCAGAAAAAAGACCACGCTATAGACCAAAAATATTTTCATTTTCATTCTTTTACAATATGTAGGGGCAAATATACTACAGAAAGTAGTGGATAGGAAACATATAGATGAAAATGTGCAAATCTATCCTCGCCATAATTCGCAGAAACTTTTTATTGTTTTTTTTGAAATACATCGTTTCTTTTGTTGAAAAATAGTGCTTTTGTATATATTTGCATTGTTTGTAATCATAAAAGAATCAATCAATGAAAAAGCTCTTTACAATTTTAGGGTTACTATGTTGTAGCATCATAGTATCCGCGCAAACTATTAACTGGGGTGTAGAAGGTGGTTATACTCTTCATACAATAAGTGGAACCGGTGGTAGTTACGAAGATGGTTTTCGTGCAGGTGTAAATGCCCAAATTCCCCTTTCTATTACAGGTAAATTTTATTTCCATACAGGTTTATCCTATCAGTATAGGAAACAAACAGGAGTAGTTCTAGTTGGGACAGACAAACCGAGTATAGGAGTTACAAGCGATAAGTTGCATTTCTTGCACTTGCCTGTTTATGTAGGTATGGAACAAGCAGTGGGTTCCGAAGTGAATCTCTTTGCAGAAGCCGGTCCTTATGTGGAATATGCTATAGCAGGAAATGGTGAGTACAGATTAGAGAATATGCAGAAGACAGAGACTTATAAGCCTTTTTCCGCAGGAAGTGTTTCACGCTTCAACTGGGGATTGGGTGCGAGAGTCGGAGTGGAACTCTTTACTTATGTGCGTCTTTCTGTAGGTTATGACTTGGGTCTGAAAACTGCGGCTTATGGTGGAAAGTATCGTTCTTGGATCTTTACCGTGGGCTATATGTTCTAAATGTACAATACTTTATTTATAAGAATAGGCTGTGGCAAGATGATTCTCGCTACAGCCTATTTTCTTTATGAGTCTGAACTTCTTCTTAGTCTTTCAGAGAATAAGTGATGGTAGTTACTACTCTTACTTTCTTGATGAATGGGGTATTTACATCTCTGTCTTCTATAGAAAACTGTCCTTGATCTGCACGAATTATTTTGTTGAGTTTGCTATGACTGTGTTCTGCAAACTGCTGTGCGGTCTTTGCTGCATTTTCTATGGCTTCCTGCATCATTTTGGGTTTCATATCTGCGAAAGAAACAAATTCATAAGTGATAGGGTTTTCGTATCCTCCCTCTTCTATGGCAATCCCGTCTTTGAGCAAAGCCCCTTGCTTGGATATAATACTGCGTACTAATTTTACATTTTTGGAAGTAACTGTAATACAGGAAGTAATGTTGTAGCGATACTTTACATTGCTATCATATCTTTGTGCACTCATATCTATCACAGCAGGCGGATTTACAGTAATGTCCTCTTCTGTGATGCCGTTTTGCAGCAGGAAAGACTTGATGAGGCTTTGTGTCTTGTTTACACGATCGTAAAGATCCGGAAGGTTATCTCCTATCTCCTTGAATACGATAGGCCAGGTAACCTTGTCTGCTTCTACTTCTACCTCAGCCAATCCTTTTACGGTAACTCTGTTGTCTTTGTTTACGAAATTGTCAATACCTGTTTTGATACAGAAACCAAGTATCGCAATGCTTAATGCGATCAATCCTGCGGAAATAATTTGCGACTTCATTTTTTTTAGTATTTAATAGTGAGTACTGAATTTAGAATTTTGTTTGTGTTGCTATACGTTATATGTGAGACAAAGGTAATGGAAAAATAATGATTGCAGTATGTATCAAGCTCCAAAATTCAAGAACCGTTCCTCTTCTTCGGTGCAAAATCTTAAAAACACAAAAGGCAAATAAGTATCAAGCACTCTTTTTCCTACATTTGCAGATAAATAAAAATGAATATGGAACATCAATTAGTTATTTACAATACACTCAGTAGGCAGAAAGAAACTTTTGTACCTCATCATGCACCTCATGTAGGTATGTATGTATGTGGTCCTACCGTCTATGGAGATGCCCACTTGGGACACGCTCGTCCTGCTATTACTTTCGATATACTTTTCCGTTATCTCAAACACTTGGGGTATAAGGTGCGTTATGTGAGAAATATCACAGATGTAGGGCACTTGGAACACGATGCGGACGATGGAGAAGATAAAATTGCGAAAAAAGCTCGCTTGGAAGAATTGGAACCTATGGAAGTGGTACAATTTTATCTCCTGCGTTACCAAAAGGCGATGGAATACCTCAACGTACTTCCTCCCAGCATAGAACCTCATGCGTCCGGACACATCATAGAGCAAATAGAACTTGTAAAACAAATCTTAGACAATGGATTTGCTTACGAAAGCAAAGGATCTGTTTATTTTGATGTAGCTCGGTACAACAAGGTACATAAATATGGAGTACTCTCCGGTCGTAACTTGGACGATGTACTCAATACTACAAGAGAGTTGGACGGACAAGATGAAAAAAGAGATCCTTCGGATTTTGCTCTATGGAAAAATGCACAACCCGAGCATATCATGAGATGGCCCTCTCCATGGGGCAATGGTTTCCCCGGCTGGCACTGTGAATGTACGGCTATGGGTAAGAAATACTTGGGAGAAAGTTTTGATATTCACGGAGGTGGTATGGACTTGATCTTTCCACACCATGAATGCGAAATAGCACAGAGTGTAGCTTCGCAAGGACACGAAATGGTACGCTACTGGATGCATAACAATATGATTACCATCAATGGTAAGAAGATGGGAAAATCTCTGGGGAACTTTATCACCTTAGATGAGTTTTTCCAAGGCAAACATGAGTTGCTCACACAGGCATACAGCCCTATGACTATTCGCTTCTTTATCTTGCAAGCTCACTACAGAAGTACTGTAGACTTTAGCAATGAAGCTTTGCAAGCGGCAGAAAAAGGATTGGAACGTCTTTTGGAAGGATTGAGAAACTTAGAAAATATCGTTCCTTCTGCTACCACTACGGGCATACAGCCACAAGGATTGAGAGAGAAATGTACAGAAGCTATGAACGATGACTTGAATACGCCTATCGTGATTTCTCATCTCTTTGATGCTACTCGTATGATCAATACCATCGTGGACAAGAAAGCTACCATCAGTGCAGAAGATTTGGAAGAACTGAAATCTGTATTTCATCTCTTTGTTTTTGATCTCTTGGGACTTACTGCACAGACAGAAAACAATGCTGCCAGAGAAGAAGCTTATGGAAAGGTGGTAGATATGCTCTTGGAACAACGTATGCAGGCAAAAGCCAACAAAGACTGGGCTACGAGCGATAAAATACGTGATCACTTGGCAGCCTTAGGATTTGAGGTGAAAGATACCAAAGACGGATTTAGCTGGAAACTGAATAAATAACATACAGATACATCAGGAGAACGGAGTAAGGAAACTTGCTCCGTTTTTTTTTGTAGTAGAGTAGAAATGAAAATCAAATTGTGATATTCATAATTTACGTGAGTTCGGGATAAAAAAGTAGCCATAAAAAGCGGTAATCTCGCTTATTTTTCGTAGCTTTATATTTATAAACCAATTAGTTACAATCAAAAAAGCGATGATTACCATAGACAAAGTTATTGAAATCTTCTGTGCT
>JALEQJ010000026.1 GCA_022764505.1 Phocaeicola sp. | reverse complement strand
AAGGGCAAATGGATAAGACCGATAGATTACGAGACTACGGACTCGCTTTTCTATTGTACGAACATGGCCTTGGCGTCTGTGGGTACGAACTTATTCGTGAATTATTCATATTTATAAAATTAATTTTGAACAGTTACTTATTCTTATTGTTTATTAAAACCTAATGTTAGCTCCTGCGTAGATACCGAAAGGGTGTCCTATTCTCAATCCTGCCGGGTGGCGAGAAGTGATATAGACCTTATTGGTTAGGTTTACAGCATTTACTTTCACGGTCAGATATTTATTTACATATATGTTTGCCGATGCATCTAATATGAGATGTGCCGGAATTTTCTCTCTTTCGGCAATAGTTCCTTGTCCTGGAGAAGTACGCATATCACCATTATAGCGTGCTCCTATATTTGCATCAAATCGTTTGTGTTCTATTCCGACCTGCATGTTTAGTGCATGCTTAAAGATGTAAGGAATCTCGTCTCCTTTCATCACATTTCCCCATGAATGGCTTGAGAACGAATTTCTCATTTCCGTATCAGTATAAGTATATGAGATTTGCATAGGCATACGTACCTTCCATGATTTGGGAAAAGGTTGATATTGTACAAGGAATTCCACACCTTTTACACGAGCTTCACCCACATTAAACTGTTCAAGTGTTCCCAATCCACCAGAAGCAGCGAGATCACTTCCGAGCATATTACTATAATTATTATAGAAACCTATTAACTCTGTTTTGAAATTACCTGCAGAAATACGTGTTCCTAATTCCATATTCACACTACTTTCCGGCTTTTGATACAATTCTGCACTTGGAGGAGCGAATCCTTTGTGAATTCCGAAAAAGACCGAAGCCTCTGGTATGAACTGATAGTTTACTCCGATGCCGGGAATCCAGACACGTGCATGATTAGGTGTTTCTATGCGCACTTTGCCGGTGCGTTCCAAATCGTTTTTTGTATAGTCTTTTTTCAGTAAATCAATATCTTCATAACGCAACCCGGCAGTAATGGTCCATGAGTTGTATCTTAGTTTGGTAAGCAGGTAACTTGCTAACGCATTTGCCGATGTGATACGATTTGCATTTGTACCATGAATACCTTCCATGAATAATATCATCTTTCTGTTTTTCATAGAGTAAGCATCGTCCCACTGGAAACGATCTTCTTCATCATGATGATAACGCAGTCCAAACTCTATGTCAAAAAAGTATTCATTCAAGTTAAATCTATATTCTGCTTTGGTCTGTATACCACTGGCGTGATATGTTCTATTGTTAGCTCTTACCAACAAGGCTTCTCTTTCTCTATCTGCTTTCCCTGTCAAGATATCAAAGTAACGGATATTTGTTTCCGGATCAAGAAGTACATCGGCAATAGATCTCTTTTCTTTAGATGTAATTCCAGCCCGTATATCATTCAGCTTGTACCAATTGCGATGAAAACGATTGTAGTATGCGTTGGTGGTTATTTTCAGTTTATTGGAGAAATTGAGCTGGTAAGTGGCTACCCATTGCTGATGATTGGTTTTCATTTCGTCCATTTGCGAACCTGCATAACGAAGAAAGGGGCTTTTCTTGAAGTCAGCTTCGGAAAGTCCTACATACGTTTCGTCCGACTTTTCGTCCGCATACCCGAATTTCAGTTCCAAAGAATGATTTACGCCTGTACCTTTATCTGTTTTCACTATAACTTTGGCAATGAGGTCATTTCTTTTAAATCCTTTGCCCGGTTGATCCTCATATTTCTTGAAACCGTCCGACTGATAACGGAGATATTCCACCATAAATCCAAAGTGTTTCCACATGTTTCCGATATGTGTGTGGGATTTAAGAGTGTTTTTACTTCCGTAAGAGAAGTTGGCTTTACCGGAAAAAGTGTTCGGTATAGGAGTTGAGACCATATTGATAGCTCCTCCAGTAGTAAATGGTCCATACTGTACCTGACTGCTTCCTTTCAATACTTCCACGGCTTCCATACGAGCTGCATTAGGGAAATAATACGCTGCAGGAGCGGAATAAGGTGCAGGAGCAGCCAAGATCCCATCTTCCATAATGGAAATACGTTCACTTCTTTCGGCTTTTGTTCCGCGCAAACTTATGTTGGGGCGTAATCCGAATCCATCTTCTTCATACATGTTTATTCCCGGGACTGCTTTCAGCATACGGTTGATGTCTGTATACCCCAGTTTGAGTATTTCATCAGGAGAGATATAATACGCCGAACCTGTCCGATTTCTTGCTTTAAACTTGCTTCCGAGTATTTGCTGAGAGGATACCACTACTTCTTCAATCTTGTAAATAGAATCGTTCTTTATTCCCAACTCTTGCTTTTGAGTTTGCTCTTGGGAGTTGGCATACGCATATCCTAAGGCAAAAAGAGTTATGAAGACTTTTTTTCTGCTTATTGTCATATCACGGCTAAAATTGAAAAACCAGAATGTCTTATTTAGAAATATTAAAAAGACACCCTATATTTAGTTTTTCATGAGTGTAATTTATGTATATATTGAAAATTTTTGCAAAGGTATATCTCAAAAAGCTGTGCCACAATCACAAGATTTAGGTATAAAAGGAAGGCAATCAAGAGGCAAAATACCTTTTCTAAGGTATTTGAATATTCTAATGCTATCTGAGAACTCTTCTATACAATATTTCAATATAGTTTTCGTATACCGGCAGATAGGTGTTGAATACGGTTTGCAACAGTCAATATGAATCAGGAGGTACACGAAGAAATCCTCTCTTATAACAATATGAAATACAGCCATTCTAAACTTGGCTTATAAATATAGACCTCCACATGAATCTCAAACTTGAAAGAAAGAGTTTTAGATACAGTTTTCTTGAATTTAAGCATCTAAGGAAACTTTAAAGCTATATAACGATAAATCTATTACTCAAGATACAAACACAACACGAACAAAAAAAAGAGTTACTCAAGCTTTGAGTAACTCTTTTTTGTATATACTAATCCCGATATTTTTGACCCGATGTATAAAAAGCGACGATGGAGAGCTCTCACGAGTTCTCCACCGTCATTCACCATTTATTCACCTTATCATTTACATTTGTACTATGAAACAAGATTTACTCTTAGTTTGTAGTGAGAAAAATATCTTTTTGTTTTTTTCTTAATGCAAAGGTAGAGGGAGTTTTTCTATTAGCAAGCGTTTTCTTGTTTTATTTTTACTTTTTTACCGACAAATTGTAAGCTTTCTGTTATTTTCTTCCTTTCCTGTTACTATAGAAGAGATTTAACTGTTA
Source organism: Phocaeicola sp. (assembly GCA_022764505.1). Taxonomy (GTDB): domain Bacteria; phylum Bacteroidota; class Bacteroidia; order Bacteroidales; family Bacteroidaceae; genus Phocaeicola. Next base: position 33,700 of record JALEQJ010000026.1, on the reverse strand, counting down.
AGTGTACGCTTTATCTCCCTTAATGTGCTTCTAACCAATTCTTTCCCCAACCCGCATCTGCTTGTAATGGTACAGCCAATGGATAGGCACGTTGCATCTCTTCCAAAACAATGCGTTCTACTATTTCTCTCTCTTCCGGCAGTACACTGAAGTTGAGTTCATCGTGTACTTGAAGTATCATTTTGGAACGAATATTTTCTCTACGGAAACGCTCATAAATACGCACCATAGCGATTTTTATGATGTCCGCAGCACTACCTTGCACCGGAGCATTGATAGCATTTCTTTCCGCATATCCACGCACTACAGCATTGGCAGAATTGATGTCCGGCAAGTAGCGTTTTCTATGCAACAAGGTTTCTATATAGCCTTTTTCCTTAGCACGTGCTATACTTTCCTGCATATAGTCTTGTACTCGTGGGTAAGTTTGGAAATAACCATCTATGAGCATTTTGGCTTCTTTTCTATCTACATTCATACGTTCTGCCAAACCGAAGATGGAAATACCATAAATAATACCAAAGTTGGCAGTTTTGGCTTTACTGCGCTGTTCACGACTGACCTCAGAAGTAGGCACTTTGAAAATTTTGGCAGCAGTGGCGGTATGAATATCTTCGCCGGATTGGAAAGCAGCTATCATCTGCGGGTCCTTACTCAAGTGTGCCATAATACGCAACTCTATCTGCGAATAGTCTGCAGAGAAGAACAAACAACCCTCGTCCGGCACAAAGGCTTTGCGTATCTCCTTACCATCTTCGTTTCTGATAGGGATATTTTGTATATTCGGATTGCTGGAGCTGAGGCGACCTGTGGCAGTTACAGCCTGATTGAATGAGGTATGCAAACGATGGGTTTCGGGATGTATCAAGGTAGGGAGTGCATCTACATAGGTACTTAGCAGTTTCTTCAGTCCTCTGTATTCCAATATCTTTTCTACTATAAGGTGCTTACCACGTAAGGTTTCCAAGACCTCTTCGGACGTAACATATTGCCCGGTCTTGGTTTTCTTTGGCTTCTCTACCAGTTTGAGATGCTCAAACAGCACCTCTCCCACTTGCTTCGGAGAAGATATATTGAACTCCATATCTGCCAACTTGTGTACCTCTTCTTCTATCTGCACCATACGCCGGGTAAAAATCTCGGAAGTTTCTTTCAGAGCATCTGTATCCAATCTTACTCCATTTCTCTCCATATAGGCAAGTACCGGAACCAAGGGCATTTCTATTTCTCGGAAAAGTGTATAAACCCCTTCCTTGTGCAACTCTGCTTCCAAAACTTCTTTCAGCTGGAGAGTGATGTCTGCATCTTCGCACGCATATTTATAAATCTCTGCGGGAGGCAGGTCTGCCATATTAGCTTGTCCTTTTCCTTTAGGTCCTATAAGTTCTTCTATCTTGATGGTTTCATAGCGAAGATATACTTCTGCGAGATAATCCATATTGTGCCTTAGCTCGGGTTGCAACACATAGTGGGCTATCATAGTATCAAAGAGTTCTCCTCGGAAGTCTACACCGTAGTGAGAAAGTATAAGCATATCGTACTTTATATTTTGCCCCACTTTCTGTATTTGCTCATTCTCCAAGACCGGGCGAAAAAGTTCTATCCACGCTTGTGCTTCTTGCTTTTCTGAGGGCAATGCTACATAATACGCCTCTCTCGGAGCTGTAGAAAAACTCATACCTACTATTCGGGCAGTCATAGGATCTACTCCTGTAGTTTCCGTATCTACACTGATAATTTTTTCCGACAAAAATTTTTCGGCAATTTTTCTTGCATCTTCTTTATTATCAATAAGTTTATAATTGTAAGATACATCATTTAAGCGTTTGAGAGTAGAATTTTCCGGAACGCTCGGGTCTTCGGTCTCAAATTCTGCAAAGAGAGAGCCTTGAAGTGGCACACTCGGTGCTACTGTCTTTTCGTTTTTTAACACTCTCTGAATCAGCGTACGAAATTCCAATTCTTCAAAGAGTTTTTGCAATGCGTCTGCATCTGGAGATTTTCTTTCCAAGGCTTCCCAGTCCAAAGCTACAGGAACATCGCACTTGATGGTAGCCAAGAATTTGGAGAAACGTATTTGTTCTGCAAATTCTTCTACATTCTCCTTCTGTTTCCCCTTCAGCTTATCTGTCTGCAGAAGCAAATTCTCTATATTGCCAAATTCTGCTATGAGCTTTTGAGCAGTTTTCTCTCCTACTCCCGGACAACCCGGGATATTGTCTACCGCATCACCCATCAGTCCCAAGAGATCTATCACTTGCTTAGGATCTTTCAAGTCATATTTGGCTTTTACTTCTTCTACCCCTAAGATCTCGGCTTCTTTTCCTCCCGAATTTGGTCTGTATATATATATATGAGGAGCCACGAGCTGGGCATAGTCCTTATCCGGTGTAACCATATAAGTATCTACACCTTCTGCACCTGCCTGTGTAGCCAGTGTACCTATCACATCGTCTGCCTCATATCCGGCTATTTCTATGATAGGGATTTGGTAAGCCTCTACAATAGCTTTTATATAAGGTATAGCGAAACGGATAGCCTCCGGAGTTTCTTCTCGTTGCGCTTTGTATGCGGGATAGGCTTCGTGTCTGAAAGTACCTCCTTTGGGATCAAAAGCCACTCCTATATGAGTAGGATTTTCCTTTTTGAGGAGTTCCTCCAATGTATTGACAAAACCGAAAGCAGCAGAGGTATTCTGCCCCTTAGAGTTGATTCTTGGGGTACGTATCAGTGCATAATAAGCCCTATAAATAAGTGCATAAGCATCTAGGAGTAAGAGTTTCTTCATTCTATTCTCTTTTGTTTATGGTGTAAAGGTAATTATTCTCCAATAGTTTCTCAAGTCCTCTATCAGCTCTCTTGCTCTATTCTTCACAAATAAGGTAGAGAAATACCTTACTCTGTGCTCGCATCTTTTATTCCGTGATTGGGTTTATATAAACCACGATAAAAGTTTATATAAACCACAATGGAAGTTTACATAGACTTCTGTACGGAATAAAGATTTCGAGCTATACAATGAGAAATAAACAGAGAATGGAAAATACTGCCTGCTTGTGCCATCTCGCTTTATTTCTGTACTTTTGCCTATATTATTCATCTTATCCATACGGAGTAAAGACGATATAGAAACATCTTACTCTTTTCTCCATAGACAGAATACAAGCGTATGATACTCAATTATATTTGGATCGGTTTTTTTGTAGTGGCTTTTATAGTAGCCCTCGCACGATTATTGTTTTTCGGAGATCTTACAGTATTTCCGGATATGGTCAATGCTACATTCAGTGCGTCCAAAACTGCTTTCGAAATATCTATTGGGCTTACAGGTGTTCTCTCTCTTTGGTTAGGTCTTATGCGCATAGGAGAAAAAGGAGGACTCATCAATGCTCTTTCCCGGCTCATAAGTCCTTTGTTTGAGCGTTTATTTCCGGAAATACCCAAAGGGCACCCCGTAATGGGTAATTTGTTTATGAACGTAGCAGCCAATATGCTTGGACTGGACAATGCAGCCACACCGTTGGGACTGAAAGCTATGGAAGGACTGCAAACCCTTAATACAGACAAAGAACGTGCCAGCAATGCTATGATTATGTTCCTTGTACTTAACACGTCCGGGCTTACTATTATCCCCATCAGTGTGATGGTCTATAGAGCGCAACTCGGAGCAGCTATGCCTACAGATGTATTTATCCCTATTCTCATTGCTACGTTTGCAGCTACCCTCGCAGGAATTATCAGTGTGGCTATTTATCAGAAAATAAACCTTTTCAATAAGGTGATATTCTTCACCTTAGGAGGTGTAAGCCTCTTTATAGCAGGGATTACTTATATACTGTCTACACTGCCACAAACAGAAATAGCAGGTTATTCCACTACCGCTGCCAATGTAATACTCTTTTCTATCATTATGCTGTTTATTTTCTCCGGTATAAAGAAGAAAATAAATGTCTACGATGCTTTTATAGAAGGTGCCAAAGAAGGTTTCAATACAGCTATTAGGATTATTCCCTATTTGGTAGCTATTCTTGTAGCTATCGGAGTATTCAGGGCATCGGGGTGTATAGACTATATCGTACAAGGGGCTATCGGCATAGTAGAAACCTTAGGCATAGATGCCCGATTTGTTCCGGCACTTCCCACCGCCCTTATGAAACCATTGAGCGGTAGTGGTGCCAGAGGGCTTATGGTAGATGCTATGACCACCTACGGAGCAGATTCTTTTGTAGGCAGGCTTTCTTGTATCTTCCAAGGAGCTACAGATACTACTTTCTATATTCTGGCAGTCTACTTTGGCAGTGTAGGTGTTACCAGAACCCGTCATGCTGTTTCCTGTGGGCTGATAGCAGACGTAGTAGGAGTCATCGCTGCCATATTTGTCTGTTATTTATTCTTTTAATTATTCATTTTCAATATGATAACTTATCAAACAGAGGGAGTTTCCATGCCTCCTATCAAAAAACGTGTCATCAGTGCATGGATCAAAGAAGTTGCTCGTTTTTACGGGAAAAAAGCGGGAGATATAGCCTATATTTTCTGCTCGGACGATGAAATTCTACGGGTCAATAGAGAATACCTACAGCACGATTATTATACAGACATTATCACCTTTGATTATTGTGAAGGAAACAACTTATCGGGCGATTTGTTCATTAGCTTGGATACAGTAAAAAGCAATGCGGAATTATTTTCACAACCATTTGAAAAAGAATTATATAGAGTCATAATACACGGAGTTTTACACCTTTGTGGCATAGATGATAAAGGCGAAGGAGAAAGAGAGAAAATGGAAGCTGCAGAAGAGCATGCCCTACAGCTCTTGCAAGCTTCACTCTAAAAAGCTAACTTTGCCGGTTGGACTTTTAATAAGATGGCATGGAATTTAAGTATGATATTATCGTCATAGGCGCAGGACACGCAGGCTGTGAAGCAGCTTCGGCTGCCGCACGTATGGGTTCACAAGTGTGTCTTATCACGATGGATATGAACAAATTAGCTCAGATGAGCTGTAATCCGGCAGTAGGTGGCATAGCCAAAGGGCAAATAGTACGAGAAATAGACGCATTGGGAGGCTATATGGGGATTGTTACAGACAAGACTGCTATACAATTCCGTATGCTCAACAGATCCAAAGGACCCGCAATGTGGAGTCCACGCGCACAATGCGACCGTGCTAAATACATTACCACGTGGCGAGAAATCATAGAAAACACCCCCAATCTGCATATTTGGCAAGATACCGTAGAAGAACTTTTGGTAGAAAATGGTGAAGTCATAGGACTCATCACTGTGTGGGGAGTCACTTTCAAGGCAAAATGTATCGTAATTACAGCCGGTACTTTCCTCAATGGACTTATGCACATCGGTGCAAAAATGCTTCCGGGAGGACGTAGTGCGGAACCAGCCTCTTATAAACTCACAGAATCTATCGCACAATATGGTATCACGTACGATAGAATGAAAACTGGTACCCCCCTACGTATAGATGGGCGCAGTGTAGACTATTCGCTTATGGACATACAAGAGGGAGAAAACGACTTCCATAGATTCTCTTTCGTAAGTTCTCCCAGAGCATTGAAACAACTCTGTTGCTGGACTTGCTATACCAACGAAGAGAGTCATGAGGTTTTGAGGAAGGGATTAGATGATTCTCCTCTATACAACGGGCAAATCCAAAGTATAGGACCACGATATTGTCCCAGTATAGAAACAAAAATAGTAACCTTTGCAGAGCGTACACAGCACCAGTTATTCTTAGAACCGGAAGGAGAAAATACGCAAGAACTTTATCTCAACGGCTTTTCTTCTTCTCTCCCTATAGATGTACAATTGGAAGCTATCAAACGGATACCATGCTTCAGAAACGTAACTGCTTATCGTCCCGGTTATGCCATAGAATACGATTTCTTTGATCCTACGCAACTACTCCATACCTTAGAAAGCAAGAAAATAAAGAACCTATTCTTTGCAGGACAGGTAAACGGAACTACCGGTTACGAAGAAGCCGCAGGACAAGGACTTGTAGCAGGCATAAACGCACACATTAACTGTTATGGAGGAGAACCATTCGTCTTACGCAGAGATGAAGCTTACATCGGCGTACTGATAGACGACCTTGTAACGAAAGGTGTAGACGAACCTTACAGAATGTTTACCTCTCGTGCAGAGTATCGCATATTACTACGGCAAGACGATGCAGATATGCGCCTTACAGAACGTGGTGCGACATTGGGCTTAGTAGATGCCGAAAGAATGACTGTTTTGGAATACAAGAAAGCAAACATAGCCGGCATTATTGCCTTTGCAGAATCCTTCTCGCTCAAACCGGAGAAAATAAACGACGCTCTTACCTTATTAGGCACAACCCCACTCTCTCAGGGTTGCAAATTGGTAGACGTACTTATGCGTCCGCAAATCACTATTGCGAATATCGCTCCACACATAGAGAAGTTCTCCGAACTATTGGAACAGATAAAAGAGCGCAAAGAAGAAATCATAGAAGCCGCAGAAATACGCATCAAGTACAAAGGCTACATAGAGCGCGAACGTATCGTAGCAGACAAGATACAGCGTTTAGAAAACATACGCATCAAAGGTCGGTTTGATTACGACAGCTTACAATCGCTTTCCACAGAAGCTCGTCAAAAACTTAAACAAATCAATCCAGAAACATTGGCACAAGCACAGCGTATTCCGGGCATCTCTCCCAATGATATAAATGTGCTATTAGTACTACTCGGTAGGTAAATGTTCCACGTGAAACAAAGAGAAAAAAATAAACATTCATACAGATGAAAACAGAAATACTCAGAAAGAATCTTAGAGAAATCCCCAACTTCCCCAAAGAGGGCATTTTATTCTACGATGTAACCACGCTATTCAAAAATCCTACGTGCATACAAATTATGGTAGACGAGCTCTACGAGATGTACAAAGACAAAGGCATCACCAAAGTTGTAGGCATAGAATCCAGAGGCTTCATCTTAGGAGGAGCTTTGGCGGCAAGACTCGGTGCAGGATTTGTATTGGCACGCAAACCCGGCAAACTACCGGCAGAAGTAGTAGAAGAAACTTACGAGAAAGAATATGGCGTAGATACAATCCAGCTACACAAAGATGCCATAGATAAAAACGATGTAGTACTTCTCCACGACGACCTACTGGCTACGGGAGGTACTATGGCTGCAACCTATAGACTGGTGGAAAGATGTGGAGCAAAGCAGATTTACCTCAATTTTATCATAGAACTAAATGCTCTGAAAGGCAGACAAGCTTTCAAGGAAGAGGTAAACATCAGCACATTATTGGCTCTCTAAGTAAGCCATCAAGCGTTTACTGCGTAGAAGATACAAAATGAGCGAAAAGAAAGACGATAGATTTCCTATAGATACACTAAGGGAAATCGTGCTCAACTTACCCGAAAGTCCAGGTATCTACCAATACTTGGATAAGGAGCTACATATCATCTACGTAGGAAAAGCAAAGAACCTGAAGAAAAGGGTCTATTCCTATTTCTCCAAAGAGCATGAATCCGGAAAGACACGGGTACTTGTAAGCAAAATCAGAGATATTAAATACATAGTGGTAAACAGTGAAGAAGATGCGCTATTATTGGAGAACAATCTCATCAAAGAGCATAAACCACGCTACAATGTTTTACTCAAAGACGACAAAACATACCCTTCTATTTGCGTAACCAACGAACACTTTCCACGAGTATTCAAGACCCGACAAATCATTAAGAACGGTGCTATTTACTTTGGTCCTTATAGCCATGTCCCATCTATGATGGCACTTTTGGAACTCATAAGAAACCTCTACCCCATTCGCACTTGCAGACTACCGCTTACACCGGAGAATATAGCCAAAGGTAAATTCTCGGTCTGCTTGGAATATCACATTAAGAAATGCAAAGCTCCCTGTGTAGGAAAACAAACAGAGGAAGAATACTGCAGAAATATAGCCGAAGTAAAAGAAATTCTCAGAGGAAATACCCAAGCACTCTTGAAGAGTCTTCAGACAGAAATGAAATCGCTCGCTATGGAGCTGAAATTTGAAGAAGCACAACAAATCAAAGAAAAATATCTACTCATAGAGAATTTCCGTTCAAGAAGTGAAGTGGTAAGCAGTATTCGTCACGAAGTAGATGTCTTCGGGATAGAAACAGATGAACAAGTAGCCTACATCAATTATCTACATATAACGGACGGCTGCATCACACAAGCCTTCACCTTTGAGTATAAAAAGCGATTGGAAGAAACACCGGAAGAGCTACTACAATGGGGTATAGTAGAGATGAGAGAACGCTACAAAAGCAAGGCTAAAGAAATCATTGTCCCGTTTCATATAGATGTAGAATTGGAGGGAATAACATTCACTGTCCCTCAAAAAGGAGATAAAAAACTCCTCCTCTCCCTCTCCCAGCTGAACGTAAAACAATACAAAGCAGACCGCCTAAAACAATCTGAGAAACTGAATCCTGAGCAGCGTAGCATTCGTACTTTGAAAGAGTTACAAAACCTGCTTCACTTGGAAGAAACCCCTTTCCATATAGAATGTTTTGACAATTCCAATATACAAGGAAGCCACGCAGTAGCGGCTTGCGTGGTTTTTAAGCAAGGAAAACCCAGTAAAAAGGATTATCGGCACTTCAATATACAAACGGTAGAAGGTCCGGACGATTACGCTTCTATGCGCGAAATCATCTATAGACGCTATGCACCTATCGTAGCAGAGGGAGGAAATTTACCGCATTTACTTTTGGTAGACGGGGGAAAAGGACAAATGGAAACAGCAAGACAAGTAATTGAAAATGAACTACATACAAACATACCTATAGTCGGGCTTGCCAAAGATAAAAAGCACAAAACGTCCGAAATTCTATTCGGATTTCCCCCTGTAGCTGTAGGTATTAAACAGGGAACAACTACATTTCACCTATTGGAACAGATTCAGAATGAAGTACATAGGTTCGCCATCAACTTTCATAGGGACAAAAGAAGCAAGAGTAGTTTACAGTCTGAATTGGATAATATAGAGGGCATAGGTATGAAAAGAAAAACAGCTCTACTACAAACCTTCAAAAGCGTAAAACGCATTAAAGAAGCCACAGAAGAAGCCCTTACTGCCGTAGTAGGAAAACAAGTGGCAAAAGCTATCAGAAAGTATTTTGATGAGGAAAAATAAGCTTTATCGCCCTCCTTCTAAAATCTGTCCTTGCACTATTTTCTCTCCTGCCGGTACATCTGTAGTTACCCAGATATTACCTCCTATCACAGCCCCTTTTCCTATAGTAATACGACCTAAAATGGTGGCATTGGAGTAAATAACCACATCGTCTTCTATAATAGGGTGCCGTGCAATACCCTTGATAGGAAGACCTGTTTCGTCTTTAAGGAAACGTTTAGCCCCCAAAGTAACTCCCTGATATAATTTTACATGATTGCCTATAATACAGGTAGCTCCTATCACCACACCCGTACCATGATCTATACTGAAATACTCCCCTATCTGCGCTCCCGGATGAATATCTATACCTGTTTCACTGTGCGCCATTTCTGTAAGCATTCTTGGAATGAGCGGAATGCCCAGCTTATAGAGTTCGTGCGCCAAACGATAATTACTCAAAGCCCGAATTACAGGATAGCAACAAATGACCTCTCCCACACTGATAGCCGCAGGATCTCCTTCGTAAGTAGCCTGCACGTCTGTAGCCAAAATTTTACGAAGCATAGGAAGTCTGTCTATCATCTGTGTAGCCAATTCCTTTGCCCGTTTTCTACAACTCCCCGTAGACTTTCCTTGCTCATGTTCTACAAAACACAAGCCCGATTGTATTTCTTGTGCAAGTATTTCATACAATTCTTCTACAGCCATTCCTATATGGTAAGGCAGCGTCTGACTGCAAAGCGTAGAATGCCCGAAATAACCGGGAAACAATATACTTCTGGTAAGCTCCACTATGCGATTTAAGCCTACACCCGAAGGTATAGAAACATCTTCTGTATGCTGATGGAAAAGGCCTTGATAAGAGGTTGGATCTGAGAGTTTATCTACTACGTCCTGCAAATTCCATATAAGGGGCGTTTCTTTCATTTCTGCGTTAATTTCCCGGCAAAGGTAAGGTAGAAAAGTAAAGTCGCTATACCTTTACAGCGTTTTAATAGTGATAAAGAGATGAAAAACAAAATTTGCCAAAGCTGTGGTATGCCCCTCAAACGTGATCCACAAAGAGGAGGAACGAATGCCGATGGCAGCCTCAGCGAAAAGTATTGTAGCTATTGCTATAAAGATGGAGCTTTCATTTATCCTTGTGAAGACGTAAAACTCTTCCAAGATAAGTGCAAAGAAATTATGGTGGCACACGGACACTCTAAAATAGTAGCTTGGCTCTTCACACGTGGTATGAGCAGATTAGAACGTTGGAAAAAGAAATAAAAGCCTGCACTGATATGAAAAAATCCCCTATAGAAAGGTTATATCATAGTTTTACACTCCCCAATGGACTGCATGTAGTACATACCCCCTCCCCTACCCCGGTGGTTTATTGCGGTTATGCCATCAATGCCGGTACCAGAGATGAAACCACAGAAGAACAAGGTATGGCACACTTCGTAGAACATCTGCTGTTCAAAGGGACAGAGAAAAGAAAAGCTTGGCATATCCTGAATCGTATGGAAAATGTAGGGGGCGACCTCAATGCCTATACTAATAAAGAAGAAACGGTAGTTTACTGTGCGCTGCTCAAAGAACATTTCGCCAGAGCTGTGGAACTCCTCACAGATATCGTCTTTCATAGCACCTTTCCACAAACAGAAATAGAACGTGAAGTTGAGGTGGTAATAGACGAAATACAAAGCTATGAAGATTCTCCTGCAGAACTGATATTTGATGATTTCGAAGAGCTGATATTTCCCAATCACGCTCTCGGAAGAAATATATTGGGAACACCGGAGGTACTCAGAAAATACAACACAGAAGATATTCAGCACTTCGTGAAACGTTATTATCGCCCGGAAAATATGGTATTCTTTGTGTGGGGAGATCTTAGTACGGCACAGGTAGAACGCACACTCTGTAAATACGCATCTTTCTCTTGTACCGATAAGACAGTAATCCCCTTGCGCAAATCTCCTCTACCCTATATTCCTACACAGCGAATAATAGAGAAAAGCACAAATCAAGCGCATATTATGATAGGTGGGCGTGGCTACAGTGCACACGATAAAAAACGCACAGGACTATATCTACTCAATAATATATTGGGAGGGCCCGGTATGAACAGCAGACTCAATCTGACACTTAGAGAACGAAGAGGATTAGTCTATAATGTAGAGTCCAACCTCACCCCTTATACAGATACCGGTATATTCAGTATCTACTTCGGTTGCGACCATACAGACAGTAAAAAGTGTATTTCCTTAGTCAAAAAAGAATTGGAGAAACTTTGCGAAGCTCCTATCAAAGCGACTCAACTCCAAGCTGCTAAGAAACAACTCTTAGGACAGGCAGCAGTTGCCTCAGACAATTTTGAGAATGTAGCCCTTGCTATGGGTAAAACATTCCTTCACTTCGGAAATATAGAGCCTCAAAGCCAACTGAAAGAGCGTATAGAAGCTCTCACGGCAGAAGAACTCCACGAAATAGCTACAGAAATGTTCTCTCCTACGTACCTATCCATTTTACATTATAAATAAGCAAAAATAAGTACATATCAGGTTCAATAGGAAAAACAAGGTAGCAATTAGTATAAGACTGTACATAGAGAGAAACTGCTATATACTTATGCAAAACACCCATAAAAGTACCCTCTCACAGCTTTTATGGCACTTTTTCGTGTATCTTTGTTTTCATAAAAGCATCTAACAAGTATAATATATATATGAGAACTTTTTTTATTGTCCTCTTTTGTGTTGTGGCATCTGTCATAGCACAAGCACAAGCTCGTCCACAATCGGACATTATTCCACAGCCACAAGAGCTACAGTTTCTACCCGGTACATTCTCCCTACCTAAAGACATTACTTATACCCTCTCTGTAGACAAAGGTACAGCGCAAGTTCTCCCCTCCTTACTTACAGAGTATCTGGGAAGCAAACACAAATTGAAACAAAAAAGAAAAGAGGGCATTATTCTCTTGAACAACAGCAATGCTATAGAAAATGAAGAAGGATATGAGCTTCGCATTTCGGATAAACAGATTGTCATAGAAGCTTGTTCTGCACAAGGATTTCGCTATGCACTGGAAACCCTCAGACAACTGCAAGGGGATAACAATACTTATCCTCAATGCGTGGTCAAGGATCGTCCACGCTTTTCCTATCGTGGTGTGATGCTTGACGTTTCAAGACATTTCTTCCCCATCAGCTATATCAAAAGTCTGATAAGTGAAATGGCACGATTGAAATTCAATCGCTTCCATTGGCATCTTGTAGATGGAGGTGGCTGGCGTATGGAGAGCAAATACTATCCACTCTTAACCCAAAAGGCTGCTTATCGCACAGAAGAAGATTGGGACAAATGGTGGCATAACAGAGATAGACGCTTCACTACGGCAGAAGAAGGTTATGGAGGCTTCTATACCCAAGAAGAAATAAAGGAGGTAGTGCAGTATGCTATGAATTTAGGTATCACCATCATTCCGGAAATAGAAATGCCGGGACATAGCAACGAGTTAATCTATGCTTATCCGGATCTTCTTTGTCCGTCTGCTACCCACAATAATGCTACAGATGTATGTATAGGAAACGAAGAAGTGTTTACATTCTTTGAACGGATATTAGACGAAACTATGGAGTTGTTCCCCGGCAAATACATACATATAGGAGGAGATGAGGCGGCAATGAACCATTGGGGAAACTGCCCTCGCTGTAAACAACGTATGAAAGAAGAAAATCTCAAAGATCTGCACGAACTGCAGAGCTATATGATAAAGCGCATAGAACGATACCTCAACAGCAAAGGACGCAAACTCATAGGTTGGGACGAAATTTTGATGGGAGGATTAGCACCGGATGCTACAGTAATGAGCTGGAGAGGGGAAAATGGAGGTATCACAGCCTCTCAAGCCGGACACGATGTGATTATGACTCCCAACAACAATTTGTACATAGATTACTATCAAAATGAAGCTACAGATGAACCGCGCGCTATAGGAGGATATGTACCTTTGGAAAAAGTGTATAACTACAATCCTACACCACAAAGTCTGAATGAAGCCGAGAAAAAACATATCATAGGAGTACAAGCCAATCTCTGGACAGAGTATATCCACACACCGGAACACGCCTCATATATGCTCTTTCCACGAATACTGGCATTGGCAGAAATAGCTTGGACTGCTCACGAACGCAAGGATTACAATGATTTTCGCAGGAGAGCTACACATTATCTACCTCAATTAGAGGAACGTGGACATAAACCTTATCAGATGAATGGCATTACGTTACATCAGTCTTATGACTCTGTGCAAAAAGCTGTAGTACTGAAATTCCAACCGGAACGATCAGATGCCGTAATACGCATAGCAGAAGGCTATAGCCCAACAGTACTGGACAAAGCAGTAGATACTCAAACACCTTACATCTACAAAGGAAAATCACCACGTGATATTCACGTAAATCTATTTGCCAATGGAAAAAAGCTATTACCCAATGACAAGATATATCGCACACCGGCACACCTCGCCATTGGGGCAAAAATAACATACCATTGCAAATGGAATGAACGATATCCGGCAGCAGGAGAAAACTCTCTCATAGATGGGTTATATGGTACACCCACCTATTTAGACGGTCGTTGGCAAGGATTCACCGAACCAATGGATATGACAATTACTCTTGCACAAGAGCATAAACTGCAAGGTGTAGAGTTGCGTTTTATGGCAGAACGAGAGCAATGGGTATATATGCCAAAGACAGTAGAAGTACAAATAAGTAAAGATGGTACAAATTATGAGAGCATCGGTATTTTAGAACCGAAAACCAGTGATAAAAATCCCCGTCCGGTATTTGAAACTTTTACATTTTCTACAGATAAAGAAGCACGTTACATTCGTATAAAAGCTACGATAGGACGCAGTGAAGGACATTTCATCTTTTGCGATGAAGTAGTAGTCTATTAAAGAAGGGTATTTCACTTCGTTATTTTGCAGGAGATGACTACAAGTATTCTTGTCATTGAAAGAAAAAAGAAGAACGAAAAACGATAAATTACTTTCTTTTTGCTCTGTCTTTCATTGTTTTTGTAAAAAGAGCTCTTTACCTTTGCAAGAGAAGACAACAACTTTTTTATTATACAACTTATTAAAACGTATTACGATTATGAACTTTGTAACAAACGACAAATTGGTCATTGTAGGCGCAGCCGGAATGATTGGTTCAAATATGGCACAAACAGCCATTATGATGGGTCTTACCCCAAACATCTGCTTGTATGACCCTTATGCTCCAGGTTTGGAAGGTGTAGCAGAAGAACTCTTCCACTGCGGTTTCCAAGGCGTAAACATCACATTTACCTCAGATATTAAAGAGGCGTTGACTGGTGCGAAGTACATCGTAAACTCCGGAGGTGCTGCACGTAAAGCAGGTATGACACGCGAAGACCTCTTGAAAGGCAATGCACTTATAGCAGAAGAATTCGGTAAAAACGTAAAACTCTACTGCCCGGACGTAAAACACATCGTGATCATCTTTAATCCGGCAGACATCACAGGTCTTATTACAATGCTTTATGCCGGTGTGAAACCATCACAAGTAACTACATTGGCTGCTTTGGACTCTACACGTCTTCGTAGAGAAATAGCAAGACACTTAGATGTGGCTGTAGATGCTGTAGAAAACTGCCGTACTTACGGAGGACACGGAGAACAAATGGCTGTATTCGCTTCTACAGCTCGTGTAAACGGTAAACCTCTTACAGAAATCATCGGTACACCTGCTTTGACAGAAGAAAAATGGGCAGAAATCCAACAAAAAGTAACTAAGGGCGGTGCTAAGATCATAGAATTGCGTGGACGTTCTTCTTTCCAAAGCCCTGCTTACACTTCTATAGAAATGATAGCAGCAGCTATGGGCGGTAAAGCTTTCCGCTGGCCAGCAGGTACATACGTATCTAACGATAAGTATGATCACATTATGATGGCTTGGGAAACTTCTATTGACGCAAATGGTTGCCACTGCAATGAACTCGTAGGTACAGACGCAGAAAAAGCAGCTTTGGATAGCAGCTACAAACATCTTTGCGAGCTTCGCGATGAAGTTATTGCTATGGGCGTACTTCCTCCGGTAAGCGAATGGAACAAATTGAACCCAAATGTAAAATAAAAAAATCCAAATGTACTAAGTTAAGTTCCTCCTAAAAGCTCTTAAGGAGAGAATACTGATTTAGTCAATTGTTTTCATAGTAAAGTTCCAGCCTTCTCTGTGAAGAGAGGGCTGGTTTTTTATGCTTACTTTATACACATTATAGCCACTTGTGCCCGTGCAGAATGCGATCAGCAACCCCCTTAGAAGGTTGTGCTAACACTTACAAATAACCATTTCGGAGTACGAGTAGGACATAGCCTAAATTTATAACGACACAGTGAATGCCGTATTATGTAATATAGCCGTAACTTTTCGGATTCCTCTGCTCTAAACCTTTGAGACTACGGAGAGAGAAAATAAAAAGGTAGAAGAAGGATTATAAAGTTTTGCTACTTTTGTACCCAAATTACAATACAAAGTCGGTATGCCACAAGTCAATACCTTACAACAAACGCAATCTCAAACACAAGGACTCACACTTTCTCCTCAGCAAGTGATGGCACTCAAACTCATAGAACTTCCTACTGTAGAGTTTGAGGAAAAAGTACGTGCCGAACTGATAGAAAATCCGGCTTTGGAAGAAGGAAAAGAAGAAACACTCCCTACAGAAGAAAACACCTACGAGGAAGATTCTGCACAGGAAAGTGTAGAAGATTGGGATTTAGGAGACTATAGAACAGAAGACGATATACCGGACTATAAGCTGAGAGAAGATAATTACAGTACAGAAAATAAAGCGGAAAACATTCCTTTCTCGGACAGCGTATCGTTTTATGAGACCCTTCTACAACAGTTGGATATGCAAGACCTGTCTGCGCACGAATGGGAAATAGGAGAATACATTATAGGTTCCTTGGACGATGATGGCTGGTTGAGAAAATCCATAGAAAGCATCGTAGATGAGCTGACTATTTATAGAGGTATAGAAACCGATGTAGCAGAAGTAGAGCACGTACTGCATACCATACAAGATTTTGATCCAGCCGGCATAGGTGCAAGAGACTTAAAAGAGTGCCTGCTCCTCCAAATAGAGAGAAAAACAGACAGCCCTATAAAGGATTTAGCATACAAGATTATTTCAAAATATACAGACGATTTTACCCACAAACGCAAAGAACGCCTGATGGCTTCACTTGGAATAGACGAAGCAACCTATACCGAAGTTTGGAGTGAACTCACCAAGCTCAATCCACGCCCGGGTAGTTCTATGGGAGAGGTAATAGGAAAAAATCTACAGCAGATCACACCGGACTTTATAGTAGAAACTGATACAGAAGGGGGACTAAGCCTTACACTCAATGGCAGAAATGTACCGGAGCTACGCTTAAGCCAAGATTTCTTGCTTATGATAGAAGAGTATAGCCATACCAAGAAAGAGAACCAGCGCGAATCTCGTGAAGCCCTACTCTTCTTAAAACAAAAGATAGAATCTGCACAAAACTTCATCAATGCCGTAAAGCAACGCAGAGAGACACTCACAGCCACTATGACTACCATCTTAGAACTACAGAAGAATTTTTTTGTAGAAGGAGATGAGTCTGTGCTTCGCCCTATGATTCTAAAAGATGTAGCAGATCGTACAGGACTTGATATATCTACCATTTCTCGGGTAAGCAATAGTAAATATGTGCAGACAGATTTCGGTATATTCCCCTTGAAATACTTCTTCAGCGATGGCTATACTACTGCAGAAGGAGAAGAGCTTTCTGTCAAACACATTAAACGCATACTCAAAGAAACAATAGAAACAGAGAACAAGAATGAACCCTATACAGACGAAGAATTAGTCTTAAAACTCAAAGAACAAGGTTTTGATTTGGCAAGACGTACCATAGCCAAGTATCGCCAACAGCTACAGATTCCTGTAGCAAGACTTAGAAAATAACACAGCATATAGAATTTTCTCCTATTGACTCAAAATTATGTTGGAAGACAGTATCCCAGAACAACTCAGTAGTCGGAAACCTTTCGCAACAGAACTACCATCGGAAACTCCCACAGGAACTTCTCCTGCGCTTTTACTCATATCGCGTATCGTATCCATAGTGTTTACGCCTTTTATGGCACCACTATTTACGTTCGTGATCTTATTCTTTTTCACTTATCTGCGTGTCTTTCCGTTGAGCTATAAGCTCTATATATTGAGCTTAGTGAGTGCTTATACCGTATTTATTCCTATGCTGACTATTTATGCTTATCAGAAACTTACGGGGGGAGGTATTCGTGCTTTGAAGCTTCGGCATAAACGATTTGCACCTTACTTATTTACGATTTTGAGCTATATCGTCTGCCTTATCACAATGTACAGAATGTCCCTTCAACGTTTTATGATAGGTATCATTCTATCTACGCTCATTTGTATGATTCTCTGCACACTTACCAACTTAAAGTGGAAAATCAGCACACATACAGCCAGTAGTGGTATGATGGTGGGCTTTTTATTATCGTTTGGACTTTATTTCTACTTCAATCCCATTCTTTGGCTTTGCGGGTTTATTCTGTTGTCCGGATTATTGGGGACGGCTCGTATTGTATTAAGGCACCACACACTCTTAGAAGTGAGCTTAGGTTTTTTCGTCGGATTATTTTGTGGAATAATAGGCTTTTTGTTCCTTTGATTCTGAAATAGAAAAAAGGAACTTCGGCGTAGAAGTTCTTCTTGATAATAACCCTATAAAACCTCTACAATATATGCAACCACTCGTAAGCATTATTATGGGGAGTACTTCCGATCTTCCCGTAATGGAAAAAGCGGCACAACTCCTCGATGAATTTCAAATACCTTTCGAAATCAATGCACTTTCTGCACATCGTACTCCGGCAGAAGTAGAACATTTCTCTCAAAATGCAGCTACACGAGGCATTCGTGTGATTATAGCCGCAGCAGGTATGGCAGCCGCATTGCCCGGTGTAATAGCAGCCAACACCACACTGCCCGTAATAGGCGTTCCTATCAAAGGAAGCGTGCTTGATGGTGTAGATGCACTCTACTCTATCGTACAAATGCCTCCCGGTATTCCTGTAGCCACTGTAGCTATCAATGGTGCTATGAATGCCGCTATTCTCGCAGTACAAATACTCTCATTAAGCGACACCGAATTGGCACAAAAATTTGCCCATTATAAAAGCAACCTCAAAAGCAAAATCGTAAAAGCCAATGAGGAACTCAAAAACATTCAATACAAGTACAAGACCAACTAACTTTATGGATATATTCAATTATGCCCGCAGAGAAGCGCAAGCTATTCAGGTGGGCGGTATAGGTTTGGGGGGCTCTCAACCTATCAGATTGCAAAGTATGACCAATACAGACACAATGGATACTGTAGGGAGTGTGGAGCAATGCAAACGCATCGTAGCCAAAGGTGGAGAATTGATAAGACTTACCACACAAGGCACGAAAGAAGCAGAAAATCTACAATACATCAATGCGGCACTTCGTTCGCAACACATAGATACACCTCTCGTAGCAGACGTGCATTTTAATCCCAATGTAGCAGATGTAGCGGCACGCTATGCAGAAAAAGTTCGTATCAATCCGGGAAACTATGTAGATGCCGCACGTACTTTCAAGGCATTGGAATACACAGATGCAGAATATGCAGAAGAAATAGAGCGCATAAGACGCAGGCTTACACCTTTCTTACAGATTTGCAAAGAAAATCATACAGCTGTGCGTATCGGGGTAAATCACGGCTCACTATCGGACAGAATTATGTCCCGCTATGGAGATACGGCAGAAGGTATGGTAGAGTCCTGTATGGAGTTCTTACGCATTTGCGTAGCAGAGAATTTCTTGAACATTATTATCTCTATCAAAGCGTCCAATACTGTGATTATGGTACGCACTGTACGCCTCCTTGTGGCACAAATGGAGAAAGAGGGTATGAACTTTCCACTTCACTTAGGAGTAACAGAGGCCGGCGATGGAGAAGATGGACGCATCAAATCTGCACTCGGAATAGGTGCGCTCTTAAGCGATGGTTATGGAGACACTATACGTGTATCTCTGAGCGAAGCTCCGGAGGCAGAAATACCTGTGGCACGTAAACTCGTAGATTATATTACGCAGAGAGCCGGACATATGTATATACCGGGCAGTGTAGCACCGGAGTTCAATTATTTTGCACCGGAACGCAGAAAAACGACTCCCGTACTCAACATAGGGGGAACAAATGTACCCGTAGTGATTTCTCCTCGCTTAAAAGGAGAAACTGCTGTAAATGAGCAATTCGTACCGGACTATATCTATTGCGGAGGCACACTTCCTGCAAAGGCTGACAGAAAAACGGCTTATATAGTAGACGCCCACGCTTGGGTAGACGAAGCGGACGTATATCCGGTCTTCACCCACGAACAAATGGTAGAACTGCATCATCACCCTGCCAAAGTAAAATTCCTTTTCCTCCCTTATATGGGATTAACAGACGAGGTAGTAGCAGGCTTGCGTGTACACCCAGAAGTAGTAATAATAGCGCAAAGTAATCATCTCAATAAGGTAGGAGAACTGCGTGCTTTGGTTCATCAACTTATGGTAGATGACTTGAAAAATCCCGTAGTACTCTTCCAATACTACAACGAGAAAGAAGAAGAAAATCTCCAAATCTATGCAGGAGCAGATATGGGAGCACTGATTATAGACGGTCTTTGCGATGGACTTCTTCTGCTCAATCAAGCTGAAGAAATATCTGCACAGCGTGTAGACGAAATGGCTTTCGGAATCTTACAAGCCGGTCGTGTACGTACTTCCAAGACAGAATATATCTCTTGTCCCGGTTGCGGACGTACCTTATATAACTTGGAAGAAACTATTGCCCGTGTGAAAGCTGCGACTTCACACCTCAAAGGTTTGAAAATAGGGGTAATGGGCTGTATAGTAAACGGACCCGGAGAAATGGCAGATGCAGACTATGGATATGTAGGAGCTGCCAGAGGAAAGGTCAGTCTGTACAAGAAGAAAGAATGTATAGAAAAAAATATCCCGGAAGCAGAAGCTGTAGATAAGCTCATAGAACTTATCAAGAGATATGGGGATTATGTAGAAAAATAAGTTTTCACATTACTATTTTAATGGCTGACTCTAAACAAGATTCAGCCATTATTTTTTTGCTCGTTTAGGGAGAGGTAGTATTGTGATAAAGGAATCGTATACAACTACCCTTACCTCGTAATACGTTTAATCCATTCAAAAAGTTCATTCAAGGCATAATCGCCACTATGGGGACGATTCCACGAGAGCTTGAAATTTACTTCATTCCCGTTGTTGCGTAGTTTTGTTGCCAAGTTGATAACGATGGGGAAAGCTGTATCGCGGTCGCGTGCTCCGTGACGGATATACCAGTAACGTGCATTGGTGGCTTGTGCACTGCCGATAAAGTTCATAGGATTAAGCAAGTGAACATTTTCCCTAATAGCAGTCGTAAGTTCACTGCCCGACTTATCGGCTGTAAGTGAAGTACCGTTCAAATTCGTCAATCCAAGCGAATTTATATAAGCCGGAAACTACGTTATCAGTTCCTTTGTAAGTTTATGCTTTATTTACCTTTAAGTTGCGAAAACATATCATACATAAATCCGTTTTCCTGCCTGTTTTTTTACGGTTATACATCTACATTGATACGGAACATATCTTATCGTGATAGCAAGGCTTCTTTCCGTGATACGGAGCATATCTTATCACGATAGCAAGCATATCTTATCGGCACCCCTGCGAGAATATACTATGGAAAGGTTTTCCCGCATATAGAAAGTCTTATTGCAGAATGTTAAAAAATAGGAAGGAATTAACTAAAAACATATTCTAAACAATAAGCCTGTATCGGAATGCGATAATATGCAATAGTCTCCGATAGCGATATTTCTTTTTATCAAGTTAAAAAACAAAAAAGAAACAACTCTCTTACGTCTTTATGTAGTACTTTCGTAGCATACTACAGATAGTATATAAAAACTTATGTAAACAGCTTTTCTGCGAGTAAAGCGCGCTACTACAAGGAAAAAGAAAAAACTCTTATACAGGAAATAAGCGTATGGAAGCAATGAAAGTACAAATCATCAATAAATCCAAACACCCCCTCCCTACTTATGCCACTCTCCTTTCTGCCGGAATGGATTTACGTGCCAATATAGAAGCCCCTATTCATTTGGCACCGGGAGAGCGTATATTAGTCCCTACCGGCATTTTTATGGCACTCCCGGAAGGGTACGAAGCACAAATACGTCCTCGTAGCGGATTGGCGGCAAAGTACGGTATCAGCTTACTCAATTCTCCCGGCACCATAGATGCAGACTACAGAGGAGAAATCAAAGCTATTCTTGTCAATCATTCTACAGAACCCTTTACCATAGAAGACGGAGAGAGAATAGCACAAATGGTCATAGCCCGCTACGAACGGATAGAATGGGAAGAAGTAGAGAACTTGTCCGAGACAGACAGAGGTACAGGAGGATTTGGTCATACAGGAGTAAAATAAGATGAAAAAATATACCCTTTATACATTTGCAGTCATCTGTAGCCTTGCACTTTTTGTGAGTTGTAAGACAACAAAATCTGTGGCAGAGGTAACACCTGTGTCCAAGCAAGGTTTTTCTGTACCACTGCTTTCCGAAGCCGCAACAAGGAAATTTGATTATTTCTTCCTTGAATCTCAGAAATACAAAAGCAGAGGAGATCACGCAGCTGCGTATGAGCTGCTCACCAAATGCTTGGAAATAAATCCTTATGCTGCCGAGGTACTTTCTCAACTTTCTGTTTATACCCTCAGAATGGGGGATAAAGAGAAGAGTATAGATATGCTGAAAAAGGCAGTGCACTTTGATGAGGATAATTATACCTACAAAAGTAATTTGGCGGGTTATTATCTGAACAACAATGAATCTATCAAAACCATTGCTGTAGCACAAGATATGGCAGAGCAATTCCCTAATAAACTGGAACCTCTTCTCATCTTGGCACACCTCTATACGGAGAACGAGGAGTATGACCAAGCCATAAAAGCCTTGGACAGAATAGAACTCTTGGACGGAAAGTCCGAAATGCTCACACAGCGCAAAGTGGCTATTTACCTGCAAGCTAATAAGAACGAAGAGGCGTATGCAGAAATGAAAAGCCTCATAAATGAATATCCGGACGAATTATCTTACAGAAATAGACTGGGAGACTTATACCTGATGAATGGAAAGAAAGCGGAAGCCTTGAAAATTTTTGAGTCCATTCTGAAAGAAAGCCCGGAGTATGAACCTACATTGGTTTCTGTAACGCAATATTATAAAGAAGCCGGTGATTCTCTGAAATACGAGAATTATATGAACAGGTTGCTCTACTCCCCTACCGCAAAGAATACTGTAAAAATACCATTGCTGGAAACGCTTATGCAGGAACACTATAACGACAAAGACAGCACGAAGATTTTGGGTATCATACAGAAAACATTGGAGGTACCACAGCAAGATGCAACTTTGGCTATGCTCTGTGCACACTATCTCACCATAAAAGGTATGAAGAAAGAGGTAAAACCTATCCTGCATAAAATTTTGGAGATAGAACCGGAGAATAAAGTAGCAAGATTAGAACTGCTTAGCTATGCGGTATCAGAAAACAACAAAAATGAAATTATCGCCATCGCTACGCCCGCTATCCAATATCACCCTTCCGCTTTGGAATTTTATTACTATCTGGGACTTTCTCATTTTATGAACGATGAGACCGATAAATCTTTGGAAGTCTTCCAAAAAGCTACACAAAATATAAGTGCGGATACGAACAAAGATATGGCATCGGAAATCTACGCACTCTTGGGAGATATCTATCATCAAGCCAAGAAAAATGCAGAAGCATTTGCCGCCTACGATTCTTCTCTTGTCTACAATCCGAACAATGTAAGTGCAATGAACAACTATGCTTACTTCCTTTCTTTGGAAAAGAAAAACTTGGACAAGGCAGAAGAAATGAGTCATAAGACCGTAAAAGCAGAACCTCAAAACGCTACTTACCTTGATACGTATGCTTATATCCTCTTTATCAAAAAGAAATATACAGAAGCTCGCATCTACATAGATCAAGCCATTCAAAACAAAGAAGAACAGAGTCAGGAAGTGCTGGAACACGCAGGAGATATTTACTATATGATAGGAGAAAAAGAAAAAGCCGTTACCTACTGGGAACAAGCATTGAAAATAGAAGAACCGGACAGAGTGCCTCCTCGCCCTAAAGCAGAAATAGAAAAACTAAAACGTAAAATCCAACAAAAAAGATACATAGAATGAAGCTACGTCCTCGGTATTTTTATCTCCTTTTATGCTCTGTGCTTTTCGTAGCTTGTGGTACAAAAAAAATGCTACAAGCTCCTGCTCATACGCAAACATCACAGATAGCAAAAGAAAAAAATAAGGAGTTGTCCATAGCACTCCCACAGAATGAAAGTGTAGATGCCAATGTTACTTACACCTTGCATAGAAATGGAAAGAAGGACAAGCAAGTAAAAGGAACACTACAGATTCTGCGAGGAAAAGGAATCCTCATCAGAGTAGCTCCTTTCTTGGGTATTACTGTAGCAGAGATGTATATACAGCCTTCCGGAATTACAGTGATAGATCACTTGAACAGCAGATACCTACAAACAGATTTCCAAGAATTGAGCAATAGACTTTATACCCGCCTTAATTATCAGAGTGTAGAGGCACTCTTCCTCAATGCACTCTTTCTCTCGGACAAGTATCCGGTAGAAAATGGAGACAAAAAACGTTTCGGTATAAAGCAGGAAGGAAACACGACCGTTCTTACAGACAACAGCCATCAGCAAGCCATCAGCAAGTTTTATATAGAGAATCATCAATTGCAGAAAACAGAATTATCTGTGAAAACTACAGCACATAAACTCTTATGGAATTATGCACAGTTCTCTATAGAGGGATATCCTCAACAAATACGCATAGACTTGTCTGAAAAAACACCGATGGGCGGACTTTCTATCAATTTGAGAAAAGCCGGTTTCAATAGACTGAAGCATATAGATTTCGTAACACCGGACAACAGTTACGATAGAGTAAGTATGACCGATGTACTAAAAATGATCTCTTCGTTATGATGAAGCGAGTATATATCCTTTTTTTATGTCTATTCTGTTTATGTATGGGTATGAATGCCCAAAAAACAAAGCAGATAAGAGATTTGGAGAAAAAACATACTGCCCTGAAAAAGAAAATAGGACAGTCCGAAAACAAATTGAAGCAGAACAAACAAGATGTAAAAAAGCAACTGTTTCAGCTTACACAAATCACCTCTCAAATAGAAGGGCAAAAGATTTTTATACAAGGTGTAGAAACAAAATTAGATACATTGAAAAAGAAGATAGCACAGATAGAAAAAGAGCTGTCTCACTTGGAAACGGAACTCAAAGAAAAAAAACAACGGTATGAGCAGTCTGTAAAATACCTTTACAAAAACAAGTCCATACAAGAAAAATTGATGTTCATATTTTCCGCAGACGATCTGATGAAAATGTACAGAAGACTGCGCTATGTACGAAAATATGCAGACTATCAGCGCATATTGGCTGTACAAATCCAAACCAAACAAGCAGAAGTAAATACTAAACGAAACTCGCTTCTTTCTGCACAAAACGATGAGAAGCAACTCTTACAACAAGGATTAAACGCCAAGAGCCAACTGGAAAAGCAAGAAGTAGAAAAGAAAACATTGGTAGGCTCTCTACAGAAACAGCAAAAAGCCATAGAGAAAGAACTCTCTCTGCAACGTAGCTCGGCACAGAAGCTCAATGCACAGATAGACAGGCTTATAGAGATAGAAATAGAAAAAGCCAGACAAAGAGCGGAGGAAGAGGCTCGCAAAAAGGCTGAAGCAGAAAAGAAGCGCATAGCAGAAGAAGCACGCAGAAGAGCAGAACAAGCCGCAAAAAGTGGAAAAACCACAAAAACCACAACGGGCAAGCAAGAAAATACAACTACAGAAAGAACTACTCCTCCACCACAACAAGAAAGATATAAGACCAGCTCGGAAGACGTAAAACTCTCCAATAACTTCGTAGCCAATAAAGGAAAACTTCCTATACCGGTTACCGGTAGCTATATGATAGTAGGCAGATTCGGGCAATACAATGTGGGAGGACTGAAAAACGTACAACTGGACAATAAAGGTATAGACATAAAAACGCAACAAGGTGCGCAGGCACGTGCCATCTTCTCCGGAGAAGTTTCTGCTGTCTTCAATTACAATGGACTGAACAATGTCCTTATACGACACGGAAGCTATATATCCGTGTATTGTAATCTTTCCTCTGTAAGTGTAAAAAGAGGTTCCAAAGTAAGTACAAGACAGTCTTTGGGGACAATTCATACAGATGGAAATGGAAATACGATACTGCATTTCCAGCTAAGAAAAGAAACTACGAAGCTAAACCCGGAGCATTGGTTGGGCAGATAAGCCATAAGCAAAACAAATGGTATAAGTTAAAACAACTTGATAGTAAAATTCTACGAAGCCCAAACTTTCTCATTAACTTTGCATATTCTTTCTACCTTTTTACAGAGAAAGAGCACCATTCTCAGACAAAATAAAAAACAAAATAAATGACAATAGAAACCAAACTCACACAGGCTGTACAAACAGCTATTTCTACACTCTACGGACAGGAAGTGCCTGCCGGTAGTGTACAACTACAGAAAACAAAGAAAGAATTTGAAGGAAGCCTCACCGTAGTAGTTTTTCCATTCCTCAAGGCATCAAAGAAAAGTCCCGAAGCTACTGCCCAAGAAATAGGGGAGTACCTCAAGGCAAACGAAACCATAGTGGCAGACTTCAATGTGATAAAAGGTTTCTTAAACCTTTCCATTTCTTCTACAGCGTGGATAGCTTTACTCAATGAGATAAACACCGATGCACAGTGGGGTATTACTCCTATAGCAGAAAATGCACCTCTTGTGATGATAGAGTACTCTTCGCCCAATACAAACAAACCCCTGCACTTAGGGCACGTAAGAAATAACCTGCTCGGAAATGCACTTTACAATGTAATGAAAGCCAATGGAAACAAGGTAATACGTACCAATATCGTAAACGATAGGGGTATACATATCTGTAAGTCTATGCTGGCTTGGCAAAAATTCGGAAACGGAGAAACTCCGGAAACATCGGGGAAAAAAGGAGACCACTTAGTAGGAGATTATTATGTAGCTTTCGATAAGCACTATAAAGCAGAAGTAGCACAGCTTATGGCAGAAGGCAAAACCAAAGAAGAGGCAGAAGCTCTCTCTCCACTTATGCAAGAAGCCAGAGAAATGCTTCGTAAATGGGAAGCCGGAGATACAGAAGTACGTAGCTTATGGCAAACTATGAATGAATGGGTATATGCAGGATTTGATAGCACCTATGAGCAAATGGGTGTAGGCTTTGATAAAATCTACTACGAATCCGATACTTACTTGGAAGGAAAAGGAAAAGTATTGGAAGGCGTAGAAAAAGGATTTTTCTATCGCAAAGAAGATGGCTCTGTATGGGCAGATCTCACCGCAGAAGGATTAGACCATAAACTTTTATTGCGTGCAGATGGTACTTCTGTCTATATGACACAAGACATTGGTACAGCCAAGCTACGTTTTGAAGATTTTCCTATAGATAAGATGATCTATGTAGTAGGAAACGAACAAAACTACCACTTCCAAGTGCTGTCTATCCTCTTGGACAAACTCGGTTTTAAGTGGGGAAAAGATCTTGTACACTTCTCTTATGGTATGGTAGAGCTACCGGAAGGAAAAATGAAGAGTCGTGAAGGTACTGTAGTAGATGCAGATGACCTTATGGCTTCTATGATAGATGTAGCGAAAGAAACCAGTCAGGAATTGGGTAAATTGGACGGTCTGACAGAAGCAGAGGCAGCAGACATCGCACGCATCGTAGGGCTCGGTGCCTTGAAATACTTTATTCTCAAAGTTGATGCACGCAAGAATATGACCTTTAACCCCAAAGAATCTATAGATTTCAATGGTAATACAGGTCCATTTATCCAATACACCTATGCACGTATCTGCTCTATCTTACGCAAGGCTGCAGAAGCTGGTATAGCACTGCCTACTACATTCCAAGCTTCCATCAGCCTTAGCACAAAAGAAGAAAACCTCATACAAACATTGGCAGACTTCCCCGCTATAGTAAAACAAGCCGGAACAGACTACAATCCTTCTATCTTGGCAAACTATACTTACGACCTTGTGAAAGAATTCAATCAGTTCTACCACGATTTCAGCATACTGAAAGAAGAAAACGAAGATATCAAACGTTTCCGTCTTCTCCTCAGCACCAATGTAGCCAAGGTCATTAAGCAAGGTATGGCTCTATTGGGCATAGAAGTACCGGAAAGAATGTAAGACTACTCTCTCACGCTCCTTCTCTTATGGCAAAACAGAAATACTATGTAGTATGGAAAGGCTTAGAGCCGGGTATTTACGATACGTGGGCTGCTTGCCTGCAACAAGTAAAAGGTGTAGCGGATGCACGCTATCGGTCTTTTGCCACGAGAGAAGAAGCAGAAGAAACTTTTCTTTCTCCCGATTTTCTATATGCTCCACCACGAAAGCACACCAGAAAGGTGATTACCACCACTTATGAACCACTTAGTTTAGCGGTAGATGCTGCTTGTAGCGGAAATCCCGGACCTATGGAATACAGAGGGGTATTCGTAGATACTAAGGAACAAGTATTTCACTTGGGGCCTATTCAAGGTACGAATAATATAGGTGAGTTCTTGGCTATCGTACACGGATTGGCTTACCTTGAACAAATAGGCTTACGCATTCCCATCTATAGTGATAGCAAAACAGCTTTGGCGTGGATAAGAGATAAGAAATGCAAGACACAACTGAAAAGAACTCCTCAAACAGCACAAGCTCTGGATTTGGTTGCACGAGCAGAGCGTTGGCTACAAACCCACACTTATGAAACTCCTATCTATAAATGGGAAACAGAAGCTTGGGGAGAAATTCCGGCAGATTTCGGTAGAAAATAAAACTGTACAAAATAAATTCTCGTATGACTACTCAAAAGACCATAGCCGTTATTATTCCTGTCTACAATGTAGCACCTTATTTGCGTGAATGCTTAGATTCTGTAGTGAATCAAACCTACTCACATCTGAAAATTATAATAGTAGATGACGGCAGTACAGATGATTCCTACGCTATCTGTAAGTCTTATGCTCAGAAAGACGAACGCATACTCCTCATACATCAAGAGAATAAAGGAATATCCGTAACACGAAATACAGGAATGAAGCACATAGAGGCCTGTGATTTTGTTACATCAGTAGATGGTGATGATTACTTAGAGCCTCAGGCATATGAGGAATGCATCAATTATTTAGAACAGCACCCCGAAGTTGATATTTT
Source organism: Phocaeicola sp. (assembly GCA_022764505.1). Taxonomy (GTDB): domain Bacteria; phylum Bacteroidota; class Bacteroidia; order Bacteroidales; family Bacteroidaceae; genus Phocaeicola. The sequence continues at coordinate 4,997 of JALEQJ010000026.1, read as the reverse complement.
GACATTTCAAATAACAGAAATCGTAGAAGGAAAACCTATAATAAAAGGCAATTTTCAGTCTATACATACTTACAATAGAGAAGAAGCTATCCGAGAATATATAAAACCTTATTCATTCAAGATACAAGGATCTGTTTGCAATAAAATTATCAAATCCCAACTCGTCCGAAACCTGCAATTTCCAGTGGGTAGATACTACGAAGATAATCAGTTCTGCTTTGAGGTACTTCTCAAAACAAACTGTACTCATATACTTCCTACTGCATACTATAATTATAGAAGAGGAAGAACAGGCAGTATTACCACAGCAAATCCCAATAGAATAATAGACTTATTCCAAAATATAGAAGATTTACTCCCACACGTAGATAAGACAGCCCAAACATGGTTAAACACGATGTTTGTCAATAGACTATTCTTTCATAAACATCTCTTCCATGATACAACTTTCAGAAAGCTGATTCACCCTTATTTTGAGAGAGCGAAGAAACGCCCTTATATTAACGTATTAGATTATAAATCCGAGGTCCTACATATAAAGTTATTTATGTTCTCTCCTACGCTCTATTTTACTGTTATGAAATGGAAAGAGAAACTATCTATCGGTATAAAGAAATTACTCAAAAGATAAATAAGGCTGTAGCTTGCGGAGTTCTTCTTTCGTAAATTCTTCCATAAGTGCCAGTTCTGCGATGGAAGTCAATGCACCACGCTTCTTTCTGTATTCTATAATGGCACGTGCCTTATAGAAATTCATATAAGGGTGCATACGGAGTTTATCCAATCCTTCTTTATTGATCTTTAATTTTCTAATTGGTACAGCAGACAGAGAAAACCAAGATACAAGCGTACTATCATATTTTACCACTTCGGAGAGTTGTGACACAGAAACATATCCTCCCAATTTTTCTCTATAGGCTACAATTCTGCGTGCCGTAACACTCCCTATACCCGGAATCCCTTTCAGTAGGGTAGTGTCTGCCTTATTCAGGTCTATCTTTGTGCCTTGGGTAAATTTCTTTGGGAAGAGGCTGTCTCTCTTTACTGGAGGTGTAGTAATGGCTGTTCGTATAGCCTCGTCTTGAGGAGCTATCCGCATATATGGAAGGAGTGCTTCATATTGCGTAGTAGACAGTCCATATAACCGAGCGAAATCTTCTTTCTTCTTGAAACGCCCTCCTTTTCTTCTATATTTCTCCAAATTTGCTCCAATGAACGAAGGCAACCCTAGTTCTACAATACCTGCACTATCTATCGTGTTAGGATCAAAAGGAAAGGGAGTCAGTTCTCTCCTTTTTGCAAGATTATGGTTTGCTTTATCGTAAGATATGAAAGGAGTTTTCTTCTCAGACTGTATCTGCGCCAAGAAGCTATCTACAGAAAGACTATCTACTGCCGTATGCTCTCCACGAGGAAAGAAATGAGGCGCACACACCATACCCACTATGAGGAGTAATAATACACTCCCCAATAGCATAATGGTTCTAAATTCTGCTCGTGTATAGTAGAAATAGCTACGCCACCCCATAGTAAATTATTTCTCTGTATTTCCCCAGTATTTATAAGGGTGTTTGGATAAATAAGAATTGTAGTATTGTGCTTTTCCGGTTACCTCTTCTCCCAAGAAATCCGGCTTATCGTAAGGAGCATCTGTACTCGGCAGTTCTATTTCTGCTATCACCAGACCTTCATTATCTCCACGGAACTCGTCTACTTCTACCGTTGTAAGACCATTAGGGACTATGTAGCGTATTTTTTCTATACACCCGCTATCGCAAAGAAGCATAAGCTCTTGGGCTTCGGATAGAGGGATTTCTTTCTCCCATTCATACCGTGCCAATCCATGCTCCACAGAACTTCCCTTTATGGTAATATAGCCTTTCTCTCCCTTTATACGAATACGCACGGACTTTCCATTTCCACTATGAATATACCCTTGTGAAATAATATAGTGCTTGGTAGAGAGAGATCGGTAGCTGCTGTCTTTCACGAGAAATTTTCTTTCTATTTCTATTGCCATATATACTCTAAAAAAGAATGAGTGTGCCATAGCCTTTTCCTTATGACACACTCACCCGCCCAAACTATAATTAATTATGAATAAAACATTGTCTTATGCGGTCAAAAAAACACCTGTCATGATAAGACCTGCTAACAAAACCAAGGCTGCGCAAATAGCAATAAACACTCGTTTTCCTTGTTTCTCTGCATAAGCATTTCTATGGCTTTGTCCTTTAATTTTTTTGTTCTTTCCCATAGTGCATTTCTTATTTAATTATAGTCCCAAAATTAGGAATTGTTTTCTATTTCCCAATCTTTTTTTGCGTTTTTTTACTACACTTTTATACCAAGTGTGCGATATGCGCTTCTCTATCTCCGTAAAGAAGATCTATAACGGGGATTTCTATCATGGTATAAGCTCCGGGCGACTGACGGAAAGAGGCACGAGCACAACAAACCAAAATTTGTGCGGTCAGTGCCGGATTGTTTATACGCATAGTAAAATCAAAAAGTTGGTTTTGTGTAGCTCCGGAAACTCCCTTCCGAGTGAGATGTACGCCATGTCCCATATCCTTCAAATCGTCTACACAAGGTACTTCTATAACGTGTGTTTCGTCCGAAGCGAAATAAGCATCTGCCTTGATAGCTTGTGCTACCTTATTGAACTCATAGCCGTCCTTTATTTCTACATACACCATACGTCTGTGAATACCTGTTCCTGTAGGAATAGTCATAGAGAGTGCTGCTTTCACACCTTCTATCGCCTTTACAGCTACCGTGTGTCCCATACTCATACCCGGTCCAAAATTGGTATAAGTGATGCCTTTGGGAGCAATGGCTTCCAATAGAGTACGCACCACAGAGTCGCTACCAGGATCCCAACCTGCAGCTATTACAGCTACAGTATTATGAGCTTTGGCTACCTCGCTGAGATTTTTTCTCAAAGAAAGGATATCTCCGTGAATATCAAAACTATCTATAGTGTGAATACCCAAACTCAATATTTCTTTTGCATAGCTTTCTACACTGCGTGTCGGAGTAGCGAGAATAGCCACATCTATATTTTCCAATTCTTTGATATGTTCTACCACTTTGTAAGGGGCGAGTTCTGCAGGTTGTTCGCCTTTTGCATTTCTACGAACGATACCGCCCACCTCAAAATCCGGTGCTGCTTCCAAAGCTTCCAAAGTAAACTTTCCAATATTTCCATATCCTACGATGGCTGCACGTATTTTTTTTGTCATAACATGAATGTTTTTTTTGTCCTTTTATTTTTTTTCTTTCGCTACAAAAGTACAAACAACACTTTACACAAGCAATAAAAACATATTTAATACTGACAGAAAGAAAGCTACAAACATCGCTTCTTTATCCCGAAAAAGACACTTAAAAGTGATGTAAACGAAAGATTTACAGAAAAATCCTTGCGCTCATAGAGTTAATACATACATTTGCACTATAGATACAAAAAAGAACCTTACTAAACTAAAAGGAATTATCATGGAAAAAAATTTTGCACTCCATGCCAATCGCATGGTAGCTTACTTAGAAAAACCTGCTACTGAATTCAGAAAGAAGGATATTATTGATTACATCGTAGCCAATGATATTCAAATGGTAAATTTCATGTACCCTGCAGGAGATGGTCGCCTCAAGACATTGAATTTCGTAATAAACAATTACGACTATCTTGAAACAATCCTTACTTGTGGTGAACGTGTAGACGGTTCCAGTCTTTTCTCTTTCGTAGAAGCAGGTAGTAGCGACCTTTACGTGATTCCACGTTTCAGCACAGCATTCTTAGACCCATTTGCAGAAATACCTACCGTATCTATGCTCTGTTCTTTCTTCAACAAAGACGGAGAACCGCTCGGTAGCGCACCGGAATATACACTGTACAAAGCGGCAAAATCTTTCCGCGAAGTAACAGGTATGGAATTTGAAGCTATGGGAGAATTGGAATACTACGTTATAGCACCAGATAGCGGAGAATTTGAAGCTACAGACCAAAAAGGTTATCATGAATCTGCACCTTATGCCAAGTTCAATGATTTCCGCACAGAATGTATGCACCATATAGCACAAGCCGGTGGACAAATCAAATACGGACACTCTGAAGTAGGTAACTTCAAACTGGACGGTATGATCTACGAACAAAACGAAATAGAGTTCCTCCCTGTGCCTGTACAACAAGCAGCAGACCAACTTATGATAGCGAAGTGGATTATCCGTAATCTGGCACACCAATATGGTTATAACGTAACTTTCGCACCAAAGATTACAGCAGGAAAAGCCGGTTCCGGTCTCCATATCCACATGCGCATCATGAAAGACGGAAAGAACCAAATGATTTCAAATGGTGTACTTTCCGAAGTAGCACGCACTGCGATAGCCGGTATGATGGAACTTGCTCCTTCTATCACCGCTTTCGGAAACACAAATCCTACTTCTTACTTCCGTTTGGTACCTCACCAAGAAGCACCTACCAATGTTTGCTGGGGAGATAGAAACCGCTCTGTACTGGTTCGTGTACCATTGGGTTGGACTTCAAAGAACGATATGTGCAGCCTTGCAAACCCATTGGAAGAAAATTCAAACTTTGATACTACACAAAAGCAAACTGTGGAAATGCGCTCACCGGACGGTTCAGCAGATCTTTACCAGCTCCTTGCCGGTCTTACAGTAGCTTGCAGACACGGTTTTGAAATGCAAAACGCATTGGAAGTAGCAGAACGTACCTACGTAAATGTAAACATTCATAGCAAAGAACACGAAGACAAGGTGGCTCATCTTTCTCAGCTCCCGGACAGTTGCGTAGCTTCTGCGGCTTGTTTGGAAAAACAACGTGCTATCTTTGAAAAGCACAATGTATTCAGCCCCGCTATGATAGACGGCATCATCGCAGCACTACGTAAACACGATGACTTGACTCTCCGTGCAGACCTCAAAGATGATACAGCGGGTATGCTCAAGCTTGTTCACAAATACTTCCACTG
>JALEQJ010000014.1 GCA_022764505.1 Phocaeicola sp. | reverse complement strand
ATCTTTGCAATAGGTTATTCGAGTTATGCAAAGCGTTGTATATCACTGTTGAAGATAGGTCGCTAAATCATTACCTACTGCATTTCATAACTCATAAGGCTGTTCATAGCCAATTACTTAGACCTAAATGATAGATTTTTTAAGAAAAGTATTTATATAACATAGCATTTTTAGTATCTTCGTGCGCTCATCAGAATAATAGTAAAAACAATAAATAGAGAACCTAAAATGGCAACATTACAGAAGATCAGAAACAGAGGACCACTGGTGGTACTTGTAGTTGGGCTGGCACTCTTTGCTTTCGTAGCAGGAGACGTGTGGAAGGTATTTCAGCCACATCAAAATTCCCAAGACGCAGGTAAAGTAAATGGGAAGACACTCTCTGCTATGGACTATCAGCAAATGGTAGAGGAATACACAAACATTGCTCAAATGCGTTATGGTATGACGTCGCTCAGTGATGAAATGATGACCAATGTAAAAGACCAAGCGTGGCAAACTTACGTAAACAATCAACTGCTCCAAGCAGAAGCAGAAAAATTGGGATTACAAGTAACTGATGCCGAGCTACAGTATGTGATTAATAATGGTGCGCACCCTTTGCTGATGCAAACTCCATTTGTAAACCAACAAACAGGACGCTTTGACAAAGATATGCTCAAAATGTTCTTGGCAGAGTATGCAAAGATGAATCCGGCACAGCTTCCGGCAGAAACTGTAGAATACTACACCAAAATGGCTAATTACTGGAAGTATACAGAACAAGCATTGAAAGATGCACTCTTGGCAGAAAAGTATCAGAACTTATTGACCAAGTCTATTATTTCCAATCCTGTTTCTGCCGAAATGAGTTTCAAGGGACGTACAGAGGAAACAGAAGTTTCTCTCGTAGCTGTGCCTTACAGCTCTATTGCAGACAAGGACGTAGAGATTACAGACAAAGACCTCAAGGCACTTTACGACAAGAAAAAAGAACAGTACAAACAGCTCGTAGAAACCAGAAATGTCAAGTATGTGGACGTGAAGATTCTACCTTCCGATGCAGACCGTCAAGCTGTACAAAAAGATGTAACAGAATTTGCCGGACAACTCCGCGAAACAACAGATTATGTAGCATTTGTTCGTTCTACAAATTCAGTAGTTCCTTTCAGCGAAGTTCCTGTGAGCGAAAAAGCACTTCCTAATGATGTTGCACTTCGTTTGGATTCTGTTGCGGCTACGGGTGTAGTAGGACCTTATTACAACCAAGCGGACGACTCTTACAATGTTTTCAAAGTAATAGAAAATGTCAATGTAGCAGACTCCGTGCAATTCCGCCAAATACAAGTAGCGGCGGCAACAGCAGAAAAGACAGAAGCCTTGGCAGATAGCGTATTCCAAGCTATTAAAGCCGGTGCAAACTTTGAAGAAGTAGCAAAAAAATATGGTCAGACAGGTACAGCAAGCTGGATCAGCTCACAAGCTTGGGAAGGTTCTGCTGTAGATGGAGAAAGTGCGGTATACATCAATAAGCTATTGAGCCAACCTGTAAACGAGCTGACAAAACTGAAGGTTGGTCAAGTATATGTGATCTTGGACGTCTTGGCAAAGAAGAATGTACAAAACAAGTACAAAGTAGCCATAGTGAAACTGCCTGTAACATTCAGCAAGGAAACATATAACAAGGCATACAATGCTTTCAGCCAGTTTGTAGCGCAAAATACCACACTTCAAGACTTGGAAAAGAATGCAGAAAACAGCGGTTATACCTTGATTCCAAGAGAAGATATGAGTAGTGCAGACAACTATGTAGCCGGTATTCGTTCTACGAAAGAAGCGTTGAGATGGATATTCGGTGCGAAAGAAGGACAGGTATCACCACTTTACGAATGTGGAGACAATGACCACCTCTTGGTTGTAGCTTTGGAAAAAGTAAACAAGAAAGGCTATAGAGATATGGCTTTGGTAAAAGAAGAATTGCGTGCAGAATTACTTCGTGATAAGAAAGCTGCCTTGCTGATGGACAAGATGAAAGGTTTTAAGACTTTAGCACAGGCGCAAGGTATGAAAGATGCAGTGAACGATACAGTGAAACATATCACATTCTCTGCACCTGCATTCATCTCTGTTACACGTGCCAGTGAACCTGCTATCAATGGTGTGGCAAGCAAATTGGCTGTGAACAAAGTTTCGGCACCTATCAAAGGTTATGCAGGGGTATATATGATACAAATCCTCAATAGAGCGAAGACTGCAGAAACTTTCGACGCTAAGGCAGAACAGTATCAGCAAAATATGACCAATGCTCGTTTGGCTTCTCAGTTTATCGGAGACTTATATAGAAAAGCCAATGTAGAAGATAAACGTTATCTCTTCTTCTAAAAGTAAAGATAACAATAGCTTAAAGAAGCGTATTGAGGAAACTCAATGCGCTTCTTTTTTATGAATAGGTGTAAACTATCTTTATTTATGTAAAAAGAAAAGAACTCCCATTCCTATGGAAAATACAGCTATTTATAGTACCATTCTTTGTCTCAGACAGGCGATAATTCTCTTCCATTTCTCTATACTTTATTTTGTGGTGCGGTTTATGTAAACTGTGGTGGAGGTTTATATAAACTCTGATGGAAGTTTACTTGTTCCATATTGTGGTTTATAGTTTTGATCTTTTTCTGTAGAGAAAGAGTACATTTCCTATCTGTTTCCATCAGACTATTCTACAGAAATGCAGTTTTTTAACAGAAGTAGGGAAACCGATAAATGTAGATTTTGTAATAGCCTGCTTTTTTTGTAGCTTTGCATAATAATTAAAGAGCAACAAAATATGAGTGCAAAAAGAGTTTTATTTATAACACAGGAAGTTACTCCGTATGTACCCGAAAGCGATATGTCTGTCATTGGGCAAAACTTACCACAAGCTATACAAGATAGAGGTTATGAAATAAGAACCTTTATGCCAAAGTGGGGACATATCAATGAGCGTAGAAACCAGCTGCACGAAGTCATTCGGCTTTCTGGTATGAATATTATCATAGATGAAACAGATCACCCATTGATTATCAAAGTTGCTTCTATTCAAGCAGCCCGCAGACAGATTTATTTCATAGACAATGAAGACTATTTTCAGCATAGGCTGATGGCTACAGACGCCGATGGTAAAGAATACGAAGACAATGGCGAACGCGCCATCTTCTATGCCAGAGGAGTACTTGAAACCGTAAAAAAACTTCGTTGGTCTCCGGAGGTAATACATTGTCATGGTTGGATGAGTGCTATAGTGCCTCTTTATATAAAGAAGTTCTACAAAGATGATCCTTCTTTCAAGGGAAGTAAAATAGTATTCTCTCTTTACGAAGACGGTTTCTCAGAAGCTTTGCCTAAAGGCTTGATACGCTTGATGAACTTAAAAGGTATTACCGCAAAGGATACCAAAATGATGAATGAACCAGCCACTCACGAAGACTTGTGTAAACTGGCTATAGCACACTCGGACGCTATCATTCAGAACAGTAAAAATGTAAATCCCAACTTATTAGATTATGCAAAGAGTTTAGAACTTCCCATTGCAGAATTTAGCGAAGGAGAAGCTTTGGCAGATGCTTGTCAAGAACTCTATGGAAAAATACTCGGTGAATAATAAGACTCGCCATTCCTACGTATGAAAACAAAATACCTGCCCCTTGTTGCGCTTTTGGTGGGATGCCTGTACAGCTGCGACGACGAAACTCCAGGAATAGGAAACTTTGTGCAAGAAAATGAAAAAATAGCAGCTCTTGCTACAAGTTTTGACATCACTACACACACACAGAAGATGGATTCTGTATATTCACGTATGGCTACTGCATACTTAGGAAAATACACGGATCCTCTATATGGAGACTTCACGGCAGACTTCATAGCACAAATTAACTGTCCGGAAAATTTTCAGTTCCCGGCATACACACAGTCTATAGAAGACGTGGAACTGCAACTCTTTTATAAATCTTACTTTGGAGACAGTACCTCTGTGCTTCGTATGCGCGTAGATACACTGAATACTGTTATAAAAGACTACGGAACCGATAAGAGTTTATATTATACATCTTTCCAGCCTGAAAAGTATTATAACTCTACAGGCACTTCTATGGCAGAGCAAAACTATACGGCAGAAGATTTCTCGGTACCAGCCGGCACTCGTAAGGCTACGACTTATATACACCATATTTCCATACCTTTGGGTAAGAATATGGCAGACTATCTTTACACCAAGTATAATCAGGATAAAAAGAATTTCAAAGATGCCAATGCTTTTATAAACAATGTATTGAAAGGCTTCTATGTTCATACTACCGGCGGTCAAGGTTCTATCTTGTATCTGTCCAGTGTAGTCTTGAATATGAAAACCAAATATTTGGAAAAGAGAAAAAGTACGGGAGTAGTAGATTCTGTAGCATATAGAGATATAAAGTTTTGGGCAAGTAAAGAGATCTTTACTTCTACTAAGTTCAGTCATTCTTCAAAGCTGAAGACACTGATAGAGGACACAAATTGTACTTATCTCAAGACTCCGGCAGGGCTTTATACAGAATTGACCTTGCCTATAGAAGAAATGTATGCCAAGCATAGCACTGATACGCTCAATGCTGTTACACTCTCCTTACAACGCTATAATGAGGTAGAGCTTTCCGGTGCTTTCAAACTTGCTACACCCGGCAGTATACTCTTGATAAGAAAGAGTGATATGTATAAATTCTTTGAAGAAAATCGTCTTCCGGACAGCGAGACTTCATTTCTCTCTTCTTTCAATGCAACGACCAACAGCTATAATTTCTCACAGTTGAACCGCTTGATTAGCAAAATTTTTGCAGAAAAAAAGAAAGGCAGTACAGATGAGGATTTGAACAAGTTGGTAGCTATACCTGTGAATCTGGAAGTGAAAAAAGAAGTAGACCAAAGCACACGGAAGGAGGTAGAACGTGTGGTGGGAGTATCTCACAATATGGACATCTCCAGTGCAAAATTGGTAGGTGGAAAGGATAAGTTGAAGCTCTCACTTATCTACACCAAAGTAAAGAAATAAGGTAAGGTAAAAAGAAATGTAAGATATGTTCTACACAGTGCTGTAGAGCATATCTTTTTTATGTAGTAAAAGTATGATATTTTATTTTTCGGGAACAGGGAATTCTGAATGGGTGGCAAGAGAAATAGCAAAAAGCACAGCTGACAGAATACATTTTATCACAGACGAAAGTACCTATCACTTGGATTTGGCGACAGACGAGAGCTTAGGCTTTGTTTTTCCAATCTATGCTTGGGCAGCTCCGGAGCGTGTACTTCGCTTCCTACAAGGGTTGAAGACGAACCATACTCCCTCTTACTTATACGTGATATGTACTTGCGGAGATGATACAGGTAAAGCTCCTCAAATGCTCTTCCGCATCTTTGAGAAGAAAGGTTGGACGTGTTCACTCTTTCACTCCATTACTATGCCCAATACCTACGTATCTCTTCCTACTTTCAATGTAGATGCACCGGCAGTTATTCAGAAGAAGCGTGAGCAGGCAGAAAAGCACTTGGCAGATATTGTGCAACTGTTGGAACACAAGAAGCAGTCTTATGCGTGGAACGAAGGGGCAGTACCTTGGCTCAAAACAAAGGTGATTCACCCTGTTTTCAGTAAGTTCCTTATGTCTCCTCGTTATTTCAGTGCGAACGATGCTTGTATCTCTTGTGGTATGTGTGAAAAGGTATGCCCTTTGAGGAATATAAAGCTCGAAACCGCTCGCCCTATATGGGGAAACAATTGCTCTATGTGTTTGTCTTGCTATCATCATTGTCCTAAGCACGCAATACATTATGGTATTTTCACCAAAGGAAAAGGACAATATACTTTCAAGGAGAAATAACTTGAGCTTGTCCGATGATAAACAAACAGGGCATTCCGGTAAGGAATGCCCTGTTTGTATGTAGTAAGCATTGTGTACTTTAGCAGGTATAGTATGCCAAAGTTTCTTTTTTGAAGTCCATAATGAACTTATGATGCTTCTCTATTTCTGCTTCTGCAAATGCTACAAATACGTGAAGCGATTTCTCAAACAATTCCGGTGCACGAGATGCATCTTGCAATAAAAGATGAGACATAATAGAGTAGGTAGACATCTCCATAAGACGGCGTGCCAAGAAATCCAATACAGCTTGGTCTTCGTGTGCTTTTACGCATTCTATAGCCTCCTCAAGTGCATCTGTAAACTTCTTGATACGTTCCGATAGTGGAGCATAAGCTGACGCTATCTCCTTTTCTTCGTATCCACGGAGTGTAGCTACATAAGAGCCATTGGTTACGTAGCGGATAGCAGCCACGGTTTGTAGCTGTGTAGTACCCTCGTAAATGCTGGTGATACGAGCATCTCTATAGATACGTTGGCAGGCATAGTCCATCATAAAGCCGGAACCTCCGTGTATCTGAATGCAATCGTAAGCATTTTGGTTGGCAAATTCTGAGTTAATTCCTTTGGCAAGAGGTGTCAAACTGTCTGCCAGCTTTGCGAATGCTTTTTGTTCTTTTCTTTCTTCCGGAGTAAGCGTTCTTTCGCGTGCTATATCTTCCAGACATTTGTAGATGTCTACACTACGTGCTGTTTCGTAGAGAAGCGCACGAGAAGCATCTAACTTGGCTTTCATCGTAGAGAGCATATCGTACACAGCAGGGAACTCTATGATGGATTTGCCAAACTGTTTGCGGTCTTTGGCATAAGCGAGAGCCTCATTGTAGGCAGCTTGGCTCAATCCTACAGATTGTGCAGCTATGCCGAGACGAGCTCCATTCATCAGTGCCATCACATATTTGATAAGCCCCAATTTACGGTCTCCACAAAGTTCTGCTTTCGCATTTTTGTACACAAGTTCGCAAGTAGGTGAACCGTGAATACCGAGTTTGTGCTCTATTCTTCTCACGTCTACACCACCATCGTTCTTATCATAGATGAACATAGAGAGTCCGCGTCCGTCTTTCGTACCTTCTTCGGAGCGAGCCAAGACTAAGTGGAGATCTGCATCACCATTGGTAATAAATCTCTTCACACCATTGAGACGCCAGCAATTCTCTTTCTCATCGTAAGAAGCACGAAGCATCACACTTTGTAGATCGCTGCCGGCATCCGGTTCAGTCAAGTCCATAGACATAGTTTCTCCCTTGCAGATACGTGGTATGAAGCGGCTGTGTTGCTCTTCATTGCCAAATTCATAGAGAGTTTCTATACAGTCTTGTAGCGACCAGATGTTACCAAATCCGGCATCTGCTGCAGCTACAATTTCTGCACACATAGTATAAGGTGTGATAGGGAAATTCAGTCCGCCAAAACGTCTGGGCATAGTCATACCTGTAAGCCCTGCTTGTATCATAGCGTCCAAGTTTTCTTGTGTACCTGTAGCGTAAGTTACTCTTCCGTTTTCACAGCGAGGTCCTTCTTCGTCTACTTTTTCTGCATTGACTGCAATTACATTGGCAGTGATATCTCCTGTAATCTCCAATACTTGATGATAAGAGTCTATAGCGTCTTTGTGATCTTGTGGCGCATAGTCGTAAGTTTCTTTGTCTTTATATCCGCGTTCTTTGAGTTCGCAGATATATTCCATAGTAGGGTGTTCCAAATGAAACTTGAGTTCCGGGTGGTCTGTATAATAGTTTGCCATTACTTACTGTTTTTTTTGTAGTACTTAATGAGTTTGGGTAACACGTCTTCTACTGTGCCTTGTATCACGTAGTCTGCTATGGTATTGATAGGAGCATTGGGGTCATTATTGATGGAAATGATGATGCCTGCATCTTGCATACCGGCTACGTGCTGTATTTGTCCGGAAATACCACAAGCAATGTAGAGTTTAGGGCGTACAGTGAGACCTGTTTGTCCTATTTGTCTGTCGTGGTCGCAGAAACCGGCATCTACAGCAGCTCTACTGGCTCCCACTTCTGCGTGAAGTTCTTTAGCCAAATCAAATAAGAGATCAAAACCTTCTTTGCTTCCTACACCATAACCTCCGGCTACTACGATAGGGGAGTTCTTGAGGTTGTGCTTGGCTTTTTCTACTTGTCTGTCTATCACTTCTACTACGAAGTCTGTGGTAGAAACGTATTCGTTTACGTTATGAGTGATGATGCGAGGGGCTGTTGGTGTAGCTATTGTTTCTTTCTTCATCACCCCTTCTCTTACGGTTGCCATTTGTGGGCGATTATCCGGATTGATAATAGTAGCTACAATGTTTCCCCCGAATGCAGGTCTTATCTGATACAGTAGATTCTGATAAATTTTTCCTGCTTTCTTGTCTTCGTGATCTCCGATAAGGAGTTCTGTACAGTCTGCTGTGAGTCCACTGGTAAGTGCGGAAGATACACGAGGACCTAAATCTCTACCTATTACAGTAGCTCCCATAAGACAGATTTGTGGTTGTTCTTGTTGGAACAATTTGACTAAGATAGCTGCGTGAGGCAGGGTAGTGTAGGGATAAAGGCGAGCATCATCGAATAAATGAAGTTCTTCTACTCCATAGGGAGTAACTTGTGCGGCTACTTCTTCCAACCGGTGTCCTATAGCGATGGCAGACAGTGTACAAGATAATTCATTTGCCAGTTTTCGTCCTTTGCTTAAAAGTTCTATAGATACATCGGCTACACGTGTACCTTCCATTTCGCAATATACAAATATACCATTCATAGTTTACCCGATTGTGTGGTTAGACAATAATTCTATCATCAATGCTTCTACCTCTTCGTCGCTTCCGGAGATGGTTTTACTTTCCTTAGCTTGGAAAACAATGTTTTCTATGGTTTTCACCTTTGTAGGAGAACCGGAAAGACCACATTGTACCACGTCTGCTTGTACATCTGCTACGCTCCATTCTATGATGTTGAGGTAAGGACGAGCTTCCAAAAGTGCAGGGTAAGGAAGGGATTTGCCTTCTTTTTGCAAAGCATCTTTTTCTTGTTGTCCCAATGCGTATTTGTACTTCTGTACGAGGCGTGCATTTCTTGGTCTGCAAGGTGCTGCACTACCATTTACTGTAAGGAGGAGAGGGAAAGGAGCCAAGACTTCTTCTGTTCCACCATCTATACGGCGTTTCAGGTGAATTTTTCCGGCTTCTGTCTTTATCACTTCTTCTACGTAGGTAACTTGTGGTATGCCCAGTTTTTCTGCTACCTGTGGTCCTACCTGTGCGGTATCTCCGTCTATAGCTTGGCGACCACCTACGATAAGGTCAAATTTTCCTATTTTACGGATAGCCATAGAGATAGCATAAGAGGTAGCCAAGGTGTCTGCCCCTGCAAAGGCTCTGTCTGTAAGGAGGTAACCTGCATCTGCACCACGATAAAGACCTTCGCGAATGATTTCTGCTGCGCGTCCCGGTCCCATAGTAAGTATAGTTACCGTAGTACCCGGGTGCTTGTCTTTGAGGCGAAGTGCCAATTCCAAAGCATTGAGGTCTTCCGGATTGAAGATGGCTGGAAGGGCAGCACGATTGATAGTACCATTAGCATTCATGGCATCTTTCCCTACATTGCGAGTGTCGGGAACTTGCTTTGCTAATACAATAATTCTTAGACTCATTGTTCTTCGTTTTAAGGAATTTTTCAGAATGGCAAATTTAAGAAAAGCCTTTCTTCTTCCTAAAAAAAGTTGCACAAAATACATTCCTGTTGTGCTTTTTTATCTTATGGAAGATAAAACGAGGAAGGATACCTCATTGTTTCTATGAACTGATATACTTTCTTTCTATAGGGAGTAGACAGAGATTTCATAGTATATGTTTGTTCTGTTGATAGCGTTATAACGCTATCGTGATAGCAAGGCTTCTTTCCGTGATAGCGAGCTTTGCTACCAATGTGGCTATATAACATAAAAAAAGGGCTATACACAGATGCCTTGTGTATAGCCCTTTGTCCTTTTATGAGTGAAAATTTAATTAGAGCAAGAAGCGCAGATGTCCTCCTTTGAGTAGTTCATCGTGTGTAATTCTATAGCCTGTTTTCTTTCCATTGAGCAGGATAGAACGAATGTAATTTTCACTATTTCCTTCTTTTTCTATAATCAATTCTTTTCTGCCGTGTATGGTAGCATCTAAGCTGATAATGATACGGTCAAAAGTAGGAGTTGTGAGAGTGTAAGCAGGTACACCCGGGCAATCTGGGTAGAAGCCCATCATACTGAAGACTGCCCATGCAGACATAGTACCGGTATCATCGTTTCCCGGTATGCCATCAGGACGAGTGGTAAAATGTTTTGCCAATAGTTCTTTTACCAATTTTTGAGTACGCCATTCTTCTCCACTAAAATAGCTGAAGAGATAAGGATAAGCTATGTTTGGCTCATTGGTAGGGTCGTATAACCCTTTATCAAATACCGATTGTAGTTTGTTTACGAAAGCTTTTTTACCTCCCATAAGCTTGGCAAGTCCATAGACATCATGAGGCACGAAAAATGTATAATTCCATGCTGTCCCTTCGTGGAAGCCGGGTACAGATTCAAAATCTTTACCTTGTTCCGGACGGAAAGGAGAGAGGAACTTACCATCGGGAAGAATGGGGCGTAGGGTTCCAAATTCTTTGTCGTAATAATGACGATAGCCCAAAGATTGTTTCTTAAATCTCATAGCATCTTCTTTCTTGCCCAAGGCAGCAGCTAGATTGGAAAGTGCATTGTCTGCCACGTAGTATTCCAAGGCATGAGATACAGAATTATCGTATTCTGATCGTAAAGGAACGTAGCCATGTGTAGAATAATCATCAAAATCCGGGCGTAGCAGATTGTCTTTTCCTGCTGTAGTGGCGGATTTGTACATCGCCTCGTAAGCAGCTTGTATATCAAAGTTTGTCAAGCCTTTCTGCCATGTATCTACGATGACAGGAATAGCAGGGTCTCCCTCCATAGTATGTGTTTCTCTGCTATAGAGCTCCCATTTGGGTAACCAGCCATGTTCTTTGTACATTTCTACCATAGACCGCACCATATCTATTTGTTTATGTGGATATACGAGGGTAAGTAGCTGGTGTACATTTCTATAGGTGTCCCAAAGAGAAAAGACAGTGTATCTATCGTGTGTAGTTTTCCCCGTTTCGTTGCTTTCCATTTTGGGATACTCTCCATTATTGTCTTGCAATATGTTGGGGTGAATGAGTGTATGGTAAAGGGCTGTGTAGAAAATAGTCTTTTGTTCTTCTGTACCTCCCTCTACTTTGATTTTACTAAGATCTGTATTCCAAACCTCTCTACTTTCTTGACAAATTTCTTGGAAATTCTTCCCACCGACTTCTTTATTAAGGTTTTCTTTTGCATTTTCTATACTTACGAAAGAAACTCCCATTTGTACTTCTATAGCTTCTCCTTCTGTAGTTTGGAAAGAGAACCATGCACCGATGTCATCTCCTGCTAAGTCTTTTTTATATTGAGGATAGAGCTTGTATTTGCCATTGTCTTTGTCCCATTCTGCTTCTACACCCGTCATAGCGCGCTGTTTTTTCCAGTAACCAAAGGTAGTAGCAGGCTTGCTGATACGCATCACGAAGTAAATAGGAAAGACGGCTTGTGCAGTATAGCAGAAATTGCCAAGGAATTTCATTCCTTCTACTTCAGTAGCACTTATGCGCTTCATATAAGCTCCACTCTCATTGGTCAGTCCTTCTCCTAAATGTAGGAGGATATTACTCTGCCCTTTGGGAAAAGTGAACTTGGAAACACCGGTGCGTAGAGTAGCAGTTACATCGGCTTGAATACCATATTTAGAGAGGTGAATACTGTAATGTCCCGGTTTTGCTTGCTCTTGGGTATACTTGCTACCGTAGTTTTTGTAGTCTACATCTATCTCTCCTGTAGTAGGCATAAGGAGTAGAGAACCTAAGTCAGGGCAGCCTACACCACTCAAATTAACATGAGAGAAGCCTGTGAAAAAGCTGTTGGTGTACTCGTAGGGCGTAGACCACCAGCGTGCATCTTTGTCGTACACATTTTCCTTGGAACCCATTACGTTGAAAGGAACTACAGACATCAGTCCGTTGGGGCGCACAGCACCGGGATTGCACGTACCGAAATTTGTAGTGCCAATGAAAGGATCTACATAGTCTACAGGTCTTTTCTCTGTGGGAGTAGTTGCTATAGCCTTACCCACTATAAAGGCAACGCAGAGCGTGAGTATCAATTTTTTCATCTGTTCTATCTGTTATTGTAAGGCAAATATCTACATTATTCTCCTCATTTCCTAAACAGCTTGTCTTTATGCCGTTTTACTCTAAGCGATAAATAGCTAAGGCAAACGGAGTTTGCAGATGGGTAGAAACTTTTTTATGCTCTGCAAAGTCTCATTTTCTTATGTGGAAACTATAAACTTCCATAGAAGTCTACATAAACTTCGGTACGGAATATATAGACTTCCTGTACGGAATTTATAAACTTAAGCAGGGAATAAAACAGGATTCGTTTTCACGTAGAGTTTCCATTTCGCTCTGTAGAAGAAAGCGAGCAAAATGTGTTTGGAATAAGAATAGTTAATGGGATTATGGTTGTTTTAATCCAAAGAAGCTGAAATTGACACTGCCATACGCACGATGTTCCAAGAAGTGAGGATGCGCAGAGAAATCATTGTCTTTTCCATGCTCTAAGACGAAAATCCCATCTGTTTGCAGTAACCCTGCTCCAAATACTAAATCCGGAATCTCTTTTAGCTCGGGTAGTGCGTAAGGAGGATCTGCAAAGACAAAATCAAACTTTTCTGAGGTTTGCGAAATGAACTTGAGGGCATCTCCACGTATTGCCAAACACTTGTCTGTCTTTAGCTCTCCCAACACTTTTTGGATAAATGCGTGATGCTTAAATTCTTTTTCTACAGCTACTACACGGCTACAACCACGAGATAATAACTCTATACTGATACTTCCTGTTCCTGCAAAGAGGTCTAAGGCGGTCGTGTCCTCAAAGTCCACGTATCCCATAAGTACATTGAATAGATTTTCTTTGGCAAAGTCTGTGGTGGGGCGTGCTTTGAAAGTGGGTGGCACCTCAAATCTTCTTCTTTTGTATATACCGCTTATTACTCGCATGCTAAAAGTGTTTGTAAGTCAAAAGGTAGATTTACTTCGTAGGCTTTTTCTTTTCCTAAAGCCTCGTGTAGTTGGAATTTATTGACGTGTTTGATGTAATCGGAAAAATAAGTGCTGAGTTCTTCTACTATGGCAGGCTCACCTACCAAGCAGAGTTCATCTGCTGTTTGGGATAGCTGCAGGCTCTGCCAAAGCTGTAGAATGTAGTAAACTCTGTCTGTATGATGCTGTGTGTCGTAAGTGTTGAGCAAGAGCAAGCGTCCTTCTTGCAGGCAATACACTTCCATATTGGTAGCTTCTACATTTACATAAAGACGTTTGTGTAACGTTCTCACCTTGGTCATAAGACACTCTACTTGTGGACTTACAGAAGCCATAAAACGAGCATTGGGGAAATACTCGGAGAGATAGAGATAAGAGAGCTTATCTATAGAAAAAAGTACCACGATGTTTGTACCCTGTAGGATATTGCAAATCACGTGTTCGTTATTCTCTTTTGGGAGATTTTGATAGAAAAGTGTTTCTGCCGAGTCATCTTCATAGTACTGAAGTGGCAGGGTAGTATAACGTTTCGTTTTGAAGAAAATTTCTACTCGCTTGTAGGGGTGCTGAAGCTCTGTCGTTGCTTGGAGGAAGCGTTTCAGATTGGCTGCCATAGAGTGTAGCGGATTTATCTTGAACTGCCTGTAATAGGGTTCTTGATGGCTATCCGACTGACAGACAGAAAAAGAAAATCCATTCGCACTGAGGCGAATGGATAGTATATGCTGTCCCGATTGCGAAAAGTCAAGCAAAGGAGACATAATTATTCCCAGTTTCCTGCGTTATTGTTAGGTTGTTCCACGTCGCCTACACGCAATCCTGCATACTTGCCCAATTTAGTTCTTTGGTCAATTAAGTTCTTGAGGAGTTGTGCATCTAAGTCTTTCAAGTAAACTTCGTAAGGAACTTGCGCTTGGAACAAGTTGAGAGGAGCACCGGATTTCATTGTATCTTTGCGAATAGCCATCTCAAATTTAGCTCCATTTCCGAAAGGTACGAAAGCCAAAGAATCCGGATTGAAACCTTTTGTAAAGATAGTATCCATCACAGCTACCCAAGTAGTATCACGACGGAAATTCATCAGACCTGCGCTTTGTACTTCGTCCCATTTGCCTGTAGCTTTCGCTTTTCTGATAAGTGCCATAGCTTTCTTTTCTGTCATACCATTGGCAAGTTGTTCGTCTGTGAGTACGCCTTCTTTGAATACGTAAGGGACTTTGGCAGTCTTAACGAATGCGATAAGTGAATCTAAGTTATCTGTATATGCGCCTTCGTGTGCCGCACGATATTCCAACTGTGCTTTACGGATATCTATCAAACGAGCAATGATGGCTTTTTCACGAGAACCCATTTCTTTTTCAAAATTGATAGGTCCCATAACGCTACCATAGCAGATGTATGCAAGTCCTACTACGCAGGCAACCAATACGAGATTGAGTACTTTTTTCATGATGAGTATTGTTTTTTTTAGTTTATATTCGTAGCGCAAAAATAGAGAAAATAATAGAACAGCACTCAACTTGTGCCAACTTTTTATCTGTTACGATGTTAAATAGAGATTTAGAGACGCTCATTAGGGAGAATTTTTCGCACACGCCTACGCAAGAACAAGCGCAGGCATTGGCTCTTTTTGCCGATTTTCTTTTATCGGAGAATCTTTCTTCTGCTTTCGTGCTGAAAGGTTATGCAGGTACGGGAAAGACTTCTCTTATGGCGGCATTGGTCAAGTCCTTGAAACTACTCAAAAGGCGTTGCATCTTATTGGCTCCTACGGGACGTGCAGCCAAAGTCTTATCTCACTACACGCATCGTCCTGCTTATACCATTCATAAACGTATCTATAGACAAAAGGCTTTCTCCGAAGATATGGGAGAGTTCTCTCTCAATAAAAATCAGCTTAAGAATGCACTCTTCATTGTAGACGAAGCCTCTATGATAGCCAATGACGGTTTCTCCCAAAGTCCGTTCGGAACAGGGCGGCTATTGGACGACTTGATTACTTATGTTTATGGAGAAGAGAGTGGCTGCAGGATTCTTTTCTTAGGAGATACGGCACAGCTTCCACCGGTAGGAGAGGAGCAAAGCCCGGCATTGGAGGCGGAGTACTTGAGAGGTTACGGGCTGGACGTGCTGGAGTTTACTCTGAAAGAGGTAGTACGTCAAGAGCAAGATTCCGGTATATTGCACAATGCTACGTTACTTAGAAAACAGATGCAGGAAGAAGAATTCTTGTTGGATTTACCCAAAGTAAATGTGGATTTTCCCGATGTTTCTGTGGTAACGGGTGCAGAGCTGATAGAAGAGATTGAGAACAGCTATAGAGAGGTCGGTATGGAAGATGCTATCGTGATTTGCAGAAGTAACAAGCGGGCAGGTATCTTCAATAATGGAATTAGAAATACTATTCTCTATCGGGAAGATGAGCTGAACAGCGGAGATATGCTTATGATAGCCAAGAACAATTACTTTTGGAGTGAGGACATAGAGGGAATGGACTTTATAGCCAATGGAGATATAGCTATAGTAGAGCGTGTCTATGCTTATCAAGAACTCTTCGGATTTAAGTTTGCAGATGTGTTACTCTCTTTTCCTGATTACGATGATGCAGAGGTGGAAGTAAAGATTTTGTTGGATACTTTGAGTTCAGATTCTCCATCGCTTAGTGCAGAGCAGAGCAAGCTGCTTTTCTATGAGGTGCAGAAAGATTATGCAGATATCGCAAACAAGAAAGAACGCTATAAAAAGATAAAGGAAGATCCGTATTTCAATGCCCTGCAAGTGAAGTATGCCTACGCTGTAACTTGCCACAAGGCACAAGGAGGACAATGGGCGCACGTATATGTAGATCAAGGCTATATAGCAGAAGATATGGTCAATGCGGATTATTACAGATGGTTATATACCGCTTTTACACGTGCTACAGAACATCTTTATTTGATAAACTGGTCGGAGAATCAAATAGAAGAATAAGATGTTTATTATAAACAAAAGCGGCTGGTTTCCTGAGGAACCGGCCGCTTTCTGCATTTATGAGCTGCTATGCTATTATTCTGCTAAGAGCATTTCCATTACTTGGCAAGCAGATTTTGCCACAGAAGTACCAGGGCCGAAGATCGCTGCTACACCTGCTTTGTAGAGGAAGTCGTAGTCTTGTGCAGGGATCACACCACCTGCAAATACTATAATGTCTTCTCTACCGAGTTTCTTGAGTTCTGCTATGATTTGTGGAATCAATGTCTTATGACCTGCAGCAAGAGAAGAAACGCCTACAGCGTGCACATCGTTTTCTACGGCATCGCGAGCAGCTTCTTCCGGAGTTTGGAACAAAGGTCCCATATCCACGTCGAAGCCACAGTCTGCATAACCGGTAGCTACTACTTTCGCACCACGGTCGTGTCCGTCTTGTCCCATTTTTGCGATCATCACGCGAGGACGGCGACCTTCTTTCTTCGCAAATTCTTCGGTCAGTTCGCAAGCTTTTGCGAAATCTGCATCTTTCTTACTTTCTGCTGAGTACACGCCAGAGATAGTTCTAATCACAGCTTTATAACGTCCTACGATGACTTCGCAAGCGTCCGAAATTTCTCCCAATGTAGCACGTACACGTGCTGCTTCTACTGCCAATTCCAAGAGGTTGCCTTTGCCTGTCTTCACACATTCTGTGATAGCTTCCAAAGCTTTCTTCACGTCTGCTTCGTTGCGACCTTCTTTCAGTGTCTTCAAGTTGGCAATTTGTTCTTGGCGTACTGCAGTGTTGTCTACTTCCAAGATGTCGATTGGGTCTTCTTTTTCCAAGCGGTATTTATTTGTACCTACGATGGTTTGTTCGCCGGAGTCAATGCGAGCTTGTGTGCGTGCTGCAGCTTCTTCTATACGCATCTTAGGAATACCGGTTTCTATAGCTTTCGCCATACCACCCAAGCTTTCTATTTCTTGGATATGTTCCCAAGCACGGTATGCAAGTTCGTTTGTGAGTGATTCTATGTAGTATGAACCTCCCCATGGGTCTACGTTCTTACATACTTGAGTTTCCTCTTGAATATAGATCTGTGTATTACGTGCGATACGTGCAGAGAAGTCTGTAGGAAGTGCAATAGCTTCGTCCAATGCGTTGGTGTGGAGAGATTGAGTGTGTCCCAATGCCGCAGCCATCGCTTCTATACATGTACGACCTACGTTGTTAAATGGATCTTGTTCTGTGAGAGACCAACCGGAAGTTTGAGAGTGTGTACGTAGTGCAAGGGATTTAGAACTCTTAGGATTGAATTGTTTTACAATCTTTGCCCAAAGCATACGTGCTGCACGCATCTTCGCTATTTCCATAAAGTGGTTCATACCGATAGCCCAGAAGAAAGACAAGCGTGGTGCAAATGCATCAATGTCTATACCTGCTGCTACCCCTGCACGGAGATATTCCAAACCGTCTGCGAGTGTATAAGCCAACTCAATATCTGCTGTAGCACCTGCTTCTTGCATGTGGTAACCGGAGATAGAGATAGAGTTGAACTTAGGCATCTTTTGAGAGGTGTATTCAAAGATATCGGAAATGATCTTCATAGAGAATGCAGGTGGGTAAATGTATGTATTACGCACCATAAATTCTTTCAAGATATCATTCTGGATAGTACCGGCCATTTCTTCCAATTTCGCACCTTGTTCCAGACCTGCGTTGATGTAGAATGCCATTACCGGAAGTACGGCACCATTCATAGTCATAGACACGGACATCTTGTTCAAAGGAATACCATCAAAGAGAACTTTCATATTTTCCAAAGAACAGATAGAAACCCCTGCTTTACCTACGTCTCCTACTACACGTTGGTGATCCGGGTCATAGCCACGGTGTGTAGGAAGGTCAAAGGCTACAGAAAGTCCTTTTTGTCCGGATGCCAAGTTACGGCGATAGAATGCGTTACTTTCTTCTGCTGTAGAGAAACCTGCATATTGGCGGATAGTCCAAGGCTTGAAAGTGTACATCATAGAATAAGGACCACGTAAGAATGGAGGAATACCAGCTACGTAATCTAAGTGTTCCATGCCTTCCAAGTCTTCCTTGGTGTACACAGGTTTTACTTGTATTTGTTCAGGTGTTCTCCAGTTGGCTTCTATGCCATTGGCTTTTTGCCAATCTGCGCCATTTTGTTTTGAGATACCTGCGTATATATCTATATTTCTAAAGTTCGGTTTCATAGCTTCTCTCCTTACTTAATTCCTAATTGTTGGTTGTACTCTTTGAGGGTATCCAATACGTTTACTTTTACGTGGATAAAGTTTGTGATACCTTCTGCTTTCAATTCTTCGGCACAAGCAGGTGCTCCCGCTACGATAAACATGGCTCTACCATTGACTGCTTTGAAGGCTGGAACTGCGTATTCTGCATATTCGTCATCGCTTGAGCAAAGCACCACGATGTCTGCTTTGGCTTTCATAGCAGCTTCTACACCTTCTTCTACGGTAGGGAAGCCCAAGTTGTCTACTACTTCGTAACCGGCGCAAGCCAAGAAGTTACAAGAGAATTGTGCTCTGGCTTGACGCATTGCCAAGTTTCCTATAGTAAGCATAAATGCTTTAGGACGTTTTCCTGAGCGTTCTGTTTGTAAGCGTAATGCTTCAAATTCGCTGGCTGCTCTGCTGGTATTGATTGTTTTGTAAGGAGCGTCTCCACTGTGAGAGCTGCAACCGCAATCTGCGTCTACAGGATTCTTTTCTCCTGCGAGTTCTGTGAAGTTTGGATATTGGTTGGTTCCGAGTAGGATTTCTTTACGGCTGGATACTGCTTTGTGGCGTGCTGTGTTGCTTGCATTTACAGCGTCTTGTACAGTACCGTTTTGGATAGCTTTCAGCATACCGCCTTCTTCTTCTACTTGGAGGAAGAGTGCCCATGCTTGTTGTGCTATAGCATCTGTAAGGTGTTCTATATAGTAAGAACCTGCTGCCGGGTCTACGATGCGATCCAAGTGAGATTCTTCTTTGAGGAGTAACTGTTGGTTACGTGCTATACGTTCTGAGAACTCGTTTGGTGTAGTATAAGTTACATCAAATGGAGAAACTGTCATAGAGTCTACTCCTGCTATTGCTGCACTCATAGCTTCTGTTTGTGTACGAAGCATATTTACGTGTGCATCAAATACGGTAAGGTTGAACTCTGAAGTAGCAGCGTGGATAGCCATCTTGTAAGCGCACTCGCAAGTAGGTTTGCCGGCTGTTTCTGCATATTCTTTTACGATGTTTGCCCAAAGCATACGTGCCGCACGGAATTTTGCGATTTCCAAGAAGTAGTTGGAACTGATACCCATATTGAAACGGATCTTTCTTGCTGCTTCTTCTACGCTGAATCCTGCTTCTACGAGTTGGTTTAGGTATTCGCTACCCCAAGCCAATGCGTAACCCAATTCTTGGTAGATATAGGCACCTGCATTATTCAAAAGTACAGAGTTTACATTGATGCAACGGAAGTGGCTGTAAGGAGCCAATACACCGATGAGTTCTTTGGCTGTAGCTACGAATGTACTCAGATCTTTTCCTTTTCTGAGCATTTTGCTCAATGGGTCATAATTGATAGAACCACGGATAGCTTCTGCTTTGTAACCTTTTTCTTGGAAGTAAGCTACCAAGAGTTTTGCCAACTCTACCATATGCTTATGGCAGGTAGTGAAGTTTACTTCTACGCATTCCAAACAGATATCGTTCAAGAGTGTTTGGATAAATTCTGCACTGAGTTGTGATGCTTTTACTCTGAATCCGAGTGAGTCTACACCTCTGTTCAAGATGTCCAAAGCTTTTGCATTGGCTTCTTTTGCATCATTTACTTCGATTTCTTGACGAATGAGCCAAGTGTTATCATTCTTCTTTGTACCGCGTACATAAGGGAATTCTCCCGGTAGACTGTCCGGTGTTTTAAGACCGGCTAAGTCTTCTTTACGATAGAAAGGTTGTACGCTGAACCCTTCGTTTGTTCTCCATACCAATTTCTTGTCGAAATCAGCACCTTTCAAGTCTGCCACGATGCGGTCTTTCCACTCTTGTGAAGTTACCGTAGGGAAGCCTGAAAAGAGTTTTTCTTTACTATCTGCCATAGTGAAACTGTTTTATAGATATTGTTATAAACTCTACACGGCTATACACAGGTCGTGCCTTGCAAAAGTACAAAAAACTTTTACAGCTCTTTTTTTATACCTAAAAAAAAGCAAAGAAATAAACCTTCCCCCGCAAATTGCTGTGTTTTTCTCTTTACTCCTTATTATATATAAGAAGAAAGCCATCGTTCTGTAGTAGAACGATGGCTTTTTATGGTAGAGTGGTTTTAGTTCAAAACAAAACTGATGCGAGCAAAGATAGAGTGGCTGGCATCAAAATCGCCCAAATAACGGAAAGTATATCCGGCTCCTATCTTCCACTGCTTATTGAGATAGAAATCTATACCTGTAGTAGGTGCTATGATATAGGCAGTGTGATGTATATTTACACGGTTTATGCCTGTAGCTTCGGACTTGAAGTAGTCCTCGTATCCTTGCACGGTTCCTATACCGGCACAGAGCTGTAAATAGAGTTTCAGTCGGTCTGTAGAAAGGTAATCGAAACCTATACCTGTGCTGAGTGAATAATCTTGACGGTGCAATGACAAGATCCGCCCTTCCTTTGTTCGTACTTCTGTGCCATCGTCTGTAGCTCCAAATAGTTCTGTAGCCCAAAATACTTGATCACAGAGATAGTATTTGGTATGAAATCCTATCCCGAATCCCGAACTAAAGGAGTTGTCATAAGGATTTCCGGTTTTGGTATAAGACTGAAACCCTCCATAAATACCCAGTTCTAAACTCTTTTTCTGTGCTACCACAGGTAGTGCCAATAAGGCGGACAATAAAATAACAATAGTCTTTTTCATAATCTTATTTTGTTTAATAATGTGTTCAACGTAAAGGCTGTGCGTATTAAATTCTTTGTTGCACAAATGTAAAAAACATTTCAAAAGCCAAATAATTTCAATTGTTTTTTGTGTGAAAATCGCCAGAAAAAACTTAGTAAGCAGTGTTCTTTTTGTGCGCTTTTTAACCCCTTCAGGAATGCTTATAACAGGGGTTTGATAGCAAGGCTTGCTATCGCGATAAGAAGCCTTGCTATCACGGTAGCGTTATAACGCTATCAGCGTAGCAAACATATCTTACGAAATGGGAAAAATGAAAGTCGTTTGGCAAGTGGGATTTTAGACTCTCTGTAGTGGTTGTTATGAAATTTCTGTCTTGAAAAAACGGAAGTGTATGACCGAGGAGAGGTAAGAAGCATAATTATCCTTTTTAAGAAATAAGTTTCTGTTTGTAAGTGCAAACATATCGGGATATAATGTTTTGTGCTTTTTTAACAAGGTGCTCTTTGTGCTTTTTTTGTTAATGATAGAGACGGGCTTAAAGTCTTTATTTGCTAAAATAACTATTAAGTGAAGGTGTGTTTTTCTCGGAAAATCTCGCTGCATCAGCTTGGTTTTGAGGAAACAGTATGAAAACTCGTAGGTGAAACATTTTTTATTTTGTACAGGAAATCTCCTGTATATCTATGCATATACACATATTTGTGCAGTGTATGGATGCTAAGTGTCAAGTAAACAAATCATTGAAATGGGATTGAAGTCTCTTTGATTGATTGTAAACTGTAGTTATTACAAGATCTTAAAAAACTATGCGGTTTTTGATATTTTTTGCAGTTGAACTATTTGGAAAATCAAATACTCTATTATAGTTTTGCGTCGTATTAATAATACGAGAAGTTGTGAAACTTCATCAATAGTATAGTTAAGTCTATTTTAGTTTTTGTGTTGTAAAGAAGCCTAGCCATAACGTTGGTAGGCTTCTTTTTTTTACTCACCTTTGTGTATGATCTCACCCTCCGATATAATCCTTCGGTCCGAAAGGAAAATTATTCATATAGATATGGACGCTTTCTATGCTTCTGTAGAGCAAAGAGATACACCGGAATGGAAAGGTAAGCCCTTGATAGTGGGCTACGATGAAGAACGTAGTGTGGTTTGTGCCGCCAGTTACGAAGCCAGAAAGTTCGGTGTGCGTTCTGCTATGTCTGTGATGGTAGCCAAACGACTTTGCTCGGACTTGATCATAGTTCCTCCCCGGTTTCAGGTGTACAGAGAAGTTTCTTTGCAGATTCACGAGATTTTTCATGAATATACAGATCTTGTAGAGCCACTTTCCTTGGACGAAGCTTTTCTGGACGTAACGGAGAATAAGAAAGGCATTTCTTTGGCTGTAGATATAGCCAAAGAAATAAAACAGAAAATCTACGATCGTTTACAGCTCACGGCTTCTGCCGGTATTTCCTACAATAAGTTTTTGGCAAAGGTGGCATCGGATTACAGAAAACCCAATGGTATTTGTACCATTCACCCTTCTCAAGCACTAAGGTTTATTTCCCTTTTGCCCATAGAAGCATTTTGGGGTGTGGGGAAAGTTACAGCACAACGAATGCACAGTATGGGTGTACACAATGGTATTCAGTTGCGAGAGTTGTCTCGGGATTATTTGGTATCTGTGTTTGGGAAAGCCGGTCATATTTATTATGACAATGCACGTGGCATAGACTTACGCCCGGTAGAGGCTGTTTATGTACGGAAGTCCGTAGGCTGTGAACGCACGCTGGAAAAAGATATTACACGTACGTCTGCTGTGATTATAGAATTATATCACGTGGCAGTAGAATTGGTAAGAAGAATAAAGAAAATAGAGTTTAGAGGTTATACACTTACGCTGAAGGTGAAATTCCACGATTTCAAGCAAATCACTCGTAGTGTTACGCAGGCAGAAACATTCACTGCGATGGAACAAATCCTGCCTTTGGCAAAACAACTTCTGAAAGATGTGGAGTATGGTGAACATCCCATTCGTCTTATCGGGCTTTCTGTTTCTCACCCGCAAGAAGAGGTTGAGCGACTGAAATCCTGCTGGAAACAGTTGGAACTCCCATTCCCGAAATCTCCCGTCTGAAGTCAGAAAAACAAGCTCTTCCGAAAGAATTTCTATTTTTTTCTTACAAGCTGTCTTATCTTCTTTTATCTTTGCCTTAACAGTAGATTGTACTTCATATAATCAGGATAATTTATCGGGTACAATGGAGTGAATGATGTCTGCGGTAGTAGCTCAGTTGGTAGAGCGTCGGCTTCCCAAGCCGAAGGTCGCGAGTTCGAACCTCGTCTGCCGCTCTCTTTTTATACAAAATCGGATACAATTATTATGAGAGTTTTAAAATTCGGGGGAAGTTCTGTAGGTACTGCGGAAAGTTTACGTCGTGTAAAGCAAATTATAGAAGAGCGGAAAGAGCCCGTTATAGTGGTAGTATCTGCCTTAGGAGGAATTACAGACCGGCTTATTATGACCTCTCAAATGGCTGCCGGTGGAGATTTACACTATACGGAAATTTTGCAGGAAATCATAGACAAGCATACGGCTGTGATACATAGCCTCTTTCCTGTAGCAGAAGAACACCCTTTACTTCTTTCTGTACAGCAGCTCATAGAAGAACTTCGGAACATACTTCAGGGCTTGTACCTTATCCGAGATCTCTCCGAAAAGACACAAGCTACTATCTTGAGCTATGGAGAACGTATCTCTTCTCTCATAGTTTCCGAACTTGTGGACGGAGCAATCCATTATGATGCTCGCACACTCATAAAAACAGAGAAGAAACAAGGTAAACATAGCTTGGCTGCCATTTCTCATACGCTTATAAGAGAAGTGTTCCACACCTTGCCTACCATAGGCGTTCTGGGGGGATTTATTTCTACAGACTATGAAACCGGCGAAGTAACGAATCTGGGACGAGGAGGATCGGATTATACCGCTGCTATTATTGCCGCCACTCTTCACGCAGAAATGTTGGAGATTTGGACAGATGTAGATGGATTTATGACGGCAGACCCACGCACCATAACCACCGCTTATCCCATAGCAGAATTGAGCTACTCGGAAGCAATGGAGCTGTGCAACTTCGGGGCAAAGGTTATTTATCCTCCTACTATTTATCCCGTCTGCCACGAACGTATTCCTATTTTGATAAAGAATACATTCAATCCTACAGCACCCGGCACTATAGTAAAAGATGCACCCAAAGAAAGTAACAGACTGATACGAGGCATCTCTTCAATCCAAGATACCTGTATGATTACTATGAGTGGATTAGGTATGGTGGGCGTGATAGGTATCAACTATCGTATCTTCAGGAGCTTGGCGAAGAACGATATCAGTGTCTTTATGGTATCGCAAGCCTCTTCGGAGAACTCTACCTCTATAGGGGTGAGAAGTATAGATGGTGCCAAAGCTTGTAAAGTGTTGGACGAGGAATTTTCCAAAGAAATAAGTATGGGAGAAATCAATCCTATGCAAGCGGAATATGGACTGGCTACCGTAGCTGTAGTAGGAGAGAATATGAAGAATATGCCCGGTATTATGGGAAAACTCTTCGGGACATTGGGGAGAAATGGTATCAGTGTGATAGCCTGTGCACAAGGGGCGGCACAGATGAATATCTCTTTTGTGATAGAAGAAAAACTTCTGAGAAAAGCTCTCAATGTACTGCACGATTCTTTTTTCCTCTCAGAATATCAGGTCTTGAATCTCTTTATTTGTGGTATAGGAACGGTGGGCAGTAAGCTCATAGAACAAATTCGTACCCAGCAAGAAAAACTCAAGTCCGAACGCAGATTTGCTTTGCGTGTAGTAGGTATAGCCAATGGCAGAAAAGTGTATTTCGATAGGAAAGGAATACCTTTGGAGAATTATAGAGAGCTTCTGGAAGAACAAGGGCAGGCTTCTTCTCCTGCATTCTTATCGGAAGAAATCATCGGTATGAATTTGTTCAATTCTGTCTTTGTAGATTGTACGGCAAGTGCAGATATAGCTCATCTCTATCAAGGTTTTCTTTCTCACAATATCTCTGTGGTTACTGCCAATAAGATAGCCGCCTCTTCTGCTTACCGGCATTACAGGACATTGAAAGAAACTTCTATTCTGAAAGGAGTGAAATTCCTCTTTGAAACCAATGTAGGAGCAGGTCTTCCTATTATCAATACCATCAATGCTCTTATAAACAGTGGGGACAAAATAGAGAAAATAGAAGCTGTAGTGAGTGGTACACTGAATTATATTTTCAATACTCTTTCTACAGAGAATCCATTGAGCTCTGTCGTAAAAAAGGCACAAAGCGAAGGTTACTCGGAACCGGATCCACGCATAGATTTGAGCGGTTTAGATGTAGTACGGAAATTGGTCATCTTGGCAAGAGAGGCGGGTTATCCCATAGAACAAGCTGAAGTACGGAAAGAAGATCTGCTACCTGCGTCTTATTTTGCGCTACCTATAGAAGAATTCTGGAAACATTTGCCGGACTTAGATGTACAGATGGAAGCACGTAGAAAGAGTGTAGAAGCACAGCAAAAGAAAATGCGCTATGTAGCTACCTTAGAAAATGGACAGGCTACTGTGGCACTCAAAGAAATAGATCGTACTCACCCTTTCTACAACTTGGAAGGAAGTACCAATATGATTCTTATTACCACAGAACGTTATCACGACTATCCTATGGTGATACAAGGATATGGAGCAGGAGCAGACGTAACTGCTGCAGGCGTATTTGCAGACATCATTAGTATCGCCAATTTATAAAACTGTAACAGCGTGCGTAGACTGATTATTTTAGGAGATGGAATAGCAGATGAGGCTTTGCCACAATGGGGAGGAAAGACCCCATTGGCACAAGCTAAGACCCCGAATTTGGACACTTTGGCACGCAAGGGGAAATGCGGTACTCTGCAAACCATACCTTATGGAATGCCGGCAGGAAGCGAGGTGGCAAATATGGCTATCCTTGGTTATGATGTACGACAGCATTGTATAGGTAGAGGAGCTTTGGAAGCTGTAGATTTGAAACTTTCATTAGAGGCGGAAGACATCGTCTTGCGCTGTAATTTGGTGTCTATCATAGATGGTATACTGGTAGACCATATGGGAGGAGGTATTAGTACGGCAGAAGCACATACATTATTGCAGGATTTGGAGGTATACCTGCACTCTTCGGTGTTTACTTTCGGGAAAGGAGAAAGATATAGGCATCTTTTGAGAGGAAAAGGACTTGCTGTACAGATAGTCAGCACACCTCCACACGAAGCCTTAAACTTACCCGTAGAACATATATCTGTGCGTAAAACACAAGCCGAAGGCACGCAAACAGCAGAACAACTTAATGACCTGATGGCTACGGCACACGCCTTTCTCTCTGCTCACCCTCTGAATAAACAACGACAAGCAAATGGCTTATTGCCTGCCAATGGTATTGCACTTTGGGGCATAGGAACAACTCCTCAGATACCATTGCTTTCCACGCTTTATCCTGCTCTGAAACGTACTGCAATGATTACGGCTACTGCTGTGATGAAGGGTATAGCCCATTATACAGGAATGGATTTATTGCCTGTAGATGGTGCTACAGGACTTTGGGATACAAATTATGAGGCAAAAGCACAGGCGGCTATAGACGCATTAGAGAATTATGATTTGGTATATCTGCATATAGAAGCGGCAGATGAGGCTTCTCATATAGGAAATGCAGCACTGAAAAAGCAAATCATAGAAGATATAGATGCTCAGCTGTTATCTCCTGTTATAGAAGCTATAGAGGCAAATAAGGAGATGACACGACTCGCTTTTCTGCCGGATCACGCTACTCCTTGCGCTTTGAAACATCATACAGCTGTACCTGTTCCTTTCTTGGTATATGAGAGGGGGATAATGGCAGATACAGTGCAGGTGTACACAGAAGAAAGCGTGCTGGAAGGGAGCTTAAAAGGTTTGGCTGGTAGAGAATTTATGGATATGTTTGTGCGCTAAAAGCAGAAAATGTTATCAATATGTGGAATGATAGTACACTACAAATAGAGAAACAGCATAAAGGACTTGTCAATAAAAAAATGATAAGTAGAATTTTGGGAATTCTACTTCTTATAGAATGCGGTATGATGTGTCTTTGTGCTATGGTTGCTATAGCCTATGGAGAGAAATCTTACTCCTCCTTTTTCTGGGCGTCTTTCATTTCAGGAGGAATAGGGTTGCTCCTTTTGCTCATAGGAAAAAATGCAGATAGAGAGTTGTCTCGCAGAGATGGATATTGTATAGTGATGGCTACATGGGTTCTGTTTACCACGATGGGTATGCTGCCATTCTATTTGAGTGGAGAAATACCAAGAATCCCCGATGCTTTCTTTGAAACTATGTCCGGTTTCAGTACAACGGGAGCTACTATCTTGGACAATATAGAGAGCCTTTCTCATGGAATGCTTTTTTGGCGCAGTCTTATTCAGTGGATAGGTGGATTGGGAATCGTGTTTTTTACCATAGCGGTACTACCTATCTTCGGAGTTGGAAATCAGATGTTGGCTTCTGCAGAATCTGCCGGTGTAAGCAGGGAGAAAATACTTCCTAAAATCAGTACTATTGCGAAATGGATTTGGGGGTTTTATGTAGCATTTACACTTACAGAAACATGTCTGCTTCTTTTGGGCGGTATGGATTGGTTCGATGCAGTTTGCCATTCTTTTTGTACAATGTCTACGGGTGGCTTTTCTACCAAACAAGCCAGTATAGCACATTGGAACTCTGCCTACATAGAGTATGTAGTATCTGTCTTTATGCTATTGGCTAGTTTGAATTTTAGCTTGTACTTTATTCTTATCAAGGGGCAGGTTTGGAAATGGATTACAGACGTAGAGACACGTATGTTCCTATTCTCTGTAGGAGTTATTACCCTCATGGTGATGGGTATACTTATCGTGAGAGAGCAGTATGATTTGGAACCGGCTTTTAGATTGTCGCTTTTTCAAGTAGCCTCTATTCATTCCGGTACAGGATTTTCTACAGCAGATTTTATGCTTTGGCCACCTGTGGTATGGGCTTTGTTCTTATATATTATGGTAGCAGGAGGCTGTACCGGCTCAACCTCTGCTGGTATAAAGAGTATGCGTGTACTCATTGTACTGCAAAGTATAAAAAATGAGCTTTATCGCCTTATGCACCCACGTGCTGTGCTACCTATCAAGATCAATCATCATACTGTTCCTGCCTCTACGCTATCTACGGTAAATACCTTTATTGTCTTATATATGGCTTGTCTGTTTTTTGGTACAGTGGCATTGCTGGCTTGTAATGTAGGTTTCATAGAGTCCTTGAGTTTATCTATTTCCAGTTTAGGTTGCGTGGGACCTGCTTTGGGGAATTTTGGTCCTGCTTTTTCTTGGAGCGCACTGCCCGATGCCGCAAAATGGATTACTTCTTTTCTTATGCTTATGGGGCGTTTGGAACTTCTGGGTGTACTGCTTATGTTTACACCGGGATTTTGGAGTAAGCATTGAGGTTTTATGGCATTTGTGTGCACTATCCCTATCAATTATCGTACTTTTGTAGCCTATTATTGAGGATAACTATATGGCTACAATGCGTGAAATGACGGAGGGAAAATCGCTTCCTTTGCTATTAAAATTTACTGTTCCCTTACTGTTGGGAAACTTACTCCAACAAACTTATTCGCTGATAGATGCAGCTATTGTAGGTCAATTTTTAGGTATTCATGCTTTGGCTTCTATAGGGGCAAGTACTTCTGTTGTCTTTCTTATTTTCGGTTTCTGCAATGGGTGCTGTAACGGCTTTGCTATCCCTGTGGCGCAGAAATTCGGTGCAAGAGATTACGATGCGTTACGTAGGTATGTATATGTGAGCTTGAAAATTTCCATTGTTATTTCTCTGTTTTTGGCTATACTTACTTCGTGGCTTTGTGCAGATATTCTGAAGCTGATGAAGACACCGGAAGTTATTTTTGAGAATGCGTATTGGTACTTGTTTATCGCTTTTGTAGGTATTCCTTTCACCTTCTTTTATAATCTGCTGGCAGCTATTATGCGTGCTTTGGGAGACAGCAATACGCCTTTTTGGTTTTTGCTTTTCTCTACGGTGTTGAATATTCTGTTAGATTTCTTTGCTATATTGGTATTGGGGTGGGGTGTACCCGGAGCGGCTATTGCTACGCTTGTTTCTCAGGTGGTGTCTGCCTTAGCTTGCTACTGGTATCTTATGCATAGATTTGATATACTGCACGCGCAGAGCGATGAAAAAAGATACGATGGCAGAATAGCCCGTACTCTATTGGAAATAGGTGTTCCTATGGGTTTGCAATTCTCTATTACAGCTATAGGCAGTATGATGCTGCAAAGTGCCAACAATGCATTGGGGACAGCTTGTGTAGCAGCTTTTACAGCGGCTATTCGTATCAAAATGTTTTTCCTTTGTGTATATGAGAGCGTGGGTATTTCCATAGCTACCTATGTAGGACAAAATTATGGTGCAGGGAAGTTGCAGCGCATTATGGACGGTGTAAAAACTGCGTTTATGATGATGATGGTTTACTCTCTCTTCGTAGGAGTACTGCTATGGTTCACTACAGAACAAATGGTGATGCTGTTTGTAGATGCCTCAGAAATAGAGGTAATAGAAAAAGCAACTCTCTTTATGCACGTGGCGGCTGTTTTGTTTCCTCTATTGGGAACGTTATGCCTATTCAGAAGTGCCATACAAGGTATGGGCTATACAAAACTGGCTATGATTTCCGGTGTAACAGAGATGTTTGCCAGAACCGGTGTGAGTATTTGGGCTGTGCCTCTATGGGGATTTACAGCCGTAGCTTTCGGTGATTCTGTGGCATGGTTTGCAGCAGATTGTTTCTTACTTCCTACTTTCTTTTATTTGTACAGAGTAATCGTTGCACGCTCTCAAAGATGACAAATTTAGCTTGTCATCTTGCTTGACTTTGCAGTGTGTGATAAGTTACTATAACCCTGTCTATGTGTATTGCTCCATCATCAACCGGTGGGTTGTGCTAAGGCTTGTGAATAACCAAACTCTGATAAAACTCCGTTTAATTCCTAAAAAAAGTGAAATAATTTGTTGCCTGTTTTTTTTTTTTTTCTTTGCGCCGATTTAATGCAACACAAAATAAATCAATATAAAAACGCATGGAAAAAGAAAAGTATGAGGCTCCTACTGTGGAGATCTTGACAGTATGTTCTCCTCTAAGGCTGATGGAAACCTTTTCAATGGAGGGAAATGTCATAGGTTATGAAGGCACAGAAGAAGGTGATTTTTGATCTAAGCATTGCCCCTGAAAGCATGGAACACCTGAAAAACAACAATTCCACACAAAAACAATTTTAGAAGAAATTTATGAATTTGAAAAATTACAGTAAGCAGGCATTTTGTTTGCTTGTACTGCTTTTGCTTGTATCGTGTAGCAAATCCGATGAACCTAATGGAGGAAAATCATCACCCAACGAAAAAGCATCTATTGTGAGTATGAATTTGGAAGGAGAAACCGAAGATTCTCGTGCTATGAATTTCCTGCTCAATGCCGATGGTCCTGTACTGAAAATGACAGAAGACGCGATGAAATCCATAGCTGTAATCTCCAATGGTACAGGAACAAAAAAGTATTATGTAGAGATTACTTGGAATAAAACCGCAGGGCAGAACCATCTCTATGTGAAGAATTTGGATATAAACACAGATGTCTATGGTACACCACTTGCTATGAATACTACAGAGAATTGGTACATAGCAGGATATGTAGGTGGGACTTTTGATAAAAATAACAAGCGTGTAAATTTTAACCCGAACGGAAACAAACTGCAAGCCCTAACTGTAGGGAAAGAAATCTTAAAGCCTGTACCTGTTTATTTTCCTTGGACAAAGCTGGAAGTAAAAGAGGCAGGAGGCAGAATCTATGTGAATACTCCGAAGACAGGAAAGATAACTTTCCGTGCCATGGGCTTACTCATGCGTGTGGAACTGAAGAACGCCATGGACTATGTAGTGCGCATAAAGAGTATTACTTATCAAAGTAATGCACTGGATACGGGAGCCGGATATTATGATCTGAATGCACTGCCTACTGTAGGCACCACTACACTTCCTGCATGGAAAGCTACAGCACAAGAGCCTAAATACACCTTTGTAGATGAGAATGGTACTACAACCCTTGTCCCGGAAATGAATGGAAAGAGTACTTATGGTAAGTATTTCTTGGTATGGGGAGTGCCTAAAGCTACCATGCCTGCTTCTCCCGTTACACATGTTTTGGCAAATGCTGTGCGTGTTCTCAATGGTAAAGAGCAGAATGTTCCCAAGATGACTACGCTCTATATATGGGGCTCTACCAATGTTCCGAAGCACGGTACACGTCGTATCTTACATACTTCTGTGGTGCGTTCTAAATTGGCATTGGAATACTTCGGGGAAGGTTATGTAGGAACAAATCCCCAATCTACGAATCCGATACACATCACCAATACATATGATCAGGGAATAGGGCTTTATACACATAGCCAAATCAGTGCGGCAAACTTTATGAATGCCAACTGGTTCGTACCGGAGGTGTTGGACGCTCATGGATTGTTTAAAAATGTAGGTGAATGGCTGAAATTTGAAAATCAAGCTACTCCGGGACCTCACCATAACGATGCAGATGTACGTGTGAATGGGCAGATTATCAAGTGCCGGGATTCTTATTGGAATGGAAATCCTTCTATTTATGCACTGCGTTTTCAGAATGCAGATAAGTTGCAATATTCGGCATGGAGGTATACATTAGTTCCGGATCCTACTTATACCGGATATAATGCTAAGGCTATCCGTATTGAGTCTGTGTATTTGGGTCCTCATTATAAGGGAAGTTTTGCGGATACTCGCCAAAGTAGTTTCTGGGCGCTTCATACCGCAGACTATGTAAGTAGATTCTATCCACCTGTGGTAGCTCAAGATTTGAGCAATGGTACTTCTCGGTATTTTTATCCTATGACATGGGTAAAAGGATCAATCTCTCCTTATAGTAGGATTTGTTGGGGGTGGGGAGTATCAAGTACAAGTGCGCTTAATGGAACGTTGATGTCTCCTGTAATTACCATAGACAAGACTAGGTTGCCGAGCATAGTTTACTGGGACATCAAAACATCTGTGATACCCGTACAAAAAGCCGGTACGCCTTGGGCGAATAATTGATTATAATCATAACCTATTGCAATAAGAGGGTATGTCAAAATAGGCATACCCTCTGTTTTTCTTTCAAATCCCTCCAACTCAATCTCCCTTATATTGGTCTGAACTCTATTTTATTGATGATGTCAAGGAAGTAAACCTAAATGATACTATTGTTAATCCCCTTCTTCCTTAGTCTTAGCACAACCCTTATGGGGTTGATGATGGTACGATACGCATAGACAGGGTTATCCGCTATGCTCCTAACCCTGCCCTAACAAAGGCATAACACCTACGGCGTTATTTATTTGTACACAATCTATTTACTGCTCAAATTTGGGATTGCTTATGAGTATATCATCTATTACACTATGTTTGAGCAAGGAATCCCCATCGGGGATTTGCTGTTGTTAGGGCAGGTGTTCGGAGGGAAACGGAGAACCCTGCCTATATGCGTGCATAAAAACAATGCCATAGGTATTGTGCTTAGAGAATTTTGAGAACTTCTTACCTATTCAAGGGAGGTAAATATGAAAATCTCTATTTCGTACTACAGTTTACATAAACCGCAATGGAAGTTTATATAAACTGTGGTACGAAATATATAGACTTCCAGTACGGAATACATAAACCGAAGTACAAAATAAAACTTCTTTGCTACAAAAAGAAGTTGGCAGAGAAGTAGAAAAGCACAGCTATATATTTCTGCTTAAAAAGAGAGCCGCAACGTGAAAAACTTCTTACATTTGTAAACGAATAAGTTTTCAACCCAACAAACACATATTCGTATATGGCATCAACCTTAAAATTAAACCCTGCAAGGAAAACCATTGTAGGCGTTCAGTATCTCTTCGTTGCGTTCGGTGCAACAGTCTTAGTTCCTTTATTAGTAGGTCTTGATCCTTCTACCGCTCTCTTCTCTGCCGGTGTAGGAACACTCATTTTTCACTTGGTAACCCAAGGGAAAGTGCCTATTTTCTTAGGTAGTAGTTTTGCCTTTATTGCTCCCATTATTAAAGCTACAGAACTATATGGTTTACAAGGCGCTTTATTCGGTATCATAGGCGTAGCGTTGGTGTATATGCTTATGTCCCTGCTTATAAGGCTATGGGGAACCAAATTCATAAAGAAGCTCTTTCCTCCTATCGTGATAGGTCCTATCATTATGCTCATCGGGTTATCTCTGTCCGGAGCTGCGGTAAATATGGCTGCACAGAATTGGACATTGGCTGTTATTTCTCTTGCAGTAGCCATCGTAGTAACACTCTATTCCAAAGGTTTACTTAAGCTTATTCCTATTTTCTGTGGTATTGTAGTGGGGTATATTTGCGATATTATCTTCTTTGAGGTAGACTTTACACCCATAGCAGAGGCAAGTTGGCTCTCTCTCCCACAGTTGGTATTGCCGGATAAGTGGAGCTGGGAACCCATCTTATTTATGATTCCGGTAGCCATAGCCCCAGTGATAGAACATATAGGAGATGTTTATGTGGTAAACAGTGTGGCAGAAAAAGATTTTGTAAAAGATCCGGGCTTACATCGTACTATGTTGGGCGATGGTTTGGCTTGTCTTTTTGCAGGCTGTATAGGCGCACCTCCTGTTACCACTTATTCCGAAGTAACCGGTGCTATGTCTCTTACCAAAGTTACAGATCCTGTGGTACTCCGTATTGCTGCCGTAACTGGTATTGTCTTTTCTATGGTAGGAAAAGTGAGTTCTTTGCTCAAAAGTATAGATCAAGCCGTATTGGGAGGTATTATGCTTTTGCTATTTGGTACAATAGCCGGTGCAGGAATCTCCAACCTTCTCAATAGTAAAGTAAACTTCGGTAGCTCACGCAATGTAGTAATACTCTCCGTAACACTCACTACAGGTATAGGAGGCGCAGTACTGCAGTTTGGTAACTTCTCACTACAGGGTATAGGGTTATCTGCTATCGTAGCGGTAACACTCAATCTCATCTTACCACAAAGCGCAGAAGATTATAAACACGACAAAGCCGGAGTAGCTTAATCATAAATTTTCAAGATATGTCCCGGAAACTTTACATCGCAATAGTGGCTATCCTTACGATAACCCTTTTTCTATCCTATTTCCCCGTTCCCACATGGTGCTATTCATGGCTTACCTCTCCCGTATCCTTAGCACTGGGTTTACTTTTTGCTTTGATATTTGGACAACCTTATCCGAAGTTCAACAAAAAAAGTTCTAAACACTTGTTGGAATACTCCGTGATAGGATTAGGCTTCGGTATGAATCTTTATACCTCATTGGAGTCCGGTAGTGGTGGTATGATATTTACTATCCTGTCTGTGATAGGTACATTGGCTTTAGGGTGGTTTCTCGGAGCTAAAATATTCCGTACAAACAGCCAAATTTCTTATCTGCTCAGTGTAGGGACAGCCATTTGTGGAGGGAGTGCCATAGCTGCCACTTCGTCTGTTTTGAAAGCCAAAGAAACAGATGTTTCTGTAGCATTAGGCACTATCTTTATCCTGAATACAGTAGGATTCTTCATTTTTCCTACTATCGGGCATTGGCTCGGTTTAGACCAAACAGCCTTTGGAACATGGGCGGCTATTTCTTTGCACGATACCAGCTCTGTAGTGGGAGCAGGCTCTGCCTATGGAGAAGAAGCCCTCTATGTAGCCACTACCATAAAACTCACTCGTGCGCTTTGGATCATTCCTGTTTGCTTGGCTACCGTCTTTTTGTTCAATAAGAAAGGAGAGAAAATTCCTACTCCATGGTTCATTCTCGGATTTATTTGTGCTATTTTGCTCAATACTTTTTTGCCCGCAGAATGGATGAGTTTCGGTAGCGTAATTTACGATGTTGCCCGCAAGATGCTTACCCTTGTGATGTTCTTCATAGGTGCTTCTCTTTCCATAGATGTGCTGAAAACGGTGGGGGTACGTGTCCTCTTACAAGGCATTGCTTTGTGGCTCATCATCAGTGTCGTATCTCTACTCGTAGTGATGTAAAAAGCAGGGTCGGAGCAGTCTTTGCTTATCATACAAAACAAAAAACAGGTGTATCATTACTATGATACACCTGTTTTTTTTGTCTACTTTTCACAGCATAAAGCCAAGTATTTATACACTATATTTCTATCAAGAAATCTAATGCTTCAAAAATCTCTTCCTTAGAAAAAGTCTCGCCGGTTCTTATCTCACCGATGTCCGAAAGCAAGGTAAAACGCACTTCCGTAGCAGACACATTTTTCTTGTCTTGCAACATAAACGCATACAATGCTTCGTAGTCCTTACAAGAGAAGGCAGGCTTTCCATAATTCTCTCGGATATAATTTACCGTAGAAAGAAGCTTGTCTTTGGGGAAGCCTGCTTTCGTGTAAGATAAATACAGCTCTGCAATAAGTCCCCATGCCACAGCATAACCATGCAGTACGGGCAGATGCCGGCACAAAGCCCAGCTCTCTATACTATGCCCTATGGTATGCCCCAAATTCAAGGCTTGACGAATTCCTGTTTCCAATGGATCTTTCTCTACGACCTCTGTTTTTATACTGATAGAACGCTTCACCAAAGGCAGTAAGGCATAGACATCTTTCTGTTCCCAATCTACAGACAATAAGGAACGCCAGTGCATCTCATCACTCAGCAAGCCATGCTTCAG
Source organism: Phocaeicola sp. (assembly GCA_022764505.1). Taxonomy (GTDB): domain Bacteria; phylum Bacteroidota; class Bacteroidia; order Bacteroidales; family Bacteroidaceae; genus Phocaeicola. The sequence goes on along the minus strand of JALEQJ010000014.1, from coordinate 14,915 downwards.
CATTTCGGCATACCCGGAAAGCAAGTTGGGTAGATCTAAGGTCTGTAGAAAAGAGGGATCTATCAGTACAGCTTTAGCAGGATAAAAAGCCCCTATCAAGTTCTTCACATCACCAAAATTGATGGCTGTTTTACCACCTATCGCCGCATCTACCATAGCCAATAGTGTAGTAGGGAGATTAACAAAAGGAATACCTCTTTTGAAGGTTGCTGCTGCAAAACCGCCTAAGTCTGTAACCATTCCTCCCCCTACATTAAGCAAGAGTGAGTTTCTGGTAGCTCCGTATTTCTGCAAAGTATCCCATACCGTAACAAGCGTAGAAAGGCATTTGGATTCGTCTCCAAAAGGAATCACTATAGGCAATGCTTCCGGTATAATTTCTTTAATACGAGGATAGCAGTGTTTTTCTGTAGTCTCGTCCATCAAAACAAAGATTTCACGAGCGTTAAACAATTCAAAGACAGCTTTTAACTCTTTTCTTGTTTCTTTGCAAAAGATAATATTTTCACGTTTCATTATTCCCTTTCTTTGTGGGTCAAAATTATATATTTTGTATAGCACGTGGGATTTCCCCTGCTGTTTTAACATATTATCAAAGCCTCTTACCAGTATGAGACATCTATTTCCTGTCTATTGTAGACCTGTGGGTTACTTATTAGCTTTGCTCAGTATTTTTCTGCCTATGTTCTTATTCCTCTTGGGTAAGATAGACAACGAAGGATTTCTTACTTACAAGAAGGTGGCAGAATTTCTGATATTTTTCTCGCTATTCTTGGTTTTTTTCTCTAAGCAAACCAAAGAAGAAATAGGGGAACCCAAACTTCGTCTTAATGCCCTCATTTGGGGAGGATTTCTCGGAGTTGTTCTCAGCTCGGTTCTTTTCATCATCAGAATGTTTGAACCTGCCATACTATCCAATATCACCTCCTTATGGATTTGTGGTATCTGTATAGTTTTCTGCTTGGAGCTTTTTTGCAAAAAAGCATTCATTGAAAAAAGAATGAGAGAACGTAAATAAGAAAGACTATTACTATTAACTTATATGAAGGATTTAAGACATTGGATTATAGGAGTATTTCTCCTCATACCTCTACTCGCTGCGGCGCAACAAATAAAAGTTTCGGGGACAGTATATGATAAAAAGCAGAATGAAGCCATAATACAAGCAACAGTACAACTGCTGCATTTACCGGACAGCACTATGACAGCCGGAGCTGCTACAGACGAAAAAGGACATTTTACATTCACGGCAAAACCGGGAAAGTACGCGATAAAAGTTTCTTACGTAGGCTACTTACCCACTGTGAAACCTCTTACACTTACCACCGGCAAAAATCAAGTGGAAGTAGGTAGCTTATTTTTGGAAGAAGATGCTATCACATTAGGAAGCGTTATGGTAACAGCGCAAGCCGCACAAGTAGTAGCCAAAGGCGATACCTTGGAATATAGCTCTTCTGCCTACAGAGTACCGGAAGGCTCTACACTGGAAGCCTTGGTAAAGAAACTGCCCGGTGCAGAAATAGATGAGAACGGAAAAATCACCGTCAATGGAAAAGAAGTAAAGAAAATCACTATTGATGGAAAAGAGTTCTTTGCCAATGACCCCAATATCGCTCTCAAGAATATACCTGTAAATATGGTGGACAAGGTAAAAACCTACGATAAGAAATCGGACTTAGCACGTGTTACCGGTATAGACGATGGCGATGATGAAACCGTATTGGACTTATCCGTAAAGCCGGGAATGAAGAAAGGCTGGTTCGGTAATCTCAATTTAGGGGCTGGAACAGATAGTAGATACAACGGCAAACTACTTTTGAATCGTTTCTCCGGAGATCAGCAGCTCTCTTTCGTAGCCGGAACGAACAATGTAAACGATAATGATTTCGGCAGTGGTGGATTTCGTAGCTGGGGAAGACCTTCCGGTATGAACACCGTAAAAACTATAGGACTGAATCTGGCTATAGCCAAAGACAAAGTGGAAATAGGCGGTAGTACAAAAATCACTCATACGAAAGGAGAAGTCTGGACAAAAACAGCTTCGGAAACTTTCATTACCTCTGCTACCAGCTCCTACGGACGTTCTATCTCCGATGCGATAAACAAATCTTTCTCTATACAAGGAGATTATAAGGTGGAATGGAAGCCGGATACACTGACGAATTTAATATTCCGCCCTAACTTCTCTTACAACAGTACAAACAATAAATCCAATTCAAGGTCTTATACATTCAATGAAGACCCGGAAATGGATATTGACGCCCTCATCATAGCACACGATGCCAATAATGTAAACACTTCTACGTGGGTGAACTCACTCATCAATGCAGGAAAGAATATAGGGAAGAATACTGCAATAGAAGGAGACTTGCAGATCAATCGGAATTTAGGGAAAAACGGTAGAAACATTACTCTCAGGCTACGTGCCGGTTATACAGACAATGACAGCGAACAATTGTCTACTTCATTAAGGAACTTTTATCAAGTTACGAACTCACTCCCTACCAATGCAGAAGTCTTGAACAGATATATTTTCGCTCCTACCAAAAATTACAACTACTCTGCACGTCTTATGTATAGTGAGCCTATAGCACGTTCACTTTTTCTACAGCTAAGCTATCAATACCAATACAGGAACTCAAAGCTAAACAATGCCATCTACGATATGCCTTCATCTTGGACGGTAGAAAATGGCTGGAATGACAGTTACTTGTCCGGCTACAATGAACGCCTCAGTAAGAATGCAGACTATGACTATTACAACAATCAGGTAGATGCACAGCTTCGTTGGATTACCTCCAAAGCAAGGCTTAATGTAGGGGTTTCTCTCCAACCACAGCACACCCGTTTATCTTACAAGCATATTTCTGTAGATACTATTGTAAAGAGAAATGTATTCAATTTCACGCCTACATTGGATTTTAACTACTCATTTTCCAAGACCACACGTTTGTTTGTGAACTATAGAGGACGTAGTTCTCAACCCTCTATGACCGATCTTTTGGACATAAAAGACGATACCAATCCTCTTAATGTACGCATAGGGAACTCAGGACTGAAACCCGTATTTACCAATACACTACGTGCTTTCTTCAATAGTTTTAATGCAACCAAACAGCGTGGTATTATGGCAAGTCTTTTCTTTGTAAACGAACTGAACAGTATCACTACACGCAGAAGTTATGACGCCAGCACAGGGGGATATACTTCCAAACCGGAAAACATCAATGGTAACTGGAATTTATTCAGTATGTTCAATATCAACTCTGCATTGAAAGACAAACGTTTCACGCTCACATCTTCTACATTCAGTAGATTCAATAACATAAACAGTTATATGAGTACTACCAATGTAGAGCAAGGAGAAAAGAACAGTACACGACAGCTATCACTCAGTGAAAGACTCAATCTTACGTTCCGAAACGATTGGTTGGAAATTGGTGCATCGGGTAGTATAAACTATACACACTCCACCAATACCCTGCAACCACAATATAATATGGATACTTACCAGTTTTCTTATGGTTTCAACACCAACATACAGCTACCATGGAGTATGTCTATCTCTACGGACATCACACAAAGTTCACGCAGAGGATACTCGGACAATAGTATGAATAGAAACGAACTGGTGTGGAATGCACAAATCTCCAAAAATTTTCTCAAAGGGAATGCAGCTACATTGAGTTTACAGGTATTTGATATACTTCGCAGACAAAGCAACATCAGTCGTAACATCTCGGCAGCTATGAGACAAGATGTGGAAACCAACGGTATTTTCCATTATGGAATGCTACACTTCATCTATCGTCTTAACATATTCGGAGCTAATGCTGCTTCAAATAAATTCGGAGGAAACTTTCCGCCACCTCCGGGAGGAGGATTTGGCGGTGGTCGTCGCTAAGGATAAAGCCCTATTACAGCAAGAATTTTACTATTTATAAATACTAATCAAAAAAGAACCCGTAAAGATGAAAAACTTATGTACAGCACTGTTAGGTATGCTTTTTACAGGACTCTCTGTGGCAGCCCAACAGCCTCAAGTAATCACCGATTATCAGGTAGTACCTAAACCCCTGAAGGTAGAACTTACCAACAAAGGAAAAGGCTTTCTCTTGAAAGAAGGAACTAAAGTAACCTATCCTTCCAAGAACGAGAATATGAAGCGTAATGCAGAGTTCCTTGCTACTTATATAAAAGAACAAACTGGGATTACGCTACAGCCCATAGCAGGAAAGGTACAAAATGGTGCTATCAACCTTACGCTTTCTAAGGATGTAGCACAAGCAGAAGGATACACTCTGAACATAGAAGACAAGCGTATCAATATAGCCGGAAGTACAGAAGCCGGTGTTTTCTATGGTATACAAACTCTTAGAAAAGCCATAGCAGATACCCATACCGGTAGCATTCTTCTCTCCAATGTTAAGATAGAAGATGCACCAAGATTCCACTATCGCGGTATGCACTTGGACGTTTCCCGCCATTTCTTCGGTGTAGAAGATGTAAAGACTTACATAGACATTCTCGCTATGCACAATGTAAACCGCTTTCACTGGCATCTTACAGACGACCAAGGTTGGCGTATAGAAATCAAGAAATATCCTAAGCTCACTACAGTAGGATCTATGCGTAAGGAAACCCTCATCGGCAAGTATGGTTCCGGTGTGTATGACGGCAAACCTCATGGCGGTTTCTTTACCCAAGAACAAGCAAAAGAGATTGTAGATTATGCTGCCAAACGCTACATTACCATCATTCCGGAAATAGACCTTCCCGGACATATGCAAGCAGCACTCGCTTCTTACCCGGAATTAGGTTGTTTAGACAAGCCTTACGAAGTGCGTACTACTTGGGATATATCGGACGATGTTCTTTGTGCCGGTAATCCACAAGTTTTGGAGTTTATAGACAATGTACTCGCAGAAATAGTAGAGATATTCCCTTCGGAATACATTCATATAGGTGGGGACGAATGTCCTAAAATACGTTGGGAAAGATGCCCTAAGTGCCAAGCTAAAATCAAAGAATTGGGATTAAAGTCGGACAATGCACATACCAAAGAAGAACGTTTACAAAGCTACCTTATCTCTACTACAGAGCAAATGCTGGCAAAACGTGGACGCAAGCTCATCGGTTGGAGTGAAATTTTGGAAGGTGGATTAGCACCCAATGCAACATTGATGTCTTGGCTCGGTGAAAGTGGCGGTATTCAAGCTGCACGTATGGGACACGATGTTATTATGTCTCCCAATAATGAACTCTATTTTGACCACTATCAATCTCAAGACACAGACAATGAGCCTTTGGGTATAGGCGGATTTACACCTATAGAAGAAGTTTATTTCTACGAGCCTGTTCCTACAGCCCTCACTGCAGAAGAAGAAAAATACATTATAGGTGTACAAGCCAATATGTGGACAGAATACATAGCTACTTTCTCCCACGTACAATATATGTTGCTCCCACGTTTGGCAGCCTTGGCAGAGGTGCAATGGACACCACGCAATACAAAAGACTTCTCGGGCTTCCTCGCTCGTATGCCACGCATCTTGAATCTTTATAACAAATATGGTTGGAGTTTTTCCGGACATATCTACGATGTAAAAGCTGAAGTTAAACCCGGTAAAGAAGAAGGTACGGTAGCTGTATCTGTTACTACTATGCCCGGTGCCAAGGTATATTACTCTCTCAATGGTAGCACGCCATTCCGTGGATCGGAAGATACTTACGAATATACAGGTCCTTTCACTATACAAAAAGGTGCAAGAGTACTACGTATGTACGCAGAATACCCCGATAAGACTACACGTGTGGTAGGTTATCATCTTCCATTCAAAATGTAGTTTACGCTCTATAAACTAAAAAAGGCTGTCCATACGGACAGCCTTTTTCGTATCTAAGCAGATTCTTATTTTCTTTCCGACTTCAGCTTTTCTGCCATCGCTCTTGCCATTGCTCTTGCCGCATCTTCTGTGCTGGCATTGAGGGTTTGCTTCATTTCTATCGCATCGCCTATCACCTCAAAATTAAGGGTATTGACATATTCTCCCAATTTCTTATAGGCAGCACTTGCCCATGTGTAGGAACCGAAATAACCTATATAGCGATCCTTCATATCTCTTGCTGCAATCTTACTGAGCAAGGCTTCCATTTCCGGGAACAACTGGGTATTGTAAGTACAGCTGCCTACTATCAAGCCTTTGTACTTAAATATATCCGAAATAATGAAGGAATGATGTGTACGGGAAACATCGTGCAACACCACATTTTTTATACCTTGCTTGCAAAGTTCCTCTGCTATGACTTCTGCTACAGCTTCTGTATTGCCATACATCGTTCCATAAGCCACTACCACACCTTCTTCTGCTTCATAACGGCTCAGTCTGTCGTAAATATCTATGACACGTGGCACGTTTTCCACCCATACAGGTCCGTGTGTAGAGCAAATATGCTTGAGTTCCAATCCACCCAATTTCTTCAATGCACGTTGTACAGGTGCACCGTACTTACCTACTATATTGGAGTAGTATCTGCGCATTTCGTCCCAATAAATGTCTGTATTGATGTCTTTGTCTACACAGCCACCATTGAGCGCACCGAAACAACCAAAGGCATCTCCAGCAAATAACGTGCTGGTAGTTGCATCGTAAGTAACCATAGTTTCCGGCCAGTGTACCATAGGAATAAGATAGAAATTCAAGGTATGTCCACCTAAGTCCAAAGTATCGCCTTCTGCTACTAAATGTCTGTTTCCACCTGTACCGTAAAAACCATCAATCATCTCAAAGGTCTTTTTGTTTCCTACGAATGTGATGTCCGGATAATGAGAAAGGATAAAAGGAAGAGAACCTGAATGATCCGGCTCCATATGGTTGATTACCAAGTAATCTATTTTACGATCTCCTAATACGGCACGTATTTTTTTCAAATACGCTTCGCAATAACAAACCTCTACTGTGTCTATCAAAGCAACTTTCTCTGTACCTACTACAAGGTAAGAATTGTAAGAAACGCCATAAGGCAAGGGCCACAAGCCTTCAAATTGTGTGGTACGTCTATCGTTTACACCTACATAGTGTACGTCTTTGGTTATTTCCATTTTTGTATATTACTAACTTAACTTTGTTTTGAACGCAAAGATAGAGAATTTGTACTGAAAGAAAAACACCTCATCTATAGAGTCTTCTGTACATTTTTCTCTCCCGTACAGATAGAAATAAATCAAGGATAATGTGGGCTCTTTTTCCGGCTTCGCAAGTTTATATCACAGCACCTTATTTCTAAACTTCCTGCACGGTTTGTATAGAGATAAGGAAGCACTGTGCGTAGAAATAAACAAGGAGGCGAAGCTTTTTGTATCTTTCTTATTCTATCATTGGGAACTTCTGTTTTGTGTTTAAGTTTATGTAAACCTCCACTATGGTTTATATAAACTTCCATTGCGGTTTATGTAAACTGTGGTACGGAATAGAGATACTCATATTAACTTCCCTTGAATAGGAAAGCAATTCTCAAAATTCTCTAAGCACAATACCTATGGCATTGTTTTTATGCACGCATATAGGCAGGGTTCTGCGTTTCACTCCGAACACCTGCCCTACCAATAGCAAATCCCCGATAGGGATTCCTCGCTTAAACGTAGCTGTATAAATGATATACTCGCAAACAATCTTAAATTTAATCAGTTATGATATAGAAATAAGATTGTGTACAAACAAATAACGCCATAGGTGTTATGCTTTTGTTAGGGCAGGGTTAGGAACGAAGTGAATAACCCTGTCTATATGTATCGTACCATCATCAACCCCATAGGGGTTGTGCTAAGGCTAAGGACGTGGGGATTATTAATGTTTACTTCCTTGACACCATCAATAAAAATAGAGTTCAGATCAGCATAAGGGAGATTGAATAGGAGAGGGTCTGGGATAAAGAAAGAGGGTATGCCTATTGGGGCATACCCTCTCTGTAGTTCTATGGGAACTCTTTTTCAAAAGAAAAAGCGGAGCACATCGTTTAAGTTGGCAAATATCATCAATCCGAAGATGAATATCATACCGGCAACTTGTGCATAAGTAAGCACCTTTTCACTGGGTTTCTTTCTGGTGATGATTTCTATGAGCAAGAAAAGAATATGTCCTCCGTCCAGTGCAGGTATAGGTAAGAGGTTCATTACTGCCAGCATAATGGAGATAAAGGCAGTCATTGTCCAAAATCTGTACCAATCCCATTGTGAAGGAAACAGTGTCGCTATGGTTGCAAATCCACCTATGCTTTTAGCACCGTCTTTGGTGGCTACGTATTTCAAGTCGTTTACGTAGTCTGTCATAGTTTTTACTCCCATTTTAGCACCGGCAGGAAAGGACGCCAGGAAACTATAATTTATGATGGTTTCTTTGTATTCGGGTGTTTTCGGAATGACCCCTACTTGGAACTGATCATTGGTGGTTACTTGTATAGTATCCATTTGTCCTTTTCTTGCATACACAAGGGTAAAACTAAAGGAGGTATTTTCTGTTTTTTCCGCTCTGATGATTTGGTCTTGCATTTCTGTCAGGAAGGCATTGAATGAATTGAGAGGTTTTCCATTGAAAGCTACTAAGCTATCTCCTACTTGGATTCCCGCTTTAGAAAAACTACCGTCGGCAACTAACTCTCCTACTACAGAGGGAACCAATGGGGTAGCAAAAACGGGAGAGGACTTGATCATCTGTAAGAGATTCAGTTCCGGCAATGCGAGTATTTTTTCTTCTCCGTTTCTGAGTATGGTTACTTCTTTTGCCTCAGAAATAACACGTAGCATATCTACTCCATACTTATTCAATTCCTCTTGATCGGCTTTGAGGAGAATATCTCCATCTTGAAATCCTACTTTTTTGGCATACTCACTGAAGTACATACCTTGATTCATATCTTTTACAGATACATAGTGTTCTCCCCAGCTGTAGAGTACCATAGAATAGATGAAAAGAGCCAATAGGAAATTCATCAATACCCCACCTACCATAACCAATAAACGTTGCCACGCAGGTTTAGAACGGAATTCCCATTCTTGAGGTTCTTGTCCCATTTGTTCTGTATCCATAGATTCGTCTATCATACCCGCTATTTTACAATAGCCTCCTAATGGTAACCAGCCTATGCCATATTCGGTCTCGCTGTTTTTGGGTTTGTGTTTGAAAAGTGCAAACCAAGGGTCAAAAAAGATGTAGAATTTTTCTACTCGTATTTTGAAAACGCGTGCAAAGAGAAAATGCCCAAATTCGTGTATGAATACGAGCAGTGAGAAACTCATAACTAACTGAAGTGTGCGTATAAGTATTGTTTCCATTGATGGGTTCAATTTGTTTTAGTGTTTATGCTTGTTTGGAGTGAATATATTGGGTAATGAGCCGGCGTACCTCTGCATCTGTCTGTACGTAGTCTTCGTAGGTAGGGCGAGCTATGAAAGAGGCTTTGCTCAAAGCATATTCTAAGCATCGGGGAATGTCCAAGAAGCCTATTTTGTCTTGTAAGAATGTAGCTACGGCTATTTCATTGGCTGCATTGATGATGCAAGCTGCATTGCCTCCTTGTTTCAGTGCATCATAGGCAAAGGATAAGCAAGGGAAACGATGCAAATCCGGTGCTTCAAAAGTGAGTGTGGAGTGTTTCAAAAAGTCCAGATGATGTCCTGCCAATGGCAAACGTTCCGGATAAGAGAAAGCCAACTGTATGGGTAATTTCATAGAAGGTATGCCCAATTGTGCCTTCACTGCTCCGTCTACAAATTCTACCATAGAGTGTACGATGGATTGCGGGTGTACCAATACTTCTATCTGTTCGGGTTTCACATTGAACAGCCACTTGGCTTCTATCACCTCAAATCCCTTGTTCATCATCGTAGCAGAGTCTATGGTAATCTTTGCTCCCATTGTCCAGTTGGGGTGTTTCAAGGCTTGTGCCTTGGTTACGGTGCTCAATTCTTCCATACTATGATGGCGGAAAGGACCTCCGGAGGCTGTGAGTAAGATTTTCTGTATATCTGAGTGAGGTTCTAAGCATTGGAAAATGGCAGAATGTTCCGAGTCTACAGGTAGAATAGGTACTTGGTATTCCAAAGCCAAAGCAGTAATGAGCTCTCCCGCCACTACGAGTGTTTCTTTATTGGCAAGTGCTATGGTCTTTTTGTGCTTGATGGCATTCATCACAGGAGCCAATCCTGCATAACCCACCATGGCTGCCAATACGATGTCTATAGGTTGAGCTTCTACTATTTCGCACAGCGCATCACTTCCGGCATAAATTTTCATAGGGAGATGCCCTAAGGCTTCTTTCAGTCGGTCGTAATGCTTAGCATTGGCTATGACTACCGCTTCCGGCATAAATTGCAATGCTTGTTTGATGAGTAGTTCTACATTTTCATTGGCTGTGATGGCATATACCTCATACTTGTCCGGATATGCAGCAATTACTTCCAATGCCTGTGTGCCAATAGACCCCGTAGAGCCGAGTATGGCTATTTGTTTTTTCTGTTCTTCCATTTTGTGCTATAAGATTCTTATTCGTCCTCCCATTCTTCCATAAGCCCTGCGGGTATCTGTATAAAGATTTTTTTTGTATCGTGCGCTATGTCTACGATGAGTTCTTCGTGTGCAGGGAGGAGGATTTCTCCTTGTGGAGTATTTATATAGAAGAGGATATTCATCGTAGCATCGTCTATATGCGTGATTTCTCCTATTTCTTCGCCTTGCTCATTGTACACCTTAAAATGTAAGAAGTATTGCCAAGTGCTGATTTCTTCACTGACGATGGCTTGGTGTTTGGGCAAGAAAACCGCTACATTGGTAAATTTGCGAGCTTGTTCCGCTGTGTCTACCTCTTCAAACTTAATGATGGCTGTACTTTCTCCTTTGAACCGATAACTTTCTATATAGAAAGGCACAAGTATGCCGTCCATATCCAAAATGAGATACTCTACTTCGTCTTGGTCAAAACTGTCGTCCGTGAAACTGAAACTCAGTTCTCCTGCTACACCGTGTGGCTTGTGGAGTAACCCTATTTTGTAAACATCTTCTTGTCTTATCATATAGGATTTAGATGCGAGTAATGCGTGCTCCTAATGCGGTGAGACGTTGCTCTATATTTTGGTATCCTCTGTCTATCTGTTCTATATTGTGTATGTGGCTGATGCCATCTGCACTAAGGGCTGCTATCAATAGTGCTATACCTGCTCTAATATCAGGAGAAACCAGATTCCCGCCACGCAGGCGGAATTGACGGTCGTGCCCTATGACTACCGCTCTGTGTGGATCGCAGAGTATAATTTGAGCACCCATATCTATGAGTTTGTCTACAAAGAAAAGACGGCTTTCAAACATCTTTTGGTGAATCAATACACTTCCTTTGGCTTGTGTAGCTACCACGAGCATTACACTTAGTAAATCGGGGGTAAGTCCGGGCCACGGTGCATCTGCCATAGTCATAATAGAACCGTCTATGAAAGATTCTATCTCATATCTATCTTGTTTGGGAATGAAAATATCATCTCCTCGTTGTTCCAATTTGATGCCCAGTCTTCTGAAACTATCAGGGATTATGCCTAAGTTCTCGTAAGATACATTTTTGATGGTGATTTCGCTACCTGTCATAGCAGCCATACCGATGAAACTACCTACTTCTATCATATCCGGAAGTACGGTATGTGTACACCCGTGTAGTTCTTCTACTCCCTCTATGGTAAGCAGATTGGACGCTATGCCACTGATATGCGCTCCCATTGCATTGAGCATCTTGCAAAGCTGTTGTAAATAAGGCTCACAAGCGGCATTGTATATGGTGGTTGTACCTTTAGCAAGCACGGCAGCCATCACTATATTGGCAGTTCCTGTTACAGAGGCTTCGTCCAAGAGCATATAAGTTCCTGTGAGCTTCTCTGCCTTGATTTCGTAGATAGACTTTTCTGCATCATAATGAAAATCTGCACCCAATTTTTGGATACCTAAGAAGTGTGTATCCAATCTTCTTCTTCCTATTTTGTCGCCTCCGGGCTTGGCGATGATAGCATGACCGAATCTGGCTACAAGAGGACCTATGAGCATAACTGAACCGCGTAACTTGGCACAGCGATTGAGAAAATCTTCGCTTTGTAAGTAGGTAAGATCTATATTATCAGCTTTGAAACTATAGGTGTCAATGTCTTTTTTCTCTACAGAAACTCCCATATCTCTCAATAACTGAATAAGATTGTTTACATCTAAGATGTTGGGTATGTTACTGATAGTAACTTCTTCTGTGGTAAGTAGTGTAGCGCATACTACTTGTAAGACTTCATTCTTGGCACCTTGAGGGGTAATTTCTCCTCTCAGTTCATGTCCTCCTTCTATTACAAAACTTGCCATAACTAACCTCCTTGTGCTTTACTTGGTTTTATTTTTAGCTTTTTTCTTCTTTTTCTTTCCGTTGTTATTGAACTTATTGGCATTGGCTGTTTTCCCTTCGTAGAAACGGATATCTTGCTCTTCTATACGAATTTTTCCTTCGGATAGTTCCAATAAGTCTTCTATGATTTTGCTATTTTCTACCCCCTCTTTGTTCCACGTATTGTAATCTTTTTTCATATAGTTTACCGTAAGTTCAATGAGTTGGTTACGCATATCTCCTGTTTCCATATCCTTGGCTATGTGGATAAGATCTTGGATATGCTTCCCGTAGTGTCTGTAGCGTATGATAGACTTACTGTAAGGGACTTTTTCCGGCTTTATGAGTAAGGCTTCCGGCTTGATTAAGCCTTCCGGATAGTCTATGTCCAACTGAAAACCGGACATAATAGCCAAGTGATCCCATAGTTTTTTATGGAAGTCTGCCATTTCGTGCATTTGAGGAAACATTCCTGCCATAATGCGAATAATGGTATTGGCGCATCGCTGACGCTCTGCACGGTCTGTGATAGTGAGTGCGTGGTCTACCATATGCTGCACACTGCGCCCATATTCGGGGAGTGGGAGCCGGCTTTGTTGTGTGTTGTATTGTAATTTCTCTTGAATACTCATAATAAGTGAGTGTATAACAAAATGTGATTGTAGAAAGTTAGAGTAGTTTTTTGGATTGTGTAGCTACGAACTCTTTCAAGTAAAAAGGTTCGAAATAGGCAACGTCCTTAAAGTCTTGGAGAGCGATAGCTTTTTCTGCCAGAGGAAATGCCCAGCGAGCCAATGGCTGTACATTGTCCAAAAAATGGGCATTGGGGTGAGTAAGCATAGCTTGGCATTTTTGTGCACCATTGCCAAAGAAGTAAATAGGGCGTTGGTCTAATAAGTCTGCAAAAGAGGTCTCGTCTATGATTTTTGCATCTACCGACCGTATCGGGCGTAACGCTCTATCGTACACAGCTGTGTAAACCTCCATTCTGCGAGCATCTATCATAGGACAGAGAAACGCATCTTCCGGGAGCTTATCCGATAACAATACCGGAACACACAGTAGTTCCAAAGTAGGAATACCTATAAGAGGGATTTCTCGCGCATAGCAAATACCCTTTGCCATAGAAACTCCTATACGCAGACCTGTGTAAGAGCCGGGTCCGCAACTTACTGCTACAGCATCTACAGGTATGGCATGACTGTCTGCGAAAGAAAGACCTTCGTCTACGAATTTACCCAATAAAGTGGCGTGCTGTTGTCCTTCATAATTTTCTTCGTGGAAAATGACTTCTCCATCTTGGCTTACCGCTACAGAACATACTTCTGTAGAAGTTTCTATATGTAATATACAAGACATAATCTCGGTTTAGAGTTTATTGGGCGAATTTTATCGCCATCTTTTTTATTGAATAAGTGAGAACAGAGGAACTCACCTTAAAAGTTTTATCACAAGCGTAACTTGTCTATGAAATTTATCAAAAGCGTTATACTCCAATAGATGAATGTAGGTATATGTTTGTTTGTACATAGGTAATCCCAAAGACTCTTTCTTCTTTATACCGATGTGTATCAGTGTCTACTTCGGCACAAAAATACAGCTTTTATTGAACTATGCAAAGTACTCTTTATTTTTACGCAATGCAAAAACGTTTTATGAAAAGAATTTACGAACTATTTGAGGGTTTACACCTTATTATATATAAACTCCTTTTTTAGTGTCTGAATGCTATGTGCAGATGATGGATCTTTTTATCACAAACTTCATTCGGCTATATCTTTGGCAATGGGGGATAATAGGGGATAATAGGGGGTGTGGAAGCATATACATAATATTAAGTTTGTTCTTCCGAAACTTAAATGTGGACTGGTATTGTTATTTTAGATATCTGTGAGCAGGTTGTTCTGTATAGAATCTTGTGTATAGTGATGCTTATTTTTTTTCTTCCGTTATCTGTTTCATAATCAGCAGGTAGTGTTTTATCTGTGGATTTTCTTTCAAAAAAAGTGCGTTGTATGTTTGCATATATGATTTGTGTGTTCTACTTTTGCACTCGCTTTTCGGACGAGCCTGCTCCTGAAACGATGGAGAGACGGTGAGTTGGAAAAGAAAACAAAAAAAAGATTGCAAAACATTTGGAGCGAAAGAAAATAAGTTCTTACCTTTGCAGTCGGCTTCGGTAAAAATCGGGGCTTGAAAACAAGAAGAAGAGTTCTTTGAAAGATTTTATATAAACAAACAAAAATGTAGTACAAGAATCTCGTATGTTATGTATGAGATAAGAATTTAAAACCGTCAATTTTCTTGTAATTAAGAAGATATGAATTTTCGGTATCTTGAGCATTAGAGATTACTCCTTTTAATGGGAGAAGAAATTTTTTTTACAATGAAGAGTTTGATCCTGGCTCAGGATGAACGCTAGCTACAGGCTTAACACATGCAAGTCGAGGGGCAGCATGAAATCAGCTTGCTGATTTTGATGGCGACCGGCGCACGGGTGAGTAACACGTATCCAA
>JALEQJ010000033.1 GCA_022764505.1 Phocaeicola sp. | reverse complement strand
GCACAGAAGATTTCAATAACTTTGTCTATGGTAATCATCGCTTTTTTGATTGTAACTAACTGGTTTATAAATATAAAGTTACAAAAAATAAGCGAGATTACCGCTTTTTATACCTACTTTCTTATCCCGAACTCACGTATTTTATCTACATAAATATCAATGCCATAGGTGTTGTGCTTTCGTTAGGACAGAGTTAAAAGCATAGCGCATAACCCTGTCTTATGGTGTATTCTCCACATCAACCCTGTAGAGGTTGTGCTTTTATATTGTTTTTGCATGAGCAGAGTTAAATAGGAGAGAAAAGAAAACCCCTCTTTGCATATAGCATAGAGGGGTGTGAGGATTACTTGATCCAATAAGTTTACCTTGCCGGTATGTCTACTAAAGTTTCTTTCTTCCCTTTGAGGTATTCTGAGAAGTAGTCTACCATTCTCCAATAGAAATACTCGTCCATATCACCGAAAGAGTGGCGTTGTGAAGGAAGATAGAGCATATCAAAACGCTTGTTATAACGGATCAGTGCATTAGCTACACGGATAGTGTTGGCTATGTGTACATTGTCATCTGTATCTCCATGCACAAGCAAGAGGTGTCCTTTCAGTTGATATGCTATTTCCGGATTGGTGGATATTTGATAGACGAAAGTAGTATCTCCCTTTTCATCTACCACTTCCTTGACACCATGGTGCGTTTCGCTCCACCAGCGGTTATAAATTCTGTTGTCATGATTTCCTGCCGCAGAAACAGCTACTTTGTAGAAGTCGGGGTATAGGAACATAGCAGCAGAAGACATAAATCCGCCTCCGGAGTGTCCGTGAATACCTACTTTTTCTATATCAATGAATGGGTAACGGGCAGCAAGCTGTTCTACAGCATACTTGTGGTCTGCCAATGGGTAATCTCTCAAATTACCGTAGCCATAGTTATGATACCATTTGGAACGTGCAGGGTGTCCTCCACGATGCCCTATGGTAACCACGATGAAACCGGCCTGTGCCAATCTATCTGTACGTACGCTCATACGGGTGAAATAATGCTGTACAGATTCTATTTGAGGTCCCGGATATACATATTCTATAATAGGATAAACACGAGTAGAGTCAAAATTGAAAGGCTTATACATTACTCCATAAAGATCTGTGATGCCATCTGCCGCTTTTACCGTGAAAGGCTCCGGATGTTTATAGCCTGCGGCAAATAGTTGAGAGAAATCGCTGGTTTGCAGGGTCATTACCTTGTTCCCGTTTCTGTCTATCAAGTCTGTGGCAGGTACGGTGTTTACACGAGAATAATTATCCACTACGTAGCGGGCATTGTCGTCCATATTAGTAGAGTGGAAGAAGTTTCCACGTGTGATTTGCTTGAGGTTGCCTCCGTTCAGGTTTACGCTGTACAGGTGTTGGTAGTAAGGATTTTCTCCTTTTTCACGACCATTGGCAATGAAGTAAACGGTGCGAGTGGCGGGGTCTACATTGAGAACTCTTTCTACGTGCCAAGCACCACGAGTGATGCGGTTCAGCAGTTTGCCTTCATCATTGTAGAGGTAGAGGTGTGCCCAGCCATCTCTTTCGCTCCATTGTATGAATTCCTTGCCACCGTTTATTATATGTATAGGACGAGTTTCCTGATAGGTGTTCATACGTTCCTTCACGATAGGTACAATGCTGTCTTGCCCTATGGTGTAAGTACATACGTCTATGCGGTGCAAGTCTCTACTGGAGCGAGTAAGGAAGAACTTGTCATTGCTTCCTTGCCAAACTGTATGATAAAACTCTTTGTCTCTGTCTGCCGCTTTGTAAGGACGATATTCCAAATCTAATGTCTGGTCTTTCCAAGCAGCTACTTTGATTTCCTTTCTTTGGTTCTTCTCCATATCAAAAAGATACAGATGGTCTACAGGTGCATCCGGTTCTCCTGCCATATGATATTTGTAGGTTTCCAGCGTAGGACGAGGCTCCGATAAGGAATTGATGACCCATAAGTCTTTTACCTTTCTCTGGTCGCTGATGATGATAGCAAAATGCTTAGAGTCCGGCGACCATCTGCCATATACGTATCTGCGTTTCCCGTTGCACAAAGTATCGGTATTCGCTATGCTGTAAGGAATACCGTAACCGAAATCGGGGAGTCCGTCTGTGGTAAGCTGGGTTTCTACGATGGTGCTGTCTTTCTCGTCTTTTTGCGCCTTTCTGTAGTCTTCAATACTCATTTTATATAGATTGCAGTCTTTGGCATATACTACAGTTTTTTTGTCCGGAGATACGGACGCCCAGCTTAGTTTCTTAGGTTCTTTTGCTTTGTCTTTGATGTGTGTCAGTTTTTTACTGCCTATGTTGTATTCAAAGTAAAACCGTTTCTTTTCTACTTTGGCTCCCGGTTTCTCGGGTTTATCGTCTTGGGTAGAAGTAAGATAGAATGTGAATGATTTCCCGTCCTCAGAAATTTTCAGATCATTGATAGGCAGCTGTTTTGCTTCAAATGGATCTCCCATCACTTCTGTGATTTGTGTAGCCAAATCGTCTAAGTCAAATAATCGTTTCTGGCTTTTTGTGGCAGGGTCTACCAAGTACCATTGTTTCCCGTCCGAAGTCTTGTACTCGTACCAGAATTTACCTTCTGTACCATAGAAGTGAGGGTCTATGGTCGTAGAAAAAAGCATATTGCTTAACTTTCCTCCCGCATACTTTTCTGCTTGCAGATAGTCGGGGTCTCTTTGTTGCGCTTGCATACCTCCAGCCCAAAGTGTGGCTAAAGCCATACAGAACCATGTTATTTTTCTCATGCGTAATAAATTTATGAATGAAAAACTCTTTTTCTTGTCGCAAAGAAATAGATTTTATCTTGTTACACAAAGCTTGCACCCCTCTAAAAGCTCATAGCTATCCATATTAAGCTACTTTTCTTACCATTTCTCTTGAAACAAGAAAACGTATTTGTGCTTCTTGGCAGAACTTTTGTGATTATTTCGATGGAAAAAAACGCTATAATCCTTGTTTTACAGAGAGATATTGTAGTACCTTTGCACCCGAATATATAGACCCATATAATGTCTAACCCAATTAATTTATAACAAACATTTTTTAATGGACAATTTGAATCACATTAACCCGGTAGCAGATTTTAACTGGGACGCCTATGAAAAAGGCGAAACACTTACCAATGTAAGCCACGAAGATTTGGAAAAGGCTTATGATGGTACCTTAAACAAGGTGAATGACCGTGAAGTAGTAGACGGTACAGTCATCTCTATGAACAAACGCGAAGTAGTGGTAAACATCGGTTATAAATCTGATGGTATTATTCCTTTGAGTGAATTCCGCTACAATCCTGAATTGAAAGTAGGTGATACAGTAGAAGTATACATCGAAAATCAAGAAGACAAAAAAGGACAACTCCTCCTTTCTCACAAGAAAGCACGTGCTGCACGCTCTTGGGATCGTGTAAACGCAGCATTGGAAAGCGAAGAAATTATAAAGGGCTACGTAAAATGCCGTACAAAGGGCGGTATGATTGTGGACGTGTTCGGTATAGAAGCATTCTTGCCCGGTTCACAAATAGACGTGAAGCCTATTCGTGACTACGATGTATTCGTAGGCAAAACAATGGAATTTAAGGTCGTAAAAATCAATCAAGAGTTTAAGAATGTGGTAGTTTCTCACAAGGCTCTTATTGAAGCAGAACTTGAACTCCAAAAGAAAGAAATCATCGGTAAGCTGGAAAAAGGACAAGTATTGGAAGGTACAGTTAAGAACATCACTTCTTACGGTGTCTTCATTGACTTGGGTGGCGTAGACGGCTTGATTCACATTACAGACCTTTCTTGGGGTCGTGTAAGCGATCCACATGAAGTGGTAGAATTGGATCAAAAGTTGAACGTAGTTATCTTAGACTTTGACGATGAAAAGAAACGTATTGCTCTTGGTTTGAAACAACTTACTCCACACCCATGGGACGCTTTGGATAGCAACCTCAGCGTAGGAGATCATGTGAAGGGTAAAGTCGTTGTGATGGCAGACTATGGTGCATTTGTAGAAATAGCTCCCGGCGTAGAAGGTTTGATTCACGTATCGGAAATGTCTTGGTCACAACACCTCCGTTCTGCACAAGACTTTATGAAAGTGGGCGATGATATAGAAGCGGTTATCTTGACTTTGGATCGTGATGAAAGAAAGATGTCTCTCGGTATCAAGCAACTTAAGTCAGATCCATGGGAAGCAATAGAAGAAAGATTCCCTATCGGTTCTAAGCACACAGCACGTGTACGTAACTTCACAAACTTCGGTGTATTCGTAGAAATAGAAGAAGGTGTAGACGGTTTGATTCACATTTCAGACCTTTCTTGGACAAAGAAAATCAAACACCCATCAGAATTTACACAGATAGGTGGAACTATAGAAGTACAAGTATTGGAAATAGATAAGGAAAACCGTCGTTTGAGCCTTGGACACAAGCAACTTGAAGAAAATCCTTGGGACGTATTCGAAACTGTATTTACTGTAGGTTCTGTACACGAAGGTACTATCATCGAAGTATTGGAGAAAGGTGCAGTGATTTCATTGCCTTATGGTGTAGAAGGTTTTGCTACTCCTAAGCACTTAGTGAAAGAAGATGGTTCTCAAGCACAATTGGACGAAAAACTTGAATTCAAAGTGATAGAGTTCAACAAAGATGCTAAACGTATCATTCTTTCTCACAGCCGTATCTTTGAAGATGTAGCGAAAGCAGAAGAACGTGCAGAAAAGAAAGCTGCAAGAAAAGCTTCTACTAAGCAACGTGAAGAAGCGCCTGCTATCCAAAACCAAGCAGCGTCTACTACATTGGGAGATATAGATGCACTCGCAGCATTGAAAGAACAACTTGAAGCTGGTAAGTAATTTATCTCTTGCATAAGAAAATAAGGCACTCCGAAAGAGTGCCTTATTTTTTTGCCCGCTGTATATGTGAGATTTGAGCTGTAGTTTTAGGGATATTGGCGAAGAGTAAATATCTTTGTCTTACAAACCTCAACGAACAAAACCTCAAAACGTATGAAATTTTTTATTGACACCGCCAATCTACAACACATCAAGACTGCCCAAGACTTGGGTATCTTAGATGGAGTAACCACCAATCCTTCTCTGATGGCAAAAGAAGGTATCACAGGTGCAGCAGCTGTAAAGGCACATTACAAGGCTATTTGTGATATAGTAGAAGACAAAGTCAGTGCAGAAGTTCTTTCTACTACTTACGATGAAATGCTGGCAGAAGCCAAAGAATTGGCTGCATTAGACCCTAAAATTGTGGTAAAAGTGCCTATGATAGCAGATGGGCTGAAGCTGATAAAGACCCTTACGGGTATGGGTATTCGTACCAACTGTACGCTCATTTTCTCGCCCGGACAAGCTTTGCTGGCTGCTAAGGCAGGTGCTACTTATGTGTCTCCTTTCCTCGGTAGATTGGACGATATATGTCAAGACGGCTTGAATCTTATCCAAGAAATAAGAGAGATTTTTGACAACTACGATTTCCATACAGAAATTCTGGCAGCATCTATTCGATCACCTTTGCACATTACTTATTGTGCCAAGATAGGAGCAGATGTGGTAACTTCTCCTTTGGATTCTATCTTGCGTTTGCTCAAGCACCCTCTTACAGACAATGGATTGGCGCAATTCATAAAAGACTCCGAAGGACTGAAATAGTCTTTTTTCTTGTCTTAAAGTATGAAGCACCCCACACTCGTGAGGTGCTTTTTGCGTAGAAAAAGGTCTGGTTTTAACTTAAAATAAAACTAACCCATTGGGAGGTAAATGCAGCTTCTTAGATCGCAGCTACAGGGAAAAATACTCTATAAAATATCATTCCGGAGTGCTGTAGGCAGGGTGTTGATAGCAAGGTTTGCTATTGTGGAAAGAAGCCTTGCTACGACGATAGCGTTATAACGCTATCACAGAAAAATATGCTTTGTATTACGATGCGTAAAGCAAGCAATGAAAAGAATAAGCGAGTGTATGAATTTATACTTGCGAAAATATACATCGCGCAATATCCTATGGAAAAATAGAAGAAATAAAGGGTAAATATCTAACTTTGTCATTATGAATGAGCAAACGCATATCGGTTGGAAAGAGATGCAAGCCAAACTTAAGGCAGATCAAGACTCTTTACAAACCCTCTATCGGCAGTATGTAGATAGAGAGGTGGCTTCTGGAATGCAGGGGGAGCGTTTGCCTTATCTCATACGAGCAGACTGGAGTATCACCTTGCTGTTGGCACTCTGTCTCATTCTCTTTTCTTTGGTACTGAAGAATGGGAAAAAATACTTGATATTGCATTTCAAAGGCTTCTTTTTACAGCGTAGGCGTGCCAATCTGTTTGACGAGCAGATGGCTATCAATTTGCAGTACACTTTCCTTTTGGGAGCTATTTCTTGTCTGCTTTTCGGAGTAGCCTTTTTTGACTTTTTTATGGATAGTAATCCGGCTTTGATACCTATACTTCCCTCATTGTGGTGGGTGGGAATCTATACCATAGGCTGTGCCTTGCTCTTTGTGGTAAAGCGTACGCTTTATGCTTTTGTCAATGCTGTTTTTTTTGATGAAGAACAATCCAAACGCTGGGTAGATGCTTTCTTGGACGTAACGGCACTTACGGGTTTGGTGCTTTTCCCGGTTATACTTTTTATCGTCTATTTTGATGTGGATACAGAAAAAGCCGTGATAGGAGTATTGGCTGTCTATACCATAACGAAATTAATGTTATTTTACAAGTGCTTGTATAACTTTTTCCGCCTCCCTTATGGAGCTCTCCACTTAATTTTGTACTTTTGTGCGCTCGAATTGACACCCGATTTTTTGTTGTGGAAAGGACTCGAGTGGATAAATCAATTGTTGCTTACAAATTAGTAGAAAATTGGAAATTAAAAAGATACTCGTCTCCCAGCCGAGACCTGCTACAGAAAGATCTCCTTATTATGATATAGCCGAAAAGTTTGGCGTGGAAATAGATTTTCACCCCTTTATCAAGGTTGAGAGTTTAAGCTCTAAAGAATTTAGACAGCAGAAAGTGTCTATACTGAACCACACCGCTATTGTTTTCAATTCACGCCACGCTATAGATCACTTCTTTACACTCTGTAAGGACTTGCGCATCACTGTGCCGGAAACGATGAAGTATTTTTGTACTTCGGAGACCATCTCCTTGTATATCCAGAAATATGTGCAGTACAGAAAAAGAAAAGTCTTTTTTGGAGATACGGGTAAGTTTGCAGATTTGCTTCCCATTATGGTAAAGCATAGTGCGGAAAAATACTTTGTCCCACAATCCGAAGCGCATACAGACGAGATAACCAACCTGCTCAAAAAGCATAAACTGAATTTCTCGGAAGCTGTGATGTATCGTACTGTAGCAAATGACATCAGTCAGGTAGACTGTTTAGGTTACGATATGATTATCTTTTTCACTCCTATAGGCGTGCAAGCTTTATTGCAAAAATATCCGGATTATAAGCAAGGAGAGGTAGCGATAGGTTGTTATGGACCTGCTACGGCAAAGGCGGTGAAAGATCTTGGCTTACGCTTGGACTTTGAGGCTGGAGCTACAGCTTCTACTTCTATTACGGCAGCACTTTCGGACTTCCTTAAAGCGCAGAAGAAAAAGAAATAATACAATACATTATATCCGTCTGAAATCCCCTTCAGTATATGCTGAGAGGGGATTTCTTTTTAATTACACTCCCCAAAGATGCGTGCTGCATTTTGTACTAACCTGCCTTTCATCGTATATTTGTACTATCTATTCCCCGAAAACATTTAAAAATATGATGAAAAAATTAAGTTTAGTATGCCTTTTCTTGAGCCTGTTACATACATTGGTAATGGCACAAGATACGTTGTATGTGCAGGAAACGGCTATTCCTGTGATGAAAGAACGCAAAGACAATGTGTTGTATTATTTGCGTATCAATGCCACAGATACAAAGGCATTGGAGTATTTGCAGCTTACATTTGACCCGGCTACAAAACTCTCCGATATAAAATCCGTAAAACTATATTATGCAGGTACGGAAGCTCGTCAAGATTATGATAAGATGAGAATGCGTGCCGTAGAATATGTTTCTTTTATGACACCGGAGTACACTCGTGTAGCGAACCCCTCTTATTCTATATTGAAGGCAGAAGTGCCTGTAACGGGTTATACACTGACACTCCCTGCTGCACAAACTCTTTTTCCGGGTGTTAATTTCTTTTGGGTGGCTGTAGAATTATCGGATACGGCTACATTGGACAGAAATTTTTCTGTGAAGATAGCACGTGCCGTAGCAGACGGTAAATCCTTGCTTGTAGCTCATAGAGCAGTAGAAGGAGTGGCGCATAGACCGGCTATAGGGGTGCGTTATGCCGGAGACGATGGTTCCAAAGCTTACAGAATACCCGGGCTTATCACTACGAAGAAAGGTACGTTGCTGGGGGTGTATGATGTGCGCTACAATAACAGTGTAGACCTCCAAGAACGTGTAGACGTAGGACTGAGCAGAAGTACAGACGGAGGACATACGTGGGAACCTATGAGAATAGCACTCACTTTTGGGAACGAAGGAGGTTTGCCATCGGCACAAAATGGCGTAGGAGATCCCTCTATACTCGTAGACGAAACCAATAATACCATCTGGGTTGTAGGATTATGGACACACGGCTTGGGTAATCAACGTTCGTGGTGGAGTTCTCAACCCGGTATGGACAAAACTTATACAGGGCAACTTGTGATGAGCCGAAGTACGGACGATGGACGTACGTGGTCTGCACCTATCAATATCACACCCCAAGTGAAACGCCCGGACTGGTATTTACTTTTACAAGGTCCCGGACGTGGTATCACTATGCAAGATGGAACATTGGTTTTTCCCATTCAGTTTATAGACAAAGATAGAATGCCTCATGCCGGAGTGATGTACAGCAAAGATCATGGAAGTACCTGGCATATACATGAACCTGCCCGAAGTAATACTACAGAGGCGCAAGTAGTAGAGATAGAAAAAGGAGTGCTTATGCTCAATATGCGAGATAACAGAGGCGGTAGTAGAGCCGTGAGTATCACTCGGGATTTAGGACATACGTGGGAAGAACACCCCTCTTCCAGAAGTGCGCTGATAGAGCCTGTCTGTATGGGTAGTTTGTTACATATTCGTGCAAAGGATAATGTATTGGGAAAAGATTTGCTCCTCTTCTCCAATCCTAACAGTACTAAGGATAGAAAGGATATGACCATCAAAGTCAGTTTAGACGGTGGACATACTTGGAAAGTAGAAAATAGCCTTTGTGTGGACGATGACTACAGTTGGGGATATTCTTGTCTTACACAGATAGACAAGGAGACTATCGGTATTCTATACGAGGGAAGTACTGCACATATGGTTTTCCAACGCATCAAAATAAAAGACTTGGTGAAAGAGTAAAGAATGTTTTCCACGTATCCGTAAGGAAACCAAAAGGGCGGTGTGTCTAAATTCTTGTTTGACACACCGCCCTTATCTTGTGCTTGTCGGAATGAGGCGACTCGAACGCCCGACCCCTACGTCCCGAACGTAGTGCGCTACCAACTGCGCTACATTCCGTTGCGATTGCAAAAGTACGGAAAACTTTATAAGATGAGGCATTATTTGCCTTACATTTGTGCTGTATTAGACATTTTTTAATGAGCGGTATCTATTTACACATTCCTTTTTGCAAACGTAAGTGTATTTATTGCGATTTTTATTCTACCACAGAGAGTAAGTGGAGGGCAGATTTCGTACAAGCACTCTGTAAGGAAATAGCCTATAGAAAAGACTATTTGGCAGGACAGCCTGTTCGCTCTATTTATTTCGGAGGAGGGACGCCATCACAGCTCACAGAGGAAGACTTTGGAGTTATATTCCATACTTTGCAAAGCTATTATACGTGGATAGAGGATATAGAAATTACCATAGAAGCCAATCCGGACGACTTAAATGCAGACTACCTGAATATGCTTTCTGCTTTTCCGTTCAATAGGCTAAGTATGGGAGTACAAACTTTCCACGATTATCATTTACAGCGTTTGAACCGAAGACATACAGCCCAACAAGCCATAGATGCCTATCATAGATGCAGAGAAATGGGGTGGAAGAACATCAGCTTAGACTTGATGTACGGACTTCCGGAGGAAACGGAAGAGGAATGGCAGGCAGACTTGGCGCAAATGATTTCCTTACGTCCTGAGCATATCTCGGCTTATCATCTCATTTACGAAGAAGGAACACCGCTATGGGAGAAACGCAAAGAAAAAAAAGTGATAGAAATCCCCGAAGAGAAGAGTGTTGCTTTCTTTTCTCTCCTCATAGATGAGCTGACAAAGGCAGGATATAAGCAGTATGAGATTTCCAATTTTTCTTTGCCCGATAAACATTCACGCCACAATAGCAGTTATTGGGAAGGTCTTCATTATTTAGGTTGTGGTCCTTCTGCCCATTCATACAATGGTGTGAGCAGACTGTGGAATGTATCCGATGTGGAGCAGTATATAGCAGGTGTGTATACACCTCCTATGGTGCAGGAATGGGAAGGAC
This sequence comes from Phocaeicola sp., assembly GCA_022764505.1. Classification (GTDB taxonomy): domain Bacteria; phylum Bacteroidota; class Bacteroidia; order Bacteroidales; family Bacteroidaceae; genus Phocaeicola. The sequence continues at coordinate 16,719 of JALEQJ010000033.1, read as the reverse complement.
TTGACTTTTATACACGTTATAATGAACGTATTATTACCAGTGTGCGTACTATGAAAGGCTTGTATTTGCCGGCTTTGCAAGCGGACTTCGGTACAGAACTGTACCACTATTGTTTGCGTATGGCTACGGCGGCTATCAAGGCAGGACACTTGGAGATTAAAGAGGATTACCTGCGTCTTACCCGTGCAGGCATATTCTTATCGGACGCGGTGATGAGTGATTTGTTATGGGTGTAAATAATTCTTTTCACCTTAAATGCCTCTTTCTGTATCATTCATAGATATCTTTCCTTGCCTTGTGTAGGAGAGAAAAGGGGACTTTCGTATCTTTGTCCACATAACGAAGTAAAGGAAGTAATACACGATGAATTCAGAATTTGAGCTGATAGCCAAAACCTTTCAAGGCCTCGAAGAGGTCTTGGCAAAAGAACTCACAGAAATAGGTGCTACGAATATAGAATTGGGGAGGAGAATGGTCTCTTTCACGGGGGATAAACGTATGATGTATAAGGCAAACATTGCACTGCGTACAGCTATTCGTATCCTTAAACCCCTCAAGCACTTTACTGCAAAAGATGCAGACGATGTATACGATGCAGTGAAATCTATAGACTGGGCGGAGTATATGGACGAGAAAACCAATTTCTCCGTAGATGCAGTAGTCTTCTCCAATGAATTTAGGCACTCTAAGTTTGTAGCTTATAGAGTAAAAGATGCCATCGTGGACTATTTCCGAGAAAAGACAGGAGAACGCCCTTCTGTACGTATCAATAATCCGGATCTTCGCCTCAATATCCATATAGCAGAAACACAGTGTACACTGTCTTTGGATAGCTCCGGAGAATCTTTGCATCGTAGAGGTTATAGACAGGAGCAGGTAGAAGCACCATTGAATGAAGTTTTGGCAGCAGGTATGATACTTCTTTCGGGGTGGCGTGGAGAAACAGACCTTATAGACCCAATGTGTGGTTCGGGTACTATTCCCATAGAAGCGGCATTGATAGCCAGAAACATTGCACCGGGTATTTTCCGCAAAGAATTTGGTTTTGAGAAATGGAAAGATTATGATGAAGAACTCTTCCAAGAAGTCTATCACGATGATTCCGAAGAACGCCCTTTCCATCATACTATTTATGGATACGATATCAATCAGTATGCTTACCAAATAGCTTCTAATAATGTTAAAGCGGCAGGACTGAACAGTTGCATCAAGTTGGCGCAACGTCCTTTTGAAGAATTTGAACGCCCTGCAGAAAAAGCCATCATCATAACCAATCCTCCTTATGGAGAACGTATCACTACAGATGATTTGCTCGGCTTCTATAAACTCATAGGTCAGAAGTTCAAGCATCAGTTTGCAGGCAATACAGCTTGGGTGCTTAGTTATAGAGATGAGTGTTTTGACCAAATAGGCTTGAAACCGTCCGAAAAGATATTCCTTTATAATGGTGCTTTAGAATGCCAGTTCCGTAAGTACGAGCTTTTTGATGGTAAGTACAATGCTTTCCGTTCAGAAAATCCAAGACCGGCATTCCGTACTCCCAAAGAAGAACGTCCCTATGAACGTAAGGAACGTAAGTTTGAGAGCTCTGTTCGTTCTTTCCGTAAAGACGAAAAAACTTTTGGCAGAAAAGACAGAGATTTCCGTAGAGAAGATAGAAAATGGGAGAGAACCGATAAAGACAAAGACGAGAAAGAACGCAGTTTCCGGAAATCGGACAGAAAACCGTTTGAACGTAGAGACGGTGGTTTCAGAAAAGCAGAAGGTAGAACCTACGAGGGAAAAGAAAGAAAACGGAAGGACGAAGAGCGAAAATCTTTCCGTGGAGCAACCTCAAAATTCCGCGAACAGACCTCTGCACGTCCCAAACCTTACGAAAATGAACGTCCTAAGCGTCCCAATACAGACGACGGGCGTCCTAAACGTGATGTACAGTTCCGCTATCTTCACCCAAAGCGTAGAATAGAAGATACAGAGGATTAGCACGACGAAAAACCAATCAACATAATAATCTACTACAATATGCTCAAGAAAGTACTTTTATTATCAGTTTGCTTTTTTGCACTTATGGCACAAGCACAAGAAAAAAAACACTTCACATTGGAAGATGTGATGCCCGGTGGAAAAACATACAGTAAGATGAATCCTGCCAATATCTACGGATTGGGCTGGTGGGGAGAACGCTCTATAAGAAAGGATAGAGACAAGATAGTAGCACTTCAGCAGTTGCAGAAAGGAAAAACTGTAGCAGGGAAGGAAGAAGTCTTATTAGAACTTTCGGACATAAAAGAATCCCTTGCGCAGAGAGATACTACTTATAAGATTTACCATCTTATGGGTGCTACTTTCCCTACGGAGAAAACAGTACTTCTGCCTTTGAGCAAAGGAACTTTTTTGCTGTATGATGTAGAAAAGAAACAGATAGACAAACTCTTTCAGACAGACAAGAAAGCAAAAAATCAAGAGTTCAGCCCTACTCATCAGTATGTAGTTTATACCATAGACGGCAATCTTTATCTCTCTTCGGGAGAAGAGAAAATTATGCTCGGTAAAGACGAAGAAGGCATCGTGTACGGACAAAGTGTGCATCAGAATGAATTTGGTATCCATAAAGGAACATTCTGGAGTCCTAAAGGTAATGCTTTAGCTTTCTATCGTATGGACGAAAGTATGGTACCTGCCTATCCACAGGTAAATACCACTACACGTATGTCCACATTAGAGCCACAGCATTATCCTATGGCGGGTACAAAAAGCCATAAGGTAACGGTAGGTGTGTACCACATAGCTTCCGGTAAGACCGTTTATCTCAAAGCCGGAGATCCTACAGACAGATACTTTACCAATGTAACTTGGAGCTCGGACGAAAAGCTCATCTATATGTTGGAACTGAATAGAGGACAAAATCATATGGAACTGAAAAGCTATGATGCTCTCACCGGTGCCTATGTGGAAACCCTCTATACAGAAACACACCCCAAATATGTAGAACCACAGCAACCTATCCTCTTCTTGCCTTGGGACAATAACAAGTTTCTCTTACAAACTCAACGTAGCGGATATAATCACTTGGTTTTATTTGATTTAAGTAAACCTCTCAAGGCGCCTGTAGAAAAAGCTTCCAATGGCGGTACGTATGTAAGTTATTACGCCAATACGGAGCTGACTATGGGAGATTGGTTGGTAAAAGATGTTTTAGGCTTTAATGAGAAAAAGAAAACCATACTATATACTTCTACGGAGATTTCTCCTCTTCAGACCAATGTATATGCCGTAAACCTGAAAGGTAAACGTACCGCATTGGACAACGGAAAAGGTACACACTATGTACAATTCAGTCCATCGGGAGAATATCTTATAGACAACTATACAGCACACGATGTTCCGAGAGAGATATCGCTTCGGAAAGCAGAAGCTGTAGAAGGAGTGTCTTTACTTTCTGCCAAAGACCCTTTGGTAGAAAAGTTCCAATTACCGGAGATAACATTGGGTACAATCAAGGCAGCAGATGGCAAGACCGACCTCTACTACAGACTTATTAAACCTACAGACTTTGACCCCAATAAGAAATACCCGGCTATTATCTATGTATATGGAGGTCCTCATGCACAACTTATCACAGACACACGTTTTTATGGTGCCAGAGGTTGGGATCTCTATATGCCTACACAAGGCTATGTAATGCTTACTATAGACAGTAGAGGCAGTGCTAACAGAGGACTTAATTTTGAGAATGTAATACACCGTCAAGTAGGGACAGAAGAGATGAAAGACCAGATGGAAGGTGTGAAATTCTTGGCTTCTTTGAGCTATGTAGATATGGAAAAAATAGGTGTGCACGGTTGGAGTTATGGTGGCTTTATGACAACCAATTTGATGCTCACTTATGCAGATACTTTCAAAGTAGGTGTAGCAGGCGGACCTGTCATAGATTGGAAATACTACGAAATTATGTACGGAGAACGTTATATGGATAGTCCGCAAGAGAACCCTGAAGGCTATAGCAAGAGTAATCTGAAAGAACGTGCAGGCGATTTGAAAGGACGTTTACAGATTATCATCGGGGGAGCGGATCCTGTTTGTCTGCCACAGCACAGCTATACTTTCTTGAGAGCTTGTATAGATGCCGGTACACAACCGGATTATTTTATCTATCCGGAAAGCGGACACAATATGATAGGACCGGAACGTGTTCATTTGTACGAACGCATCACACGTTATTTCAAAGACTTCTTAAAATAATGACTATATGAATATATTACTTTTAGGTTCGGGAGGAAGAGAACACGCGTTGGCTTGGAAAATAGCTCAAAGCCCTCGTTTGAATAAACTCTACATTGCACCCGGAAATGCAGGCACAAAGGAAGTGGGCATCAATGTTCCTCTTGCTGTAAAGGATTTTGAGGGTATCAAAACATTCGTGCTGGAAAAAGATATTCATATGGTAGTAGTAGGACCGGAAGATCCGTTGGTAGCCGGTATTTACGATTATTTTAAGGAAGATGCAGCCATCGCTCATATACCTGTGATAGGACCTTCCCGAGCAGGTGCAGTTTTGGAAGGAAGCAAAGAATTTGCGAAAGCCTTTATGCTGCGTCATCATATACCTACAGCACGCTATCTTTCTGTAACAAAAGAAAACATAGAAGAAGGACTTGCTTTCTTACGTACTCTGGAAGCTCCTTATGTACTGAAAGCAGATGGGCTTTGTGCGGGGAAGGGCGTACTGATTCTTCCTACCTTGGCGGAGGCAGAACAAGAGCTCAAAGCTATGATAGGAGGTATGTTCGGTGTCGCTTCTGCAACCGTAGTGATAGAAGAGTTCTTGAATGGTATAGAATGTTCCGTTTTCGTACTCACAGACGGCAAAGATTACAAAATTCTACCCGAAGCGAAAGACTATAAACGCATAGGAGAGGGCGACAAAGGACTGAATACAGGAGGTATGGGTTCTGTTTCTCCGGTACCATTTGCAGACCGGCAATGGCTGGAAAAAGTGGAAGAACGAATTATTAAACCTACGATAGAAGGACTTGCTACAGAAAAAATAGACTACAAAGGTTTTATCTTCTTCGGGCTTATCAATGTAAAGGGAGAGCCTATGGTAATAGAATACAATGTACGTATGGGTGATCCGGAAACAGAATCGGTTATGCTCCGTATCAAGAGTGATCTTGTAGACTTGCTGGAAGGTGTAGCGGAAGGAAACTTGCGCGAACGTGTGCTGGAAGTAGATGAACGCACTGCTGTCTGTGTGATGCTTGTATCGGGAGGATATCCGGAACAATATGAGAAAGGTTTCCCTATAAGCGGAATCACCGAAGCCAAAGCTACAGGCAGTATTCTTTTCCACGCAGGAACCACAGAAAAAGACGGTGAGATTCTAACTGCAGGCGGTAGAGTACTGGCAGTAAGTTCTTATGGTGCCAATAAAGAAGAGGCTTTGCGAGCTTCTTTTGCGGCAGCTCAAAAGCTCTCTTTCCCAAAAATGTACTTCAGAAAAGATATAGGTTTTGATCTTTGATAAAGAGTAGAACAATAACGAGGGTTATCTCATAGCGATTGAGATAACCCTTTTCTTTTTGTGCCGTATTGTCTTCGTTAGAGACGGGGTGGTTTTACTAAAGTAAGTTACCGTCCTCCATTGTCTTAGCACAACCCCCTATGGGGTTGATGATGATATGCACATAGACAGGGTTCTCCGCTATGCTCCTAACCCTGCCCTGACAAAAGCATAACACCTACGGCGTTAATTGTATTGTACACAATCTATATCCATCATAACTGCTCAAATCTGAGATGGTTTACAGGTCTTAATCTATTTACTGCGTTTGAGTAAGGAATCCCCATCGGGGATTTGCTGTTGGTAGGGCAGGCGTTCGGAGTGAAGCGTAGAACCCTGCCTGTGTATACGCATTAAAACAATGCCATAGGTATTGTGCTGATTATTCAGATCGGAACTGTAAACATAAATGAGGCTATTGCATCATACGGCATTTGCTACGTTATTATCTTCGTTAGGCTTGGTTTATTTTAGAATAAGTTCTCGTGGCTCAATGACTTATCTCAGTGCGCTGAACTTTTCTGCTACCCGTGTATAGTAAGGCATAGCGATGCTTAAACTTTCGCCCAATCGTATTACCTCAAAGAGTAAAGTGTCTATTTCCGACTGTTTTCCTGCACGGAGGTCTTTTTGCATAGAAGCCGTACTCTCCGGGTGGGTCTTGTCTATCACCATAAGGTTATATTCTTCTATGGGTTGGGCTGTTTGTATGTCCAAGGCTTGCGCTATGGCTTGCATCTCGCGAGATAGACCTGCAAACAAATCTCTTATTTCTCCGGCTTGCTGTACTGCGCCCATAGATACATCGTAATAAGCACCCGTACACGCCATAGCAGAGATAAATGCCCATTTCAAAAAAGTATCTCTCCTGATGTCTTCGCTGACTTCAATCTTGATACCTGCGTTGCTTAGATCTGTAGCTATCTGTTGTAGGTAAATGGTGTCTTTTTCTGTATTGCCTCCTATAACCATACGGAAGATAGAGCCTTTCTGATGTATTACGCCCGGTTTTTCTATGTGTGCCATAATATAGATACAGCCATCTGCCACCCTTGCTGTAGGGAGTAGTTCTGCTATATGTGCTCCGATACCGAAACCATTGAGGATGGGTATGATGATGTTCTCCGGATGTGAGATGCGTGCCAATAAATCTTGTACTGCCGTTATACTATAACCCTTCACGCATAGAAAAATAACATCGGGAGTATCTGTGTAGGTTTCTGCGGTGCATACTTTGAGAGGGACGGTTTGCGAACCTTTGAGACCGGAAATGAGTTGCAAGCCATCTTCCTGTATGGCGTGGAGATGTGCGCCACGTGCTATGCAAGTTACGTCCTTTCCTGCCAAAGCTAAAAAGGAGGCGATGCTTCCGCCTACGCCTCCTGTTCCTATCACTAAGTATTTCATAATGAAATGTGTTTCTTTATACATTGAAACGGAAGTGCATAATATCTCCGTCTTCCACTGTATAATCCTTTCCTTCTACATTGAGTTTGCCGGCTTCTTTTACAGCAGCTTCCGAACCGTACTCCACGTAGTCTGCGTACTTGATTACCTCTGCACGGATAAATCCTTTTTCAAAATCTGTGTGGATAACCCCCGCGCATTGTGGTGCTTTCCAGCCTTTGTGGAAAGTCCATGCACGTACCTCTTGTTTCCCTGCTGTGAAGTAAGTCTGTAGATTGAGAAGCTGATAAGCCGCACGAATCAGTCTGCTTACACCGGATTCTTCTAGTCCGGCTTCTTCCAAGAAAAGTTGTCTGTCCTCGTAAGTTTCCAGCTCCGCAATGTCTGCCTCTGTCTTGGCTGCTACGATGAGAATTTCTGCTCCTTCTTCTTTTACGGCTTCTCTCACTTGTTCCACATAGGCATTGCCGGCAACAGCACTCTTTTCGTCTACATTGCAAACGTACATTACGGGCTTAGAGGTCAGAAGAAAAAGCTCGTGCGCTATGCGTTGGTCGTCTTTATTATCAAACTGTACTGTACGAGCAGATTTTCCTTGTAGCAAAGCCTCTTTGTAGCGCACCAAGACATCGTAGGTTTGTTTGGCTACTTTGTCTCCTCCTGTTTGAGCTTGTTTCTGTACACGCTGAATGCGTGATTCTATAGTTTCAAGGTCTTTGAGTTGAAGCTCTGTATCTATGATTTCTTTATCTCTTACAGGGTCTACACTGCCATCTACGTGGGTTACGTTTTCATCGTCAAAACAGCGCAATACGTGGAGAATAGCGTCTGTTTCTCGGATATTGGCAAGGAATTTATTTCCGAGTCCTTCTCCCTTGCTGGCTCCTTTTACAAGTCCGGCTATATCTACTATTTCTACGGTAGTAGGTACTATGCGATCCGGGTTTACAAATTCTGCCAGTTTATTAAGTCTTTCGTCCGGAACTGTGATTACCCCTACATTGGGTTCTATGGTGCAAAAAGGGAAGTTTGCCGCTTGTGCTTTCGCATTGGACAAGCAGTTGAAGAGGGTAGACTTGCCTACATTGGGAAGTCCTACTATGCCACATTGTAATGCCATTCTATATTATCTATTGATATGTTTAATTTTCAGGCTACAAAGATAGTTATAAATGATGGAGGAAAAAAGTTTGTTTTTTAGTGAGGTTGTGGCGTCCTACTTGTCTTTCTGTTTACTTATTTCGGAGTATTTTCTTCCATTCTTATGGGATATGTTTGGTGTGTTGATAAGATATGCTCCGTATCACGATAAGATATGCTTGCTATCGTGATAGCAAGGCTTCTTTTCACGGAAAGATAGGTTGTCGTATTATATTGCTGAAAAGAAATTTGTATTTTCTTGTTTACAAATGAGTTACGACTTTTGGAAACCTCTTTGTTTGGCAACATGACATTTAATATGCATATGGTAGTCCAATGGTCATAGCCATGACTTTACGCAGGCGGACTTTGAAAAGGTCAGTGCTACCGCCAAGGAATATAACTTCCGAGTACCGGGAGGGGCTGGAAGCCAGCCCGGCATAGGTGGTATATCCCAAAGAGGTCTGATCCTGTTCTTCCGTGATGGAACGAACTTTAATAGTGTGGCTGGATCTACCCAACATACACACTTCACCGCAGATATGGGTTATAAAATCAATTTAGAATAAGCTTTATCTCGCACACTTCCTAATAGGAATTTGGTTTTTCATTCGCAAGGAAAGGGAAGGATACTCAAAATAGAGTACTCCTTCCCTTTCTAACTAAACACAAGCAACTATAAAAAATTACATATTTAATCAGGTAATTTTAGCCAACCTTTTTTTGATAAAGCATACAATTTATTTGTAAATCTTGGAGAGTTAACCTCATTTTGTCCCATCTTTGCCATGCGTGTAGCGTCTACTCTGATGAGTTTCCATTCAGTAGTCCCCTCTGCTTTGAAATAAAGATAAACATCAGGAGCTGCAAAGAGTGCATGCTCTCCATGGCTTCCATCTTTTCTTACAGACTTCTGTATATGCTCCGGAAACACACAGGAAACAGTGCCTAAATAACCATTCTTTCCTGCCGGTATTTCTACCTGTGTCCTACCTATTTCTTCTGCATAGTCCTCTAAATTGGTGTGCACTTCTTCGTCCTTATAATGTGGGAATAAGGTATTTCCCTCATTCTTGAACTCTCTTTCCAACTGTACTTTTATTTCTCCTTTTATATTTACCTTGTGCGGGTTGTACAGAACATACTCTATGGTAAAATCTTTCGGCACAGTATAGCATTGCACTTGTGGATAAGGTTCCATACCTACCACTTGTAACACCCTTGCATACGGCTGGTTCTTTTCCGGTGTAGGTAGCACTTCTACTGTCCATTCTTCCGCCGGATCTTGGTAGTAGAGTACCATCTTAGTCCAGTTCGTCTGTCCTTTTTCCCTGAATAATGGCTGTAAGATATACTTTCCCGGAGGAGCTGTAACGTATACCAATATGTCATCTGCGATTTTTCCCTCACGTGCTTTCTTTGTGAAAGGCTGAAACTGTTCCACAAGATTGCCGTTCATATCCACGAGTGTATATCTTATTTCCAATTCTATTTCAAGGTTCTCGGTATATTGCCCTGTAAAGAACATATTTGCCAAGTGCTTGAACTCATTTTGGTAAAACTTATGGTCAAAATGACTATATCTTACCGCTTCCACGAACTTATATCTTACGAGGTCCGGTTCCTGCATAGTGATTTTATCTTCCTTTCCGTATTTTCTCCAGTGCTGCCAGTCCACTTCGTATTCTTCCAGTTCAATGGTTCTTCCACTTCCTTTTTCTGTAGAGATAGTGTCTTTAGGTTCTTCGGGAGTGGGTGGTATCGGCGGTTCCGGCGGTGTCGGTTCATCTTTTCTACAAGCGATAAGTGTTATAGCTGTAAAAGCCATCAGTAATAGATTCTTTGTCTTCATATATAAGTGTATTTATAGTTGTTTATTTCATTGGTATTCAGTACAAAGATAATGTTTTCTTATTTCCTAACAGGAGGGGTAAAGGACTGTTTTTTTCTCTATCTTTTTTATTAAGCAAGCTACAATAGTAGATACATCACCATAGCTTTTAGCTTCTTAATCTTATGCTTTCTTTTTCTTGAATAAGTTTTGAAAAACTCGTGAAAATTTTGAGCAATTAAAAATAAACGCTTATTTTTGTCTCGTTGTTGGTGAGTTGATACATCTTCATGTATGAACTTGAAAAGGGAATCCAGTGAAAATCTGGAGCAGTACCCGCTACTGTAAGGTTCGGCTTCCACAGAGAAGCAAAGGAGAAACCACAATGCCACTGTTCCTCGTGGAATGGGAAGGCACTCAAAGAACCAAGTCAGGAAACCTGCCAAGAACAGTGTGTATGTCGGACTTCCGGGTGTGAGGTAGGGCAAATATCTTGATTGTAAAGATATTTTTTATAGAATGTAGGCAAAAATACCTTGAAAGGTGTTCTATGTCTGTTGTAAAAAGATGTACACAATACCTATGTCTATACTTCTTTGGCAGAAGTATTCATGGGTGGTATAGGAATGAATGTTAGTTTATAGTCCTAAATATATAGTTAATAGTTAGAATTTTAGGTGAGGGAGTCTGTGAAGATACCCTCACTCTTTTTTTATGGATAAGGGATTAATAGTGATTATTCCTCTTTTTATGTGATAAAATAACAAGGATTGAAAAATTATTTGTCAAAATGAAAATAAGTTGTAAATTGCGCTCTCTTTCTGCGGATAGGATAAACACTGTATTTCTGATACAATAAACACGGTAGTAGGTGGTTAGTCTGTTCATGGAAGAGTGGAAACTTGAATTTATTACTTAATTTATTTTAATATCGAATATCATGAAAAAAGCATTAGAGTATTGCACGTTACTTTGGTTGGCTTTGTTCGTATTTACGGCTTGCCAACCTAAAAACGATGATGTGGAAGAAGCCACACTCAGTATCAACAAGTCTGCCCTCGCATTTACAAAGGCAGGAGGAACAGAAACCATAGATGTAGAAACCAATCAGGAAAACTGGAGTGCCTTTTCTACAAATAGGGACTGGATCAAAATAACCAAGAAAGATAGAAGCATAGAAATTACCGTAGAAGAGAATGGCAAAGAAGAAACTCGTGTAGGTTCTGTGGTGATATTGGCAGGTGGACGTTCTGCAGAGATAGAAGTAAACCAATCTCAAGCAGAAGTGGTGCTATCTATAGAAATGAGTTCGGCAGAAATCAAGATGCCTTCGGAGGGAGCGACCAAATTTGTGGCGGTAAGCGGTAATCCGGAAGGCTGGAGCGTAGAAGTTTTGGAAAAAGCTAAGGAATGGATCACTGTTACCAAGAGTGGTGCACTCATTATGATAGAAGCCAAGAACAATCAAGATTATAAAGAAAGAGAAGCTACCATCGTAGTAAAAGATGCCAAGGGTACAGAATATCCTGTTACTGTGAAACAGGTGGGTATCACCAAATATCTTTTGCCTTTCATCACAAAGAACTTTAACCTCAATGATCTGGTTCGTTTTGAAACCGGGAGAGGAAGTGCCGTTCGCTCTATGTTAGATCCGGAATCGGACGGAACCAATGAGTTTCCCGGAGAATACAAGTTTGTTACGTCTACCAAGTATATGCCTATTATGGAATATAGCATTGCTACTTATATGGACGTGAAGTATGACTTTGCCTTTACCACACTGATGTTCTATTCCAAAGCTAAGACAGATGTACCGGAGGAACTTACAGAATATACCAAAATGCTGGAAGACAATGGTTATGTGAAATCTAAGGAGTCTACTCAAAACAGCCTTATTTATGAAAACGAAACGCAACTTATGCGTGCGCAAATAGAAATAGCTTCTAATGAAGGTGCGCAAATCAGATTTACCAATATCATTCGTCAGCCTAAGGATTATCCTACTTTCAAACGTTTCCCTTATGGAGACAAAGGTGTGTTTGATTTACTTCCAGCCAAGAAGAGTAAAGCGGAAATCATGGCTTTTGAACAAACCATGAAATCTACTCACTTGGCAAGTCATGATATGCCCAATATGGCAGACCCCGGCGAAACCATGTTCCAGACATTCTTGACCAATAAGAGTGGAGAAGGCGAGGTACAACGTGGTTATTTCTATTACACGACTCACGGTATGGGGACAACTCCGGAAAACCTACAGACTGTACAGCAACTCCAGCTTTACTACGAGGAACCTACACTCGGTGCATGGGCAGAAGGTAGCAAACGCTATGTAACCAAGGAGTTTGAGGCTATGATTAAGAAAGAAGGGTTTGAATACCTGCAATATTATAACAAATCTCACCTCTATACCAAGAGGTATGATAGTGCCAGAATTTTGTATTTGTTCGTAACTACCCAACGTTACTCACAAGTGCTCAATGGAGATCCTGTACTCTGTATTTCTTACTCACTCATAGACGCTCCGGAGTCTGCGTCATCTCAAGCACAGAAAAATATTCGTTTTGCTCGTAAAGGAAAATATGAGAAAATACAAACACTTCCTCAATCGGTTATCAAACGTGTAAACGAACTGAACCGTATGGCTAAAAAGTGAAGTAAACACAACAATAGCGTGTATAAGAAAAGATGTTGTAAATAGGAAGGGAGAGTCGGTATAAGGGAAACTTATCCAGTTCCGACCCTCCCTTATTTATAAGAATGTATATGAGAAAAATTTTCCCCATTATATTGTCCTTGCTCTTCCTGTGTGCATGTAGTGAGGAACAGTATGATGCCCGGCAAAGAGATGCCTTAGATCCATTGTCTAAGAGTACTCAAGCCCTTCTGAAAGGACTTTCTGAAAAAGCGATTGTGCCGGGTAGACTCATTGTGAAGCTCAAAGAAGATGCTTTGCACGATGTGGTGTTTACTTCGGAAGGTGCTATGCAGCTACACAGTGTACCTACGCCTCTTCAGAAATCGCTCAATAGCATAGGTACTACCCAAATGGTACGTTTATTCCCTCCTGCAGGAAAATATGAAGCACGTACTCGTGCCGCAGGTTTGCATCGCTGGATGGTAGTAACCATACATCCCGAACAGAATGTTATAAAGGCGATGGCTACACTTTTAAGTCATGAAGAATTTGAGTACGTAGAACCGGATTTTCAGCGTGTACACCCTCCTGTGGTAGTTACACCAGTTGTAGTTTCTCGCAGTGGTTTGGAACCCAGAGAGCCTGCTACTCCTTTTGATGACCCTATGCTCGGCAGACAATGGCACTACCATAACACAGGAAAGCATGGAGATGGAGCTGTAGCAGGTGCAGATATAAACCTTTTTCAAGCATGGCAACAAGAAACGGGTAAACCTAATGTAATCGTTTGTGTGGTAGATGGAGGAGTAGATCTTACACACGAAGATTTGGCTGCCAATATCCTCCCCAATGTGTCTTATAATTTTGTTTACGGTCCCGATGGAGAATACAGAGGAGATACTATTTATACAGACGAAGTAGGGCATGGCACACACGTAGCCGGTACGGTAGCTGCTGTGAACAACAATGGTAAAGGAGGTTGCGGAGTAGCCGGTGGTAATGGAAAAAAAGACAGCGGTATCCGTATGTTCAGTGCGCAGATTTTCGGTGGAAAGAAAGAAAATGGTTCCGGTGCAGCAGCTATCAAATATGGCGCAGATCATGGTGCAGTCATCAGCCAGAACTCTTGGGGATATAAATACCCCGGACCTGATGCCTTGCCACAAAGTGATAAGGAAGCCATAGATTATTTTATTCGGTATGCAGGGTGCGATGAATATGGAAAACAACTCCCTAATTCTCCTATGAAAGGTGGAATTGTCATCTTTGCAGGAGGAAATGAAGGTATGGAATACGATTCTTGGCCGGGAGCGTATAGTGAGTGCGTGGCGGTTTCTGCTATGGCATGGGATTTTCTGAAAGCAAGCTATAGCAACAGAGGAAACTGGATGGACATTATGGCACCGGGGGGAGATCAAGATCGTTTCGGTACACGGGCAGGGGTTTTGAGTACTATGCCCAAGTCCTTGGTAGAATCCGGGTATGCTTTTATGCAAGGAACTTCTATGGCTTGTCCGCACGTATCCGGTATAGCGGCTTTGATGGTATCTAAATTTGGTAAACAGGGATTTACTTGCGAAGAGCTGAAATCACGACTGCTTTCCGCACTCCGCCCTTATGATATTTATGCATACAATCGTGGTTTTGAGGGTAAGTTAGGAATAGGATACATAGATGCTACCGTAGCTTTGGAAGAGAATGCAGGAAAGGCACCGGAAACACCTCGTTCCCTTACCTTAGTTCCGGATTTTACCTCTATTCATTGTCAATGGACTGTTTCTGAAGATAAAGATGCTACACAGCGGATAGCTGCTTACTATCAAGTATATGTAAGCGATAAGGTACTTACGGAGAATACTTATACGCAAGTGAAACCTTTTATTGTGCGTGCCAATGGTGAAGGACTTCAGCAAGAAATTTCTTATGTGGCAAGTAAACTCTCAGATGGTACATTATATTATGTAGCAATAGAAGCAGTAGACCGCTGGGGACAAAAATCAAAACCTGTGATACAGTCTACCAAAACCAAGCTGAATCATGCACCGGAAGTGGTGAAAGGATTGCCGGAAAAAGATTTGGTACTTTTGAGTACGAGCAGACTACACCTTACCTTTACGGTAGCAGATGCAGATAAGCATACGTGGACACATCGTATAGAGGGAGAAACGAAAGGGGTAAGTGTGGTGCGCAGAGAGAATACTCTATCTGTGTATATTACTCCTGTTCAGACACCGGGTGAGCATAGTTTCAAACTGGTACTTACAGATGCACTGGGCAAAGAGAACATTGTCCCTATACGTTTTCGTATGGTGATTTATGAAAAGCCTCGTGTAGCCACAGACTTTGATAATGTCATCGTGGGTAAGACCGATGCTCCACTCCGTATCTCACTTCCCGATAAGTTCATTATCCAAGAAGGAATACCGGTGAAGTATACGGTAGTCAATGAGAATAAGGAGGTAGTGGAGGCTTATGTAGATACGGAAAACAACCTTTTTATTAAAGGTCTGAAAGTTGGTACGGCTACGATCCGAGTAGAAGTGGCAGACGAACTGTATAAGGTACAAGCCTCTTTTACGGTACGTGTAGTAGAAAATAGTGATGCCGCAGTGTATGTAGTCTATCCTTTACCTGTGAAAACGCACCTTAAAGCATTGGTCAATATGCACTTGGATAAGGTAACTTTCGTAGTAAATACATTGCGTGGGAGTGAAGTGCTTCGCAAAGAAGTAACACCGGACCATCATCATGTGGCTGCTGTGAATATGAAGAAACTGGCTCCCGGTACTTACCACTTGACCATTATTTCCGAGAAAGCTACTTATAAGCGTGTATTCGTGAAACATTAACGACTGTATGTCCGAAAAACATTATGATATGAAGAAAGAATTTTTTACGATAGTCTTGGCTTTCCTTTGTGGTATTACTTTACCTCTATATGCGCAAGTAAGTAGCTCCTTGGATATATTGAAAGCTAATCCGGATGTACGTAGTGCCGGTATGGGGAATGCCCTCGTAGGAACCAATGACAGAATGTATCTTTATCTCAACCCGGGTGCTTTTTTTCAGAAAAAGCAGAAATGGGCAGTAGATGCTTCTTGGGAGAGATATAAAATAGAGAGTGCAGAAGATGTAGGCTCTCTGAACCAATATAATTTTGCGGCAGGTTACAGGCTTTTTCCTCGTCATGCTGTATTTGCAGGAATGAGATATTGGGGTGGTTTGTCTATGCCCAATGTAGGAACAGATCTCAATACCCGTAAACGTCATACCTCTCCATTTGATTATACTTTGGATTTTGGTTATGCTTATCAGCTCACAGATAAAATGACAGTCTTCGCTACAGGGAGCTATATATCCAGTTATATAGGTCGTTATGGTGTGGCGTGGTCTTTTGGTGCAGGTATAACTTACCAAATGGATCTCCACATCGGACAAATACCCGCCTACCTCCATTTCTTGCTCAAAGCATCGGATTTAGGCACAGCTCTGGATTATGGAAAAAGCATAGATACCGCATTACCGGGGTCTGTCAGTGGAGGAGTAACATTAGGATTTACACCTGCAGAAGAACATAATTTGATTTTCTCATTGAGTGATCGCTATTATGTATTACCTATGAGAGCCACTACACATTTTGTGAGTGTAGGAGCAGAATACGGTTTTAAGAAAACTTTCTTTGCTCGCTGTGGATACGAACAAGAGCTTCGCAATAATGGTTTTCTTACATTGGGCTTGGGCGGTCAGTATCGTGGTGTTCGCTTAGATGCCTCGTATCGTTTTGCTGCAGCTTCTATGGGAAGTGGAAATCTGTTTCAGATAGGAATGGGATTCGCATTGTAAAAAGGTTTTATTCTTTTATTGGTGTAAACTCGGGCTTACCAAAGGTAGACCCGAGTTTTTTATATTGAAAACTCGCATCGGTAAAATAAATAAAGGTATTCACAGAAATAAAATCCTTAAAAGCCTTGCTTCTCTGCTGTTTATCGTTACGAAACGGTTAATTTATTTGTTATTTGTGAACAATTTTCTTCGTTACATTGTTGTTTCCTCAGAAAACAATGTATATTTGTCTGTGTAAATCCGAAAAACATTAAAAAAGAAGAAAGCAAATGAAGTTAGCCATAGACTTGGGCGGAA
>JALEQJ010000032.1 GCA_022764505.1 Phocaeicola sp. | reverse complement strand
AGATTACGAGACTACGGACTCGCTTTTCTATTGTACGAACATGGCCTTGGCGTCTGTGGGTACGAACTTATTCGTGAATTATTCATATTTATAAAATTAATTTTGAACAGTTACTTAGCATAATGAAACTGACAGATCAAGTGATTAAAAATATCGTTAGCCGAGTGATAAAATCACAAGATTACCGAATTGAGATTGTAAATCTCATCAATGCAGACTTTTTACAGTTTGTGGTTGATTTCTTTAAGAAAGTTGTTGAGGCAAAACTTAATTCAACAGATATTACAATAGAATGGTATAAAAATGCATTTATAAATAATGATTTACCACCAGAAGATATTGCAATTAATTCTGGTTTAAACAAGAAAACCATTAGCAATATGTATCGTTCAGCAACAAGACAAATCGTAATAGAGGCTTCTAATGAGCATTTTGATACGTTGTATAATAGTATTCAGGCTTTGGTTGAAAATGAGAACGAAATAGAATTAACACTTACTATAAAATTTAAAGGAGTTAGTGTAGATTTGAATGTAAGCGAAAGCCTTATAGTTATAAACACATTGGCGGTTAAACGAGCAGCATTGCGAGGAGGAATGTGGAGTACAGCAGGAAAACGTGCTGAAAAATATCTAATGCTCACTCTTTGTAAACTTTACAATGTTGATTCTCAATATTATAGTTCAGATCACTTTATAAGAAATAAAAAATTAGATGTTGATAAAGAAATAGATTTTTATCTAAAAAATCAAGGAACTCAATATAAGTGTGAAGTTAAATTAATGGGGCAAGGTAATCCTGAAAGTGCAGATGCAATTATAGCACGTGGTAGTAATGTGTTTGTTGCAGATACATTATCTCAGCAAAATAAGAATCAGTGTGATCAGCTAAATGTTAGCTGGGTAGCATGTAGGGATGAGAATGGATATAAACGTTTTGCAAAAGTGTTGCAACGATTTAACATTCCTTATACTGACTATAATGGAAATCTTGACGAAGATTTACCTAAAATCTTAGATACAATATTTTAGATGCATCCGGCATTTAAGTGATACATACTCCTGTTTATGAAGTAAATTATTACATATTTAGATATAGTTATCAGGTCTTTTATATGGTCAATATAACACTACTCAAATTGAGGAAACATTTTTGTAGCATACAAATATAAATCGCTGATAATCAATATAAAATACATTTGAAGAGGTGAAGTAATTACAAACATAGAACTCAGTTCAAAATAACCCATAGAGTGTACTTATCCGGTGCACTCTATGGGTTTTCTTTTGTAGAATATTTCTTTTCAAGAAATGCTAAGTATAAGAAAAAATAAAGCAGCATTCTCCCCTCTTTATCACACAGAAAATCCATTGCACAGAAATATATTTTCTGTGCAATCTTGTCTATACAGCATTTTGTCTCTATATTTGTAGCGAATATAAAAACAATACAACTATGAGTTATAACTTATTAAAAGGTAAAAGAGGTATCATCTTCGGTGCTCTCAATGAACAATCCATCGCTTGGAAAGTAGCAGAAAGAGCTGTAGAAGAAGGTGCTATCATCACCTTATCCAATACTCCTGTAGCAGTACGTATGGGCGAAGTAAATGCCTTATCAGAAAAACTTCAGTGTGAAGTTATCGCAGCAGATGCTACCAGTGTGGAAGACTTGGAAGAAGTATTTCGTAAATCAATGGAAGTATTAGGTGGTAAAATAGACTTCGTACTTCACTCTATAGGTATGTCGCCCAATGTAAGAAAGAAACGTCGTTATGATGACTTGGACTACAATATGCTGGATACTACCCTTCATATTTCTGCTATCTCATTCCACAAAATGATTCAAGTAGCCAAGAAAATGGACGCTATCAATGACTATGGCTCTATCATAGCCTTGAGTTATGTGGCAGCACAACGTACTTTCTTCGGGTATAATGATATGGCAGATGCAAAAGCCTTGTTGGAATCTATCGCACGCAGTTTCGGTTATATCTATGGTCGTGAGCACAATGTACGCATCAATACCATATCTCAATCTCCTACTATGACCACTGCTGGTGCCGGTGTAAAAGGTATGGATAAACTCTTTGATTTTGCCAATAGAATGTCCCCATTGGGTAATGCCAGTGCAGAAGAATGTGCAGATTACTGTATCGTAATGTTCTCAGATCTGACGAAGAAAGTAACTATGCAAAACCTCTATCACGATGGTGGATTTTCCAATGTAGGTATGAGTCTTCGTGCTATGGCTACTTACGAAAAAGGATTGGACGAATACAAAGACGAGCAAGGAAACATCATTTACGGATAATGCAAAAAAACCTGTGCTACATATTATTTATAGTGCTACTCCTGTCTGCCTGCTCGCAGACAGAGCGTAGCACTTCTGTTATACAGGTAATCCGTTATGATAAGTGGCAATACGAAGCCACTATTATGAATAGCTTCTTGGCACTGCAAAAGATGAACACAGAAGCACCACAAATGACCAAACTGCTCTACGAAGAAGTCTTGACTATAGGAGATGCAAACGATCCTAACATCAATACACGCTTTACAGAGTTTTTTGCAGATCCTTTTCTAACGAAACTTACAGAGGACTGTGAGCAACAATTTCCCGACTTAAGCAAAATAGAGAAACAGCTTTCTCAGGGTTTCGGGCTACTACAAAAAGAAATACCGGAGTTGCGTATTCCTAAAATTTATTCCATAATCTCGGCTTTGAACCAATCTATCGTAGTAGGAGACAGTATTTTGGCTTTCAGCTTGGATAAGTATATGGGCAAAGATTATGAACCTTACCAGCGTTACTACTATCCACACCAATCAAGAAATATGACTCCAGATAGAATTGCGCTGGACTGCTTCAAGTATTATCTCTTGGGAAACTTTCCTTACTCTCCTACAATAGGGAAACATAGTCTGTATCAGTTTATTATGTACCGAGGAAAAATAGGCTGGATTGTAAAAAAACTCTTAAACTACAAACACTCCAATGCAGATCTTTTAGGGTATTCTATAGAAGAAATAGAATGGTGCGAAACACATCGTGATGAAGTCCGAACTTGGCTTTTCCAAACTCCGTTACTGCAACGCAAAGACCCTATGACCATAAGAATGCTCACACAGCCTAATCCCTCTCCTAATATAAATGAGAAAGACCTACCACCACTCTTCGGTATATGGATTGGAATGGAACTCATAGACAACTATATGCTCAAACACCCCAAAACTACCATCAAGCAACTCTTAGAGAAAACCGACTTTGAAGATGCATACGCCACACTTCAGTTTTGATTTCTTGCTCCTTATTTTTGTGTATGGAAACAGCACTCTACCTTATTCCCGTTACATTAGGAGAAACTCCTATAGATCAAGTTCTACCCTCTTACAATAAAGAAGTAATTCTTTCTATACAGCACTTTATAGTAGAAGATGTACGCACAGCACGCAGATTTCTCAAGAAGACAGATAAAGACATAGACATAGACAGCCTGCATTTTTACACGCTCAATAAACACACTACAGCAGAAGAAGTAAATACCTTGCTCCTACCATTAGAGAAAGGAGAATCTATGGGAGTTATATCGGAAGCAGGTTGTCCTGCCATAGCAGATCCCGGAGCAGATGTAGTAGCCATAGCTCAAAGAAAAGGACTCCGTACCATACCTTTGGTAGGACCTTCTTCCATCATCTTATCTATAATGGCGTCCGGTTTCAACGGACAAAGCTTTGCATTTCATGGCTATCTCCCCATAGATGCAGGAAACAGAATAAAAAGGCTGAAAGAATTGGAAAATCGTATCTATACAGAACAGCAAACACAGCTATTCATAGAAACACCATACAGAAACAATAAACTGATAGAAGATATTCTCAAGCACTGTAAGCCACAAACCAAGCTCTGCATAGCAGCCAATATCACTTGTCCGGAAGAATCTATACAAACCAAAACCATCAGCGAGTGGAAAAAGAAGAATCCACACTTGGACAAAGTACCTTGTATTTTTCTTTTGTATCAATAACCTCCCCCCCTAATTTGCCAAAGCATAAGAAAAGTACATTCTTCTATAGAGAGTAAACATAATAAACCGAGGGTGTATCAAAATGTATCTTTGTTACACCCTCATTCTTTTTCACCCTATCGTTTGAAATTTCTGTTTTGCACTTAAGTTTATGTAAACTTCCACTATGGTTTATATAAACTTCCATTGTGGTTTATATAAACTGTGGTACGAAATAGAGATTTTCATATTTATCTTTCTTGAATAGGTAAGAAGTTCCCAAAATTCTCTTAGTATGATTCTTATGGCATTGTTTTTATGCACATACATAGGCTTACACTCCTGACACTAAAAAGAAAAATAGAGTTCAGACCGGCATAAAGGGAGATTGAGTTGGGGAGGGAATTGAGATAAAAAAAAGAAGGTATGTCTATTGACATACCTTCTTTCATTTTTCGGTCGTAACGGATTACTTAACCACGTTCTTTACTGCTTCTACAGCACCTTTACCTGCTTCTACAGCGTCTTTGCCTGCTTCTACAGCACCTTCTACAGCGTCTGTAACAGTTGTAGCAGCAGAGTCTACTACTTCTGTAGCTTCAGTTGCAACATTTTCTACAGCTTCTGTAGTTTCAGTTGCCAATGAATCTGTAGTTGTTTCTTCAGTTTGAGCTTTGTTACCACAAGATGCCAAAGCTACACATGCAGCGAATACGAATGCTAATTTTTTCATTTTTCTTTACTTTTAGTTCTGTAATACTTAATAGTTATCTAAAACGCTACAAATGTATAGCCTTTTTACAATACGTTGTTCTCCAACCATCGTTTTTTTTTAGAAAAAGGACGTTTTTTATGTAGAAAGCCACTTCAACCACATTTTCACAAAGGATTTTCTACATTTTCCGAAGTAGAAAGGCGGTCTAATTCCATTTTTATTGACAAAAATTCTTCTCGTATAGCTTTCAGTTTTATAACGACTTCTGCCGTTTTATCTACCATCTCCTTATTATATTTAAGCCGTTTCTTTGCAGCGGCAATGGTCAGTCCTTTTTCCTTGACCAAATGGCGGATTAACTTTACCACCTCTAAATCTTCTTGCCTATATTGACGAGTATTTCCGGCTGTTTTCTTGGGATTTAATATAGAAAATTCTTTTTCCCAATAACGAAGATTAGACTCTGCTACTTGAAACATTTCTGCTACTTCGGAGATTGACCAATATATTTTGCGACTGTTTGTTTCCATTCTACTCATTATACTATATAGGAGAAGTCCTTACACATAGTTTTTCCTCGTGGGATATGAGCAAAAATACGAAAAGCACCTATCTTTGCAAATAATAGGAATAGAATAATTACGAAAATACAATATAAAGATATGCTAACAGCCAATGAAATAAGAACAGCCTTTGTGAAGTTCTTTGAGTCAAAGGGACACCACATCGTACCCTCTGCACCTATGGTCATCAAGGACGACCCCACCCTTATGTTTACCAATGCCGGTATGAATCAGTTCAAAGATATTATCTTAGGAAATCAACCCGCAAAATACAAGCGTGTTACCGATTCTCAAAAATGCCTCCGTGTAAGTGGTAAACACAATGACTTGGAAGAAGTAGGACACGACACCTATCATCACACTATGTTTGAGATGCTTGGCAACTGGTCTTTTGGCGATTATTTCAAACACGAAGCCATAGACTGGGCTTGGGAATTTCTGGTAGATGTACTCAAAATCAATCCTGAAAATCTTTATGCTACAGTTTTCGAAGGAAGTCCGGAAGACGGTTTGGAACGAGATGATGAAGCTGCGTCTTTCTGGGAAAAGCACTTACCCAAAGACCATATTATCAACGGCAATAAAAAAGATAATTTCTGGGAAATGGGAGATACCGGTCCTTGTGGTCCTTGTTCAGAAATACATATTGATATTCGTAGCGAAGAAGAAAAACAGCGTACTTCCGGAAGAGAACTGATAAACAAAGACCACCCGCAAGTCATAGAGATTTGGAACCTTGTATTTATGCAATACAATAGAAAAGCAGATGGCACCTTGGAAGGACTACCTGCCAAAGTAATAGATACAGGTATGGGATTTGAACGTCTATGTATGGCACTGCAAGGAAAACGTTCCAACTACGATACAGACGTCTTCCAACCTATTATTAAGGTCATCGCAGAATTAGCACACCAATCTTATGGAGTAGATACTCAGAAAGACATTGCTATGAGAGTCATAGCAGACCACGTTCGTACCATAGCTTTCTCCATCACAGACGGACAGCTCCCCTCTAATGCCAAAGCCGGTTACGTAATCCGAAGAATACTGCGTCGTGCTGTACGCTATGCTTATACCTTCTTGGAGCAAAAACAGCCTTTTATGTATAAACTTCTCCCTGTACTCGTAGACAATATGGGAGAAGCTTATCCTGAACTGAAAGCACAAAAGACCCTGATAGAAAAAGTCATCAAGGAAGAAGAAGAATCTTTCTTACGCACTTTGGAAACCGGCATTAGGCTTTTGGAGAAGACTATGGAAGAAGCAAAGAATGCAGGAAAAACCTCTATAGACGGTCATAGTGCTTTCACTCTGTACGACACTTTCGGTTTCCCATTGGATCTTACAGAACTTATTCTGAAAGAACATAATATGACCGCAGATGTAGAAGGCTTCCAAGCAGAAATGCAAAAGCAAAAAGAACGTGCTCGCAACGCTGCATCTGTAGAAACCGGAGACTGGATAATTCTGAAAGAAGGAGAACCGCAATTCGTAGGTTATGACTACACAGAATACGAAACAGAGATACTACGCTATAGAGAAGTAAAACAAAAAAACAAAACACTCTACCAAATCGTATTGAGCCATACTCCTTTCTATGCAGAAAGTGGAGGACAAATAGGTGATACAGGTGTTATCGTCAATGAGTTTGAAACTATTCCCATTATTGATACCAAGAAAGAAAACAACCTCATCGTACACTTCTCTACCGGCATACCTCAGCACTTAGAAGCTCCTATGATGGCTTGTGTAGACACTGATAAGAGAGCTGCCTGTGCAGCCAACCACTCTTGTACTCACTTATTGGATCAGGCTCTAAGAGAAGTATTGGGAACACACGTAGAGCAAAAAGGATCACTCGTAACTCCGGATTCACTACGCTTTGACTTCTCCCATTTCCAAAAAGTAACACCGGAAGAACTCAGACAAGTGGAACACATCGTAAACGAACGTATACGTGCCAATACCCCTCTCTGTGAATTCCGCAGCATTCCTATAGAACAAGCCAAAGAAATGGGAGCTATTGCACTCTTCGGTGAAAAGTATGGAGAAGAAGTACGTGTCATTCAGTTCGGAAGCTCTATTGAGTTCTGTGGAGGTACTCACGTTTCTGCTACAGGAAGTATCGGTATGATGAGAATTATCTCAGAAAGCTCTATAGCTGCAGGTGTACGCCGTATAGAAGCTATAACCGGAGAAAGAGTCGAAGATTTGATAGACGAAACACAAGATTTGATTATAGCTATTAAAGGCTTATTCAATAATGCTCCGGACTTACGTAGCACCATTGTAAAATACATAGAAGAAAACAACGGACTGAAAAAGCAAGTAGAAACGTTTATGAAAGAAAGAGATGCTTCTCTGAAACAAAAACTCATAGAAACAGCTCGTGAAGTAAAAGGTATCAAAGTCATCAAAGCAACGCTCCCTATAGTAGCAGAATCTGTAAAGAATATAGTATTCCAACTTCGTGGAGAAATTACAGAGAACCTATTAGTAGTCATCGGTAGCGAAGCAGAAGGAAAAGCCTTGCTTACAGTGGCTGTATCGGACGATTTGGTGAAAGCAGGTGTCAATGCAGGACAACTCGTCCGCGAAGCTTCCAAACTAATACAAGGTGGCGGAGGCGGTCAAGCACACTTTGCACAAGCTGGTGGTAAGAATCCGGAAGGACTTTCTGCAGCAGTAGAAAAAGTATTAACATTGGCACATTTATAATAATAAACCATAGCATAAGAGGTCTGTATAGAAACACACTATACCGACCTTTTTTTTTGCAAACACATTACAATAGATATGACATCAAAAGAACAAACGTACGAAACAGTCTATAAAGAAATAGAAAGCGTTATAGATGGAGAAACAAATGAAACCAGTGTCCTTGCCAATGTAGCCGCTCTGCTTCACGAAAGATTTGCAGAACGTTTCTTTTGGACGGGATTTTATTTAGTTTGCGATGGAGAACTACAATTAGGTCCATTCCAAGGTCCTGTAGCTTGTATGCACATACAGAAAGGAAGAGGGGTGTGTGGAACTGCTTGGGCAGAAGAGAAAAGCATCATAGTACCAGATGTAGAAGCCTTCCCCGGTCATATAGCTTGCAGTGCTCATTCACGCTCGGAAATAGTAGTTCCTCTATTCAATAGTAACAAAGAGGTTGTAGGGGAAATAGACATTGATAGCAAATACTTAAATGCTTTCGATGAAGTAGACCGGCTCTATTTGGAAAAAATAGCCCAACTCCTCACAAGAACACTCTATCGTACAGAGTGAACAAAGAATATAAGTATATAATGAATCCCCTCCCCCCCGAAAGTTAGAGATAGAAAAAACTTTCGGGGGGATTTCATTTAGGACTTATCCACATTTTCATAGACATACGGTTGGACTATGTTAGCGATTGTACGTCTAATACGCTATTAGACTGTGTTATGGCAAAAAAACTTCTACGTTTATGCGTAAATCTATCTACACCTATTATATATGGATATTGCTCACGTATGTTTTATTGCTCTCCCTTACAGCCTGTCGTGGTTATGGTGGAGAAACACCGGATGAGCCTAAGTCTACAGAGACTTATAGACTACAGATAGAATGGTCGCAAGCCCAGCAAGCACAAATTCGTTATCCTCTGTTTTTGTATTTATTTGATGAGCAAGGAGCGTTTATCAGAAGAGAGAAAATAGAAAATAAGAATAGTATGGTCAGTTGGAAACTTCCCAAAGGTGTGTATGCATACTCTCTGCTTTCGGGATTTGATGAAGCTATTTACTCTCTACCTATAGAATATGGTTTCCGCAGTTTCTTTTCACCTCAAAGTAATCCTATTTATCCATTACTGATGGGGCGTGGCAAGGTAGATTTACAACAAGATATTTCTGCTAAGATACAATTAGAATATATGGTGGCACGTATCAGCTTTTGTTTTACAGAAGTCCCCGACGAAGTAAAAAACATCAGTATTTCTATCACTCCTGTATATGCCGGTTGTGCTTTCGATGGCAATTATTGGAAAACAGAGAAAACCTATTGGACTACGCTACAAGCCGATGGAAAGGGGATATGGACAGCTACCTCCAATTATATTTTCCCATCGGAAAAAGGAAAAATCCTTATCACGCTAAAGGTAGAAAAAAGCAATGGAACAGAAAGCCATACTATGAACTACACAGAACCGTTCAAAGCGGGCGTTCCTTACAAAATATATGGTAGTTTTCACAATGGTAGCCTCACTATAGAACAAGGAGAAGTTACAGAATGGCTACCGGAGAAAGAAATAGAATTCCCATTAGATGACCAACCTATAGATACTCCAGTAGATGAACCTGAAAAAGAGCAACCTACAGACGATATAGAGATTGTGTACGATGACACATTGCCCGTACAAGGCAGTTTCTGGAAAGGATTTTACGTAGCGTTGGCGGCAGAGAATAAAGGAGATATACAAGCGTTGTTATTGGCTCCTGTACAATGGTTCTCCACTGTAAAAGAGGCGGTTTCTTTGGTAAGCAAGTACGAGAAAGACGGGTGGAAGAACTGGCGATTGCTTTCTGTAGCAGAAGCCAAGGTTTTCGTGGAAGATGCTACACTAAACTGGGAGGAAATCATCACTCTTTTTCAAACGCATCACTATGATTTATTAGTGTCCGAAAAAGGACATCGCTATCTGTGTGGCAACTTCGATTCCACTTTCTCTTTTACAAACAACACTATCCTCAAAGCAGGAAAAACTGTAAAATACTGGACACGTGCTGTAAAAGAGGTGATAGTAAAGAAACCTTAGCTACGTGAGGATATAAACTCCCAAATATCTGTACTGCTGTGCGCTATACAAGCAGGTTTATACATTTCCAGTTCACTTTGCGGGCGAAATCCCCACGTTACTCCTATTGTATCTACACCTGCATTTCTTCCTGTTTCCATATCTACACAAGAATCTCCCACATACACCACTCCTGCTCTTCCTACGCCCGTTTGTTGCAGAATTTCTTCTATGATCTGTGGGTCAGGTTTTGCGGGTATTCCTTCTCGTTGTCCCAAAACTGCTACAAAATCTATATCCGGGAAATATCTTTTTGCCAAATAAGTCGTGGCTTCTTGGTACTTATTGGAGGCGATAGCGAGAGTATATCCTGCCGTCTGTAATTGCTGTAAGAGTGCAGTCATACCATCGTAAGGAGTGCTGAGGTCTGCATTGTGTTCATTATAATAAGGCACAAACAGACTGCGTACACGTTTTATCTCGGTTTCATTTCTCTTGTCTGCCGGCAAAGCACGTTCAAAAAGTTTATTGATACCATTACCTACGAAAAACTTATAAGCTGCTGTTTCGTGTGTAGGATAGCCCAATGTAGCAAGTGCATAATTTGTAGCCGTAGCCAAGTCTGCTATACTATTGAGGAGTGTTCCGTCCAAATCAAATATGATCAATTCTTTTTTCATTCTCTGTCGTATTGCTTGTTCTTATTCTTCCTCTGTAGAAAGTAGTTTTTTTATATCCTTGTCTGCGGTATATAGTTTCTCTTTGCAGAACTTGATAAGCGTCTGTGCTTCTTTTAGTTTGCTTTGCAGTGCATCTATATCTATATCGTTGTTTTCCAACGCTTCTACGATGCTTTCCAAGCGTTCTATTGCAGTAGCGTAAGTAAGGCTTTTAGCTTTCATTCTTTTTGTGTATTTGGGTGATGGTACTTTCTATTTTTCCTTTTGCAAGATGGGTTACGAGGATATCTCCTACAGAAAGGTCTTTGCTATCTTTCAGAGTCTTTCCATTCTTGAGTGTAAGAGAATATCCCTTACTGAGAATATGTTGAGGGGAGAGTAAACGTGTTTTTTGCTCACAGAGTGCCAACCGATGCGTCTCTACATTCAGTTTCTTTTCTATTGCGTGCATTATGCGTGGCAATAACGACTCTATCCGAAAACTATCCTGTACCCTGCGACTGTTCCACAAGGAGAGAAGCTGATGCTCTTTGCTTTGCAACTTATGCTGTTCTGTTTGGATTCGTTTTTCC
This sequence comes from Phocaeicola sp., assembly GCA_022764505.1. Classification (GTDB taxonomy): domain Bacteria; phylum Bacteroidota; class Bacteroidia; order Bacteroidales; family Bacteroidaceae; genus Phocaeicola. Next base: position 59,456 of record JALEQJ010000032.1, on the reverse strand, counting down.
ACAAGTGCAGGAATGTATTGAGTATAGGTAGCTATCCGTTGTTTCTCTGTTTGCAGCAGCCGGGTTGGTAACAGATAAATGCTTTGCGTGAGTCGTTCCAATACTTCTGCACATTGGTTCATATAGTGAATGAGAATTTCTGCAGCCGCTGTAGGAGTTTTGGCACGCAGGTGTGCTACAAAGTCCAAAACCGTATCGTCCCTTTCGTGCCCTATCCCTGTGATGATGGGGAGTGGGAATTGCGCTACAGAAGTTGCTAAATTGTATGTATCAAAGCCTGCTAAGTCTGAGGTAGCACCTCCGCCACGTATGATAACCACCACGTCCCATTGATCTATGCAAGTATAAATCTTGTCCAAGGCTTGTATGATGCTCTCTTCTATTCTGTCTCCTTGCATAATGGCAGGGAAAAGGCGTGTATAGAACACTATACCTCGCTTGTTCTGCCGAAGCTGATTACAGAAATCACCATATCCGGCTGCTGTAGCAGAAGAAATCACAGCAATACGTTGCGGAAGCATAGGAAAAGTCAGTTCTTTATTGAGATTAAGTACGCCTTCTTTGGTTAAGCGATCCAAAATCTCTTTCCTGCGCTTTACCATATCTCCTATAGTGTAGGTTGGGTCTATTTCCTCTACGATAAGACTATAACCATACAGCTCACTAAACTCTACACGCACCTTGACCAGCACCTTGATACCCGACCGAAATGTTTCTCCTGTCTCTTTTTCAAAATAAGGACGCAAAGACTTGAAAACATTGCTCCAAATAATACCTTTCGCTTTTGCCAATAAAGCGTGCGTATAAAGATCCTTCTGAATAAATTCCAAGTAACAATGCCCATTGGAAGCAGTGCGCACATCGCTTGTTTCTGCTTGCACCCAAATAGATTGAGGGAAGCAGTGCTGTATGCTCTGTCTGATGAGGTAATTCAGTTCTACGAGTGTAAGGTGTCCGTCTGTCTGCATTTCCTATAGTGTAGGCTTATGGAATACGGCTACAGCCCAATTATTCTTTTCTCTACTATGAGAAAATGCCAAGCCCAACGAGAGGGCTTTTTCTTGGAGTACAGGAATATCTTCTGTGTAGAAACCACTCATAAGCAGCAGTCCCTCTGCTCCCAAAGCCTGTATATAATTCTCCATATCCGCCAAAAGGATATTTCTATTGATATTGGCTATAATAATATCAAAGTGTCCGAGGGTAGAAAGCGTATGTGCATCTCCTTGGAAAATATCTATTTGATCCAATTTGTTCAGTGCGATGTTATCCCAAGAATTTCTTACGCACCACTCATCTATATCCACTCCCACTACAGCAGAAGCTCCTTTCATACGTGCCAAAATTCCTAAGATAGCTGTACCACAACCCATATCCAGAACTCTTTTCCCCTCCATCTCCGTATCCAAGATCTCTGCAATGATAGTAGCGGTAGTTTCGTGATGACCCGTACCGAATGCCATTTGCGGATTGATAATAATCTCGTAGGGAAGTTGAGGATAATCCGTATGAAAAGTACTATGTATCACGCATCTATCTTCTATAACAATAGGCTGAAAATAATGCTTTTCCCACTCTTCGTTCCAGTTTTTATCCTCGTGTTCGTGCTGGGTATAAGTGATTTGGGTATCTGAGAAAGGATAATTGCTCAAGGTTTCTCGGAGTGCATCTTCGTCAAACAAATCCGTAGGGATAAATGCAGACAAACCTGCCACTTCCGGTACAAAGCTGTCAAATCCCAAGTCTGACAAATAAGCAGACAGCACATCTGTTCGCATTTCATCGCAAGGATATAAATTGAAGTTCACTTCTAAGTATTTCATAAGAATATCTATCTACGTTTATTGGGTTACAAAGGTACAGCTTTTTAAGCAGGGAGCAAAAGCCGGAAGAGATGGGAACAGTTTCGTTTCTGTAATCTAAAGTCTTAAGAAATCACGCACGGAATTACCTCTGCAATAACGTCATAACGCTTTAAGCATATCCAATTTATGCCATATAATGGGAAGGGAATTACCAGATAAAAACACGCATAATTTGTTCCTGTTCCCTCTATAGCTTACGCCTTATCTCCTTCCTTGCCTTTCGTTTGCACGAACTGAGGAATATAAGACCCAGAAAGAAACCACAAAGCAATCCTCCTATGTGAGCTGCATTGTCAGCACCGGGCAATATGCCAGCCAAGAGGTTTATACCGATAAAAAATAACGTTTCTTTAAGTACTGACTTCATATACTTTTTCGGATAAAGTCCACCTATTAAAAGAGCTATGTAGGCTCCATAAAGTCCGAATATAGCTCCGGATGCACCTACAGCAACAAAAGGTTCGGTATGCCACAGCAAGCTGATGACACTTCCGGCAAGTGCCGAGAACAGATACAGGCATAGGTATTGAGAGCGAGTTATCAACTCTTCCAAATGAAGACTTACATAAACGAGAAAAAACATATTGCCAAACAGGTGAGATACTCCATTATGCAGAAACGTAGCCGTGAGCAATCGCCACCATTGTCCCTCTGATACCATAGGAGCATAACAAGCTCCCCAGCTTATCAGATCATCTGCCTGAAAGGTAAGAAAACCTTTCCCTGCAAGCATCATCAGGAAAAAGACAGCTACATTGAGCAATAGAATGACAGGCGTAACAAAGTAGTCTTTGCGGGGAGTTATAAACTCAAGCCACTCCTGTCGTTCTAATTTCGCTACCCAATCAGGCTTACCTTCCTTGATGCGTTTCAGTTCCTTAGGATTGATTTTAGGAATAATGGACAGCAATAGCCATACGAACATTACGATGAAAAAAGCAGTAAAGAATTTTTGCAATAAATCTCCGCCTCTCTCTCCATAAGGCATATTCATACCCATAAGTATAATAGGTTCAGAAACATTGGAGACACTTTGTCCAAGGGCTTTCATAAATTCTTCGTAATATTGGGACGACTGCCCTATTCGTTCAAAACAGAGAAAGTGAGAGAAATCTCCACGTTCTACACGATTTTGACTCCTACTGATAAATGCATTATATGCAGCCTCCATTCTATCTTGACTTATGCTACTGCTTATTTCCTCTTCGTAAACGATACCCAACCATACAGCGGGCTGATAATGCATACCTATCTCCTCTCTTTTCTCGCAGATGGGCATAACGGTATAGAAATACATACAGAGCCGTTCTGCACGCTTCCCATGTATCTCGTAAGTAGCATAACAATGTTTGTTACCCGTATCTATGTAGTGTGTTCCCAAATCATAATACTTCGTCTGTTCACTATGTCTTATTTCTCCTACAGATGTCAATACCGTCAGTTTACCTGTATTTACGCACATATACTTCTGTGCCAATACCGTAGGTATCAATAAGCCAAGAAATGCTATAAATACATGAAAAAAATCTACTTTCAGCTGTAGCACCTTCAGTTTTGGGCTCAGATATAACCATGTAATTCCCCCCGCAAACAAAAAAGGCAAGATAATCATTGTGATCTCTTCTTTCGGGTGAAGAATGCCGAGTTTGATAAACAAAAGCCAGTTCAAAAACGTATAACCTACTATCAGTCCTATAAGAGCCAACATAAATGGCATAAAAACAAGACGTAGTTTATTTTTCATTAAAACGAGTTTTTTGTAGTAACTATACAAATATACTTTACTTACTATGAAAAGAGAAGACAATATATAGAAAAAGAAAAGAAGCCTCTCAAGAATAAAGTCAACCTGCCTTAGTTACAACCTTACCTCATCATTTTTATTGTACAGCAATGATTTTCCACCAATAAGAATCTATTCTTCTTGTGCTTTCTGCTTAAATTTTATTTTGCACCACGGTTTATATAAACCACGATGGAAGTTTACATAAACCGTAACCGAAGTTTATGCAGACTTCGGTACGGAATAAAAAAAGCAAGCGACACTGTGGAAAAGGAAGAAAACTATAGTAGAAATTGTGTCTGCTCCATACTATTCAAGATATTTCATATTCGTGCTGAAATTTAACATAGTAAATACTTGCCTGATAAAGCCTAAACGTTATCTTTGCGTAGACAAAATGATATTTAATAGTATGAATGCTGATATAGAAAAGGCACGGAACTATATAAAACAGGGGGAAATAAACCTCGCTAATAAACTTTTGTCAGATTTGTTATCTCGTTCTACCGACACGAAAGAAAAAGCCGAAGCATACTATTTACTCGGAAACCTCTATAGAAAACAATCTGATTGGAGATTAGCCTTAGACAATTATCAACTCTCTATAGACTTGAACCCCGAAGGTCCAGCAAAGTCTGCCCAGGAAATGGTGCAGGAAATAATGAATTTTTTTCATACAGATATGTACAATCACTAATACCAATAAAACGCAAAAGTATGGCTAAAGTAAAAGGAGTCGTGTTAGTAAACACGGAAAGATGTAAAGGCTGTGGACTCTGCGTAGTCGCCTGCCCGCTCAATGTATTGGAATTAAATCCCAAGGTAAACCAAAAAGGGTACAACTATGTACACCAAGCGTTGCAAGATACTTGCAATGGCTGTACCTCTTGTGCAGTAGTCTGCCCGGATGGCTGTCTTACAGTATATAGAGCAAGAGTAGAAGAATAATGTACTAAATCTAAAAAAGAAGATTATGGCAAAAGAAGTAGTGTTAATGAAAGGAAATGAAGCCATAGCCCATGCCGCAGTACGTTATGGGGTAGATGGCTATTTCGGTTATCCTATCACCCCCCAATCGGAAGTATTGGAAACCTTGGCAGAAATCGCTCCATGGAAAACCACAGGAATGGTAGTATTACAAGCAGAAAGCGAAGTGGCTGCTATAAATATGGTGTACGGTGGTGCCGGCACAGGTAAAAAAGTAATGACCTCTTCTTCCAGCCCCGGTGTGAGCTTGAAGCAAGAAGGTATCTCATATATCGCAGGTGCAGAATTGCCTTGTGTTATCTTAAATGTAATGCGTGGCGGTCCCGGTTTGGGAACTATTCAGCCCAGCCAAGCAGATTATTTCCAAACAGTAAAAGGTGGAGGACACGGAGACTATCGTCTTATCACATTGGCTCCCTCTTCTGTACAGGAAATGGCAGACTTCGTAGGCTTAGGTTTTGACCTCGCATTCAAATATCGTAATCCGGTAATGATCTTGTCAGACGGTGTTATCGGTCAGATGATGGAAAAAGTAGAACTTCCGGAACAACAGCCACGTCTCACAGACGAAGAAGTGATAGCACGCTGTCCATGGGCTGCCAACGGAAAGAAAGGACGCAAGCCCAATGTCATCACTTCATTGGAACTGGATCCTAATGTAATGGAAACCAGAAACGAACATCTGCAAAGAAAATATGCAGAAGTACAAGCCAATGAAGTACGTTATGAAGAATTGAACTGCGAAGATGCAGAATACCTCGTAGTAGCATTCGGTTCCAGCGCACGTATCTCTCTCAAAGCGATAGAACATGCACGTGAAGAAGGTATCAAAGTCGGTCTTTTCCGTCCAATCACTCTCTGGCCTTTCCCAAAGAAAGAACTGGAAGAAAGAGCAAAGAAACTCAAAGGAATCCTCGTAGTAGAGCTCAATAGCGGACAAATGATAGAAGATGTGAAACTGGCTGTAAACTGCAGTATTCCGGTAGAACACTTCGGTCGCTTGGGTGGTATCGTACCGGATCCGGACGAAGTAGTAGAAGCTCTGAAAGCGAAATTGGTAAAATAAAAAAAGATGGACACAGATAAAATAAGAAGCATACTGAACATTCTTTTCCTCATCGGAGCTTTGGCATCTGTCATACTCTACTTTGCAGGAGGAACAGATAAAACACTCTTTTTCTATGTGTGCGCATGCTCCTTATTCCTCAAAATGATGGAGTTTGTGTTCCGATTTTTTATAAGATAATTCAAAGCAAGAACAATATGAAAATAGAAGATATAGTAAAACCCGAAAATCTGGTTTACGAAAAACCACGCTTAATGAACGATGAGACTATGCACTACTGTCCGGGCTGTAGTCATGGTGTAATACACAAGCTCGTGGCAGAAGTGATAGAAGAAATGGGTATGGAAGAAAAGACCGTAGGTATAAGTCCGGTAGGTTGTGCCGTATTCATGTACAAATACTTAGATATAGACTGTCAAGAAGCAGCACACGGACGTGCGCCGGCCTTGGCATCTGCTATCAAACGTCTGTGGCCGGACAGACTTGTATTCACTTACCAAGGAGATGGAGACCTCGGTTGTATCGGTACAGGAGAAAGTATCCATGCACTCAATAGAGGAGAAAACATCGTAATGATCTTCGTTAATAACGGTATCTACGGTATGACAGGTGGACAAATGTCTCCTACCACACTCATAGGTATGAAAACTGCCACATGTCCGGAAGGACGTAACCCTGAAATACATGGTTACCCTATCAATATGACAGAAGTGGCTACAAAATTGGAAGGAACTTGCTACGTTACACGTCAGTCTGTACACAACGTAGCAGCGATCAGAAAAGCAAAGAAAGCCTTGCGTAAAGCATTTGAAACTTCTATGCAAAAGAAAGGTTCAAGCCTCGTAGAATTTGTTTCAACTTGTAACTCTGGTTGGAAAATGTCTGCTGCCGGTGCCAATGAATGGATGGTAGAACATATGTTCAAACAATATCCTGTAGGCGACCTCAAAGACACCACAGAAGAAAAATAATCTCCACGTATCACTTCAAACAAATAAAAACATGCAAACAGAAATAATAATTGCCGGTTTTGGAGGTCAGGGAGTCCTTTCAATGGGAAAAATCTTGGCGTATGCCGGTCTGATGGAAAATAAAGAAGTAACATGGATGCCTGCATACGGACCTGAGCAACGTGGAGGTACTGCCAATGTAACAGTGATAGTAAGCGATGAAAGAGTTTCCTCTCCTATCTTGAGCAGATATGATGTAGCCATCATCTTGAACCAACCTTCTTTGGCTAAATTTGAATCAAAGGTAAAACCCGGTGGTATCCTTATCTTTGATGGTAATGGTATCATTGAGCCTCCTACACGTAAGGATATTCAAATCTACAGAATAGATGCGATGGACGCAGCCAATGAACGTAATATGGCAAAAGCCTTCAATATGGTCGTGTTAGGTGGTCTTCTCAAGCTCAAACCTGTAGTAGAAATAGGCGGAGTTGTAAAGGCTCTAAAGAAAACATTGCCAGAACGCCACCATCACCTCATTCCTATGAACGAAGAGGCTATTAAACTCGGTATGGAAATCATAGAAGAAGTAAAATAAACTCCTATCATACTTTTGAGTATAAAAAACGCTGTGTGAGTTATTCACACAGCGTTTTTCTTTTGCATTTACTTCACTTTACATACTCTTATTCAATACCTGCAGCACTTCATCTTGACTGAGTTTATGATAACCGGCATCAAGGATAACCACACCTTTGGCTATACCGTCTATCATCTCATTTGTAACTCCAATTTCACTGATTTTAGTAGGTAATCCTATCTCCTTCATCCACTTCTCAAGTGCATCAAGTCCCTCGTATGCTATTTCTTCTTCAGTCTTTCCTGTAGACGATACTCCCCACACATTCACTGCAAAACGGCAAAACTTAGGAAGTCCGTAGCTCATAACATGCTTGTAATACGCCAAGCTTATAGCAGCCAATGTATCTCCATGAGCGGCATGCGTATGCGCTCCCACAGAATGTCCAAACATATGTACCATCCAGTCTTGTCTCTTACCGCACTTGACCAATGTGTTCAATGCCCATGTTGCCACCCACATAATATTACTGCGAGCTTCATAATCTTGCGGGTTCTTCACCGCTTTGTAAGCATCTGTAACAACATTCTTCATCAATGCTTCTGCAAGATAATCACTGGTATTGTCATCTGTTCCGGAGAAATACTGTTCCATTAAATGACTCATAATATCAAATATACCGGCTTTCATTTGCTCTACCGGCACAGTCATAGTAAAACGAGGGTTCAAGATAGAAAATTTAGGCATAAGACGATGGTCAAAAACATGTCCTATCTTGAACGTATTTGCCTCATCTGTAATAACAGACCCGCCATTCATTTCTGAACCTGTACCTGCCATAGTAAGCACACAGCCCACGGGAATAATAGGTTGCCCTTGTGGAGGATTTTGTTGCTTAAGAAAAAACTCTTCCCAATAATCACCGTCAAAGTGTACAGAAGCCGCCACAGCTTTAGCATAATCACACACAGAGCCTCCACCTACGGCAAGAATCAAGTCCGCTTGATGTTCACGAGCTATTTTCACACCTTCGTGGAGTTTTTCCAAAGTAGGATTGGACATTACGCCCGCATCTTCTACCACGGTTTTTCCTGCTTCACGAAGAATGGCAAGCACTTGATCATATATCCCGTTTTTCTTGATACTTCCGCCACCATAAGCAAGAATAACTTTTGAGCCATAATTTTTCAACTCACCTTTCAAATAATCCAAGGATTCCGAACCAAAATATAATTTGGTAGGGTTGTAGTACATAAAATTTCCTATCATAATCTTTACCTTAATAGTCTATAAGATGACAATGATAGTGTTTTCTTTTCATATATCCCAAAAGATTTCCATTTCTATTCCATGAACAAAAAAAGCGGAGGTTTCTATTTCACCTCCGCTTTTTACAAGAAAGACTTTACTTGTTTATGGTAATTCTTTTTGTATCAGATTTCTCAGGAATGGAAACGTTTCCATTTTCTCTGTACAAACTTGATTCCAAGAATTAAGCCGGTTAAGCTAACCACTGTTCCTGCCAGCAATAGTATCCACATAACAATCGTCCACACTGTGGGAGACTGCACTAAGAAAGAAAATGCCATAGTATGCAGTTTTTTATATGTCCACATAGACAGACGACTACGACGATCTACCGTGCGAACTTCAGCTGTAGCCGGATTTACATATAGTGCTGTATCATAATCATCATCAAATACGAGTCGGTAGACTGGAAGAGATAATTTTCTCCTACGGTCTATGTAATAGCTATCATATTCTGTGAGTTCTGTAGTGGTAGCCGGAGACATTTTGTAAGCCTTCTGTGCTACACTTACCACAGTCTCCATACTCAAATTCAGTGGTGCCTTCTCTCTTACGTCCCACACTATAGCAGTATCTTCTCCTTCCATGCGCATCAAAGGAGAATCTGCAAAACTATCCCATGTGATACGTTTGGCTTCGGGAAACCTGTGTAAAATGTTTCTATAATCTTCTGTCCAAGTGTGTGGCGGTGGCGGAGTTCCATTCAGTGTAATGCGAGGCTTATCTTTCGGTACTCCGGATAGCCATTCCGGAATATCCACTACAGACATCATACCACTGAAAACCCATGCAAAAATGAATAGCCCGCTGACAGTTCCTAAGATATGATGCCACCGATATAGGGATTTTTTATAAGGAGTCTGCCAAGTTCGTTTGTTGCGCTGTTTACGCGTGGAAACATATCTGTCTATCCCAGCATAACAACCTGCCAAGACCATAATACTTCCCAATCCGGAAAGCACTATGACTACTTGTTTCCAAAGATCTGCATCTTGTCTCAATATCGTAGGATAAATCCAATGAGGTATGGCACCGAAATAAGCCCAAAGTCGTTCTTCCGAAGTACTCTCACTCAAAATACGTCCTGTACGAGAGGATACATAAAGCCATCTGCCTACTTCACCATCGTTCAATATAATACGATAAAAAGGCAAATCTTCTTTTAGTCGGGAGAAAGGCGTCCATTGGTCTACAGCATGCAATGTATCCACACGTAAAATATCGGACTGCCAACGACTTGCCAAAGTCTGAAGGTAGCCATAATTTACATTCGGAGTAGAAAGTGTATCGCCTTCTATACGTATAGAAGCCTCTTTTTCAGGAGTTGTTACTCTGAAAAATGTTTCTCCCATAAGATTACTCTCCAATTGCAGTGAATAATGAGTGGTAGTATCCACACTATATTTATTCAGAAGATGCGCCAAACTATCGGGAGACGGCAATTTGGAATGATCTATAGGAGGACTATATCGTAACGCTTCCGCATCTGTCCATCTGGGATAACCATGATAGATCATCACAATACCGGAAACAAACCACATAAGAAATAGCGCACTCAGTAAAATACCGCCCCAAGCATGCAATGTATAGAAAAAACGTTTCATGTGTATTTATTGGTCTTAAGAGGTTGAGATAGGAATAAACACGGAGAACCCACACTATAGAAAGGTACTCCGTGTTTTCATCTGCTTAAAAAGTTTAGGCTATGAGTTACATTTTATAGCTGATGCTGAATAATAAGGAAGTCGGAGCACTGGGTACCAACTGAGAACCGAGAGATTGTGCATAATACTTGGTATTGAATAAGTTATTCACATCTAAAGCAAGCATCACCTTGTTGCGTAAGGTATAGCTTGCACCTACATTTACCAATGTATAAGCATCGTAAGCTATGTTCTCTTTGTAATTGCGATACATCTTATCCGTAAAAGTAATACTGTATCTCAAATCCAATCCTTTCAATGCACCTTTTCTCACATTGAAATTTCCCAATGAATACCATTTATGCTTAGGAATATAATTTAAGAAATCGCCGGTAGCTGCATCTAATGGAAGAATAGGATTAGATTGGATTTTACCATATTCTGCCATAGTGAAACTATATCCGGCGGTCAAGTAAAGGTTGGGCAAAGGAGTAGCTGTAAGTTCCAACTCTAAACCTTTGGAATCTATCGTACCTACTTGTCCTATGATGGAACGCTTAGTAGCTTTTCCATCTACGATTTCTTCTCTTTCTCCAAGTGTTTTCAATATATTGTTTTGTTTGATATAATATACGGAAGCTTGTGCAGTAAGCCATTTATTGACAGATGTACGAGCACCTATTTCCGCTTGCCAACCGGTGCGAGGCTTAAAATAATCTTTGCCAGGATCAGGTATAAACTCTTTTCCTGCATCATCAATATAGATATTACGCAGATTGTAAAATTGCTGATAAGGGAAATAAGAATTAGCTATAGAGGCATAGAATTGTGTTCCTTCTATAGGAGAATATACTGCTCCCAAACGATAAGTCAAGGCACCGGCTTTGGTCTTATTATACTTGTCTTTTCCGGGATCTTTGAACTTGCGTTTGCCGTCCAATGCATCTGTAGAAGAAGTTTCATAATGATAAAAATCATAGCGCAAAGCTGCAAGAACCTGCCATTGTTTATTGAATTCCATCAGGTTTTGAGCATAAATACCATGAGTAAATGTACGTCTCGGAGTAGCACGACTGAAACGTGTATCCATATATCCCATAGGACGAGGGTTTTCTACAGATACAGGGGCAGTAAGCGCAGTTCCTACTACGTCTTTTCCTATATTATAACCGGAGAAACTTGTTCTGCGCATATAACTGAAGGCATACCCTGCTGCATAATTATGTTTTATACTACCCGTATGAAAATCTCCATCAAGTCCTATTTGATTTTGGAAAGTATATGCCATATGAGAGAAGCGCAGCGGATATGTATACATAACAGAATCCATATCTATGTACTGCTTCTTTGTACCACTCATAGTATAATAAGGATAGATGGGTTTATCACTCGTACGATAGCTCAATTCTTCGGTACTGAAATAATTTATATCGTCTTTGCTGTAAGAAAGATGTTCGGTAAGTCGCATTCGGGGAGTAAAATTGTACACATATTTACCGGATACGTTCCAAGAAGTATTGTACATAAAGTCCGATACGCTATTATAACGATTTTCCCTTGCAATGCGTGGTTGCACTTGCCATGGTTGGAGATAAACACTTCCATCTGTATTGTATACTGTAGTACGAAGTGTGGGTGGCAAACCTATTTCCGTACCATAATAATCACGATGGAAGCTACCTCTCAGTTGCCATTCGCTTTTGTCTATTTTTCCACCCAGTGCTGCATAGGTTTTGAATCGTTTGTTCCCTGTATTGCGCCAACCATCGCTATTGGACCAGTTGATAGAAGCTACATAGTTGGTTGTTCCAAGCAGTTTTCCTCCCATAAGGAAAGTTGTTCTGCGATAATTCCAGCTACCCAAAGACAAATTTGTTTCCAAACGTTTCCTACCATCGGGAGTATGTCTGGTGATATTAAGTGCTCCCCCTACAGCAGAGTGTCCCTGCAACACAGATGCCGGACCACGCAGAACTTCTATGCGTTCTACATCGGAGAGATCAGATAGCGGATAAGAGTTTATGGTAGAACGTTCATCACGCATACCGTCTACAGAAATAGGCGAATAATCAAAGCCACGAATACTTAACTGGTCAAAACCTCCGTAGGTAGTACGTATATTGATACCGGGTAAGAAACGAGCCGCCTCATTCATGGTCAAAATACCACGTGTAGTAAGCTGTTTTGCATCAAGATAACTGATACTCAAAGGCAGCTTTGCCAATGATACACGCATACGAGACAAGGCTTGCGGTGCTTTGATGTGCCCGCCTACGACCTCAACATTACTGATAGAGAAGGTGGTGTCTGTAAAATTCGTGTAATTGTCTTTCTTCGGAGTCTGTGCCGAAAGCATACCTGCCGACCACAAGGCACAGGTAAGCATGATCGTTTTTTTTCCTTTGTTCATATTATTCTTAACTAATTGTTAGGTGTCGCCTATAGCCCATACACTTTACGCTCAAAATAATATGACACAAACTCTCCTCTCCCGGCAGGAAGATACATAGAATCACTGGCATTTATACTCTGAATGCTTGATACCTTTATCGCTTGTTCCCGAGCGTGGTGTATAGTTATTGAAAGCAGGTCTCCTGACTCGTATTTCCTCTCCATTAGGCACCAGCCTTCCCAAATCCATCGGGGGGGATTCAGTGGCTTTTCTCTTGGGTGCGAGAGTGCAGTAGTATGAAAAACATACACCTGCAAAAAGACTTACAGTAGCGGGTACTGTGCCGGATTCTCACCGACTTCCCTTGCAAGACCCCTCAAGGTCTTTACTTCCAATTCGGCGCAAAGGTATATCACTTTTCTTGTTTCCTCCAAATTCAAGGCTTTTAATCTTAGAGTTCTATTTTCTCCGCTCAAAGAAAAAGAAGTTCTAATCTTCCAAACACTGTTCACTCTACAGTCTCCCCTAAAATAATCCTAAAAGAACAGTTGAGTTTTCACTAACCCACTTAATTCTTTATACTTTTGCGAACCGGTCTGCAAAAAGACTTTTTTTTAAGACAATATATAAATCCTCCAAATACAACAGATTTTATGGCAAAAAAAGCATTACTTATGATCCTTGACGGCTGGGGTTGCGGTGCTCACGACAAGGCAGACGTTATATTTAACACCCCTACTCCACACTGGGACGCACTTACTGCTACTTATCCTTTTTCCCAACTCCAAGCGAGTGGCGAGAATGTGGGTCTTCCCGATGGTCAAATGGGAAACTCGGAAGTAGGACACCTCAACATCGGTGCCGGACGCATCGTATATCAAGATTTAGTAAAAATAAACCGTGCGTGTACAGATGGCAGCATACAGAAAAATCCTGTCATCGTAGAAGCATTTACCAAAGCCAGCAAAGAGGGGAAAAGCATACACTTCTTGGGACTTACCTCTACAGGAGGCGTACACAGTTCATTTGATCATCTCTTCAAGCTTTGCGACATAGCCAAAGAATATGGTATAGAAAACACCTTTATTCACTGCTTTATGGACGGTAGAGATACAGACCCGAAAAGTGGTAAAGGATATATCGAAGCTTTGGACGCACATTGTAAAAAATCTGCAGGCAAGATAGCCTCTATCGTAGGACGCTTCTATGCGATGGACAGAGACAAGAGATGGGAACGTGTGAAAGAAGCATACGATCTCCTCGTATATGGAAAAGGTACTCCTGCTACAGATATGGTAGCTGCGATGCAAGCCTCATACGATGCAGACATCACAGACGAATTTGTGAAACCTATCGTAAACAGCACCGTAGACGGACGTATCAAAGAAGGCGATGTAGTAATTTTCTTCAATTACCGTAACGACCGTGCCAAGGAATTGACCATTGCCTTAACACAAAAAGATATGCCGGAAGCAGGTATGACTACCATACCTCACTTGCATTATTGTACTATGACTCCTTACGATGCGTCTTTCCAAGGTCTGCACATCATTTTTGATAAAGAAAATGTGCAAAACACACTCGGAGAATATCTTGCTACCAACGGAAAGAAACAGCTCCATATGGCAGAAACAGAAAAATATGCACACGTTACCTTCTTCTTCAATGGAGGTAGAGAAACACCATTCGATGGAGAAGATCGTATTCTCGTTCCATCTCCGAAAGTTGCCACTTACGATCTACAGCCGGAAATGAGTGCTTACGAAGTAAAAGATAAGCTCGTAGAAGCCCTCAATACACAGAAATACGATTTCGTTGTGGTAAACTACGCCAATGGGGATATGGTAGGACATACAGGTGTCTACACAGCCATAGAAAAAGCCGTAACAGCTATAGACAACTGTGTACACCAATCTGTAGAAGCAGCCAAAGCCAATGGTTACGAAGTAATCATCATAGCAGATCACGGCAATGCAGACAATGCCCTCAATGCAGATGGAAGCCCCAACACTGCTCACTCACTTAATCCCGTACCTTTCCTGTACATCACAGAAAACAAGGAAGCCAAGGTGGAAAACGGAGTATTGGCAGACGTAGCTCCTTCTCTGCTTCATATCTTAGGTCTTCCACAACCTACAGAAATGACAGGCAAGAACTTGATAAAATAACGACACGAAAGGGAGGAGAACATTTTTCCTCCCTTTTTCAATTTTCTTTCTTATGACCACCGACGAACGTTATATGTACAGGTGCCTACAGTTGGCACGTATGAGCAATGGTTATGCAGCCCCCAATCCTATGGTAGGAGCTGTCATAGTAGCCCAAGGACGAGTGATAGGCGAAGGTTACCACCCTCGTTGTGGAGAACCTCACGCAGAAGTTTTTGCGTTCAGGTCGGTAAAAGAAGAGCATCTACTGCCGGAAGCTACATTGTACGTAAGCTTAGAGCCTTGTGCTCACTATGGTAAGACTCCCCCGTGTGCAGATCTCATTGTTTCCAAAGGCATAAAAAAAGTAGTAGTCGGTTGCAAAGACCCTTTCTCTCTCGTAGCAGGCAAGGGCATAGCACGCATACGTGAAGCCGGCATAGAAGTAGTAGTAGGCATATTGGAAAAAGAATGTTTGGAGTTGATACGCCCCTTTGTAGTCTTCCATCAAGAAAAACGTCCTTACATCACGCTGAAATGGGCAGAAAGTAGCAATCATTGCATCGCACAAGGAGGAGAAACTCCTGCACCCGTACCACTCTCTACTCCTATCACGTCCGTCTATGTACACAAACAAAGAGCATTGCACAGTGCTATACTCATAGGCACACAAACAGCCCTCATAGACAACCCTCAACTAAATGTACGCCACTGGACAGGCAAACAACCGCTACGCATCGTAATAGACCTCAATGGCACTCTGCCTACACATCTGCACTTATGGGACGGTACACAGCCTACGCTCGTAGTTACTCATAAGCAAGATTTACAGCATCCTCACACCACCACTCTATATATACCACAAGGCGAACAGGTTCTCCCTGCCCTACTACAATACCTCCACGAACAAAATATCCAGTCGCTATTGGTAGAAGGAGGAAGTACCACTCACCAATACTTTTTAGACCAAGATTTGTGGGACGAGATATTCGTAGAGCATAGTCCTCTCTACATCGCAGACGGGATAAAATCCCCCACACCTCCTATTGTTTCTACACTTACGCATATCAGACGAGGAGAACACATAGTAAGCCATTACATAAAGTAAACGCTTACAGCAAAAAGGTATTACCTCCGGGAGAAAACAAGCTCTTACACGAGTAACTTTCATCGCAGATTTAAGTTAAATTCCACATCTTTTTTTACAATAGAAAAACCAAGCCTCCCGTGCAGAGAAATACCTCCACAGCAGCTTCTCACAAGGGTCGTGATAAGATATGTTCGCTATCGTGATAAGATATGCTCCGTATCACGGAAAGAAGCCTTGCTATCACGATAAGATATGCTCGCTATCGGCGCAGGTTTATAATGGTATAAAGAGAGAGAAAAACGTGCCACATATAACTTACTTTTTCTTTCACTAAAAATACCCATTTATGGAGTACATAAATTCTGTCGTAATACAAGAGTGAGCGCAATAGGATAAAGAAATAACCCAAGTTTCTATATGTAGAAAAATCTTCCGAATAATCTTTAGAAAACAGCCCTTTGCCACACCCTGCTCCCGGTAAATTCCATTATCTTTGCAAGAAAAGTTTCATCAAACAACACAAGACAAATTATGGCGACACATCTTAAAGTAATTATCAGTGGCGGAGGTACGGGAGGACATATTTTTCCTGCCATTTCTATTGCCAATGCACTCAAAGAAAAAGACCCTGATACAGAAATTCTTTTTGTGGGTGCAGAAGGGCGTATGGAAATGCAAAAAGTACCGGCTGCCGGATACGAAATAGTAGGGTTGCCCATTATGGGATTGGATAGAAAACGTTGGTGGAGAAACTTCAAGGTACTCTACAAACTCTTTGTAAGTAAACGAAGGGTGAAGAAAACCATTCGTGAGTTCGCCCCTCACGTAGCAGTAGGAGTAGGCGGATATGCCAGTGCGCCTACTTTGCAAGTAGCTGCATCTATGGGTATCCCGACTGTACTACAGGAACAAAACTCCTACGCCGGACTGACCAACAAGATGCTTTCCAAACACGCTCACGCTATCTGTGTAGCCTACGATGAAATGGATCGTTTCTTCCCAAAAGAAAAACTTGTCCTCACAGGGAACCCCATACGACAAGAATTATTGACACAAACCAAAAATCAAGAAGAAGCCTTACAAACATATAATTGGACAGGAAACAAGAAAACTGTTCTCATACTGGGAGGCAGTTTGGGAGCCCGTACCATCAATGAGGCTGTAAAAGCACACCTTTCTACGATGGCAAACAGCTCCGTACAGTTTATTTGGCAGACCGGCAAACTTTATATAGAAGATGCCAAAAGAGCTTTAGAAGAAATAGGGAATCCACAGAACATTTATGCCTCGGACTTTGTTACAGATATGGCTACCGCCTACAAAGCGGCAGACTTAGTGATAAGCAGAGCCGGTGCCAGCTCTATTTCGGAAATTGCCCTCTTGGGAAAAGCCTCCATATTGGTACCTTCTCCCAATGTAGCAGAAGATCATCAGACCAAAAACGCACAGGCATTGGTCAAGAAACAAGCCGCACTGATGATAACAGATGCCCAAGCTGTGTCTCAACTTATCCCTACGGCACTTACCACCGTAGAAGACCAGTCTACACTCCGGAAACTGAGTGAACAGGTTCGTTTATTGGCTCACCCGGATGCTGCCAATGTAATCGCTCAAAAGATTATAGATATTGCACTTCAACATCAGAAAAATAATTTATGAATATAGATACCCTACAATCCGTTTACTTCATTGGAGCCGGAGGCATCGGTATGAGTGCCTTAGTTCGCTACTTTCTCCTAAAAGGAAAATTTGTAGTAGGATACGATCGTACTTCCTCTCATCTCACGGAGCAACTTATCCAAGAAGGCGCACACCTGCATTTCCAAGAAGAGGTAGCGCAAATCCCTCTCCGGTGTAAAGATAAGGAACACACTTTGATCATTTATACTCCGGCTATCCCTGCTACCCATACAGAGCTACGCTACTTCCGGCAGGAAGGTTTCACCATAATGAAAAGAGCAGAAGTACTGGGTATGCTCACACGTACAGAAAAAGGGCTTTGTGTAGCAGGCACACACGGAAAAACTTCTACTTCTACCCTTACAGCTCACCTACTACACTCCTCTCACGTAGGTTGTAATGCGTTTTTAGGAGGAATCTCCAGAAATTACAATACCAATCTGCTATTTTCTGCCGAGAGTGAATATGTAGTAATAGAAGCCGATGAGTTTGACCGTTCTTTTCATCATCTCCGTCCCTATGCTACAGTCATTACCGCTACAGATGCAGACCATCTGGATATTTACGGCACACACGAAGCTTACTTAGAAAGTTTCTCGCATTATGCGTCCTTGGTTACCGAAGGAGGACACCTCATCGTGAAAAAAGGAGCACAACTGTCCATTCCTACAGAAAAGTCCATACACGTATGGAGCTATGGCATAGAACAAGGAGATTTCCGTGCTACCAACATTCGTATTGCCAATGAAACCATCATCTTCGACTATACCTCTCCCTTGGGCAATATCGCAGATATAGAACTCGGCGTGCCTATTTATGTGAATATAGAAAATGGCGTGGCAGCTATGGCACTGGCACAAATAGCAGGAGTATCTCCCGAAGAGATAAAAACAGCTATGGCTTCTTTCCGCGGTATAGAACGAAGATTTGACTTCCGTTTACGCACACCGGCACACATCGTACTGAGCGACTATGCACATCACCCGGAGGAACTGAAACAAAGCATTCATTCTCTTAGACAGCTATATCCTACTCGCAAACTCACAGGGGTATTTCAGCCTCACCTGTACAGCAGAACAAGGGATTTCTACCCTGCCTTTGCAGAAAGTTTGTCCCTCTTGGACGAAGTGATACTCTTGGATATTTATCCGGCCAGAGAACTCCCCATAGAAGGAGTCAGTTCACAACTCATTTTTGACTGTTTGAAATCAGGTGTACAAAAACATCTCTGCCGAAAAGAAGATTTAGTAGCTACGATCCAAACCTGTAATCCGGAAGTTCTTATGATCTTGGGAGCAGGAGATGTAGACAACTATGTGGCACCCATTATAGAAGTACTCCGATGAAAAAACTAAAACTCTTATTTTTATTCTGCTTACTATTGGGGTGCATCGCCTATCTCATAGCTACACTTACTATTTTCAATAAGAAGCCGGATACTCATATTTGTCAGGCAGTAAGCATCATCTATAAGGGCATTGAGAAAGAAAAGCACGTGCAGTCTAAAGCTTTACTACGCATACTTGCCAATCATAAAATATACCCTGTAGGCAAAAAGCTAAAAGACATCAATACACGTGCTATGGAGAAAGCACTGCACAGACACCCCTTCGTGCGTAAAGTAGAGTGCTACATCACAGCCATCGGAAACGTGAACATAGAAGTATATGAACGCATTCCACTCCTGCATATTATGGGAGACAACGGAACCGATTACTATATAGACAAGGATTCCAATTTCATATTGGCAGGAAATGAAGCCATTCACCTGCCTGTAGCCACAGGAAACATCACAGAAGAATTTGCAAAAAAAGAATTATTACCTTTAGCAGAACTTCTGCAAGCATCTCCTTTTTGGCAAGCCCAAGTACAACAAATACACGTTACGGCAAAAAAAGAATTGGAATTAGTGCCCAGAGTAGGCGAACA
Source organism: Phocaeicola sp. (assembly GCA_022764505.1). Taxonomy (GTDB): domain Bacteria; phylum Bacteroidota; class Bacteroidia; order Bacteroidales; family Bacteroidaceae; genus Phocaeicola. Next base: position 40,036 of record JALEQJ010000032.1, on the reverse strand, counting down.
TATATTATTTTTGGGAAAAGCTGAACATTTGGGAGAAAAACTACAGAAATTGGAGAAATTCTATACCAAAGCACTCCCTGTAGTAGGCTGGAACAAGTATAGTAGAATCAACATAGAATTTGACAATCAGATTATTTGCACAAAAAAATAAGTACGATATATGATAATCACAGACTTCATCGTAGCTATAGAACTCAGTTCTACCAAAATAAAAGGTCTGGCCGGTAGAATCAATGCAGACAAGAGTGTGCATTTATTGGCTTTTGCAGAAGAAAACTCCGCTGGGTCTATAGAAAAAGGAGTGGTCTACAATTTGGATAAGACCGCACAAAGCCTCAAACAAGTAATTGCATCATTGGAGAAACAACTGGACGCCAAAATAAGCAAAGCCTACGTAGGAGTTGGCGGACTTTCTCTACAGGGCATAAAAAGAACAGAAGAACGTACACTGGGAGAAGATACAAAAATCTCTCAAGCACTCATTGACGTTTTAATAAACGATAGCAGAGATACCATCGCTCCGGAGTACGAAATACTACACACAGAACCTCAAGAATACAAGGTAGGAAACAATATACTAAAAGATCCTGTAGGAGTATTGGCAGAACATATCACTGCAAACTTTCTCCACATCGTAACCAAGAAAACCTACAAAAATAAAATCAAAGAGTGCTTCAAACAGGCAGGTTGCGAAATAGCAGGATACATAGTCCAACCGATAGCTACTGCAGATGCTTTACTGAGCGTAAACGAAAAGCGTTCAGGCTGTGCATTGGTAGATTTCGGTGCAGAAACGACTTCCGTAGCCGTATTCACTGACAATAAATTGAGACACCTTGCAGTCCTTCCTTTGGGTGGAAGAAACATCACAAAAGACCTTACTACCCACAGAATAGAAGAAGCAGATGCAGAGATTCTCAAAATAAGACACGGAGCTGCTTACACAGAAGAAGGAGAAGAAACAGATCACAGTGGCGAAGAATATCGCATAGAAAACAAGGCGATAGACAAAATTTCTTTTGAAGAGACTGTAGAAGCCCGTATCAATGAAATTATCCTCAATGTAGATCATCAAATCACACAGTCTGCTTACAAGGACAAATTACTCAACGATGTCGTACTTACAGGAGGTACAGCTCAACTTTCTAAAATAGAAGATGTATTTTCTGCCAAGACACAACTTGCCAAAACCAGAATTGCCCTTCATACAGAACTTGCCATAGTAGGAGATATCAAGCTCAATGACAATGGCAGATATACCACCCTATTAGGAATCCTCCTCAACGGTACAGAAAACTGCAAAAAAGTAGATCCTAAAGCAGGGTTATTTGAGGCAGAAGAAGCCCAAAGAAAAGCAAGAGAAGAGAAAAAACAAGAAGAGCAAAAAGCTCACGAAGAAGAAGCTAAACGAATAGCCGAAGAGGAAAAAAGAAAAGAAATAGAAAGACAACAAGCAGAAATTGCCAAGCAAGATAAAGCTCAGAAACTGGCAGAAGGTAAAGCCTGCTTAACACAGGCTTTGGAAAGTCTCAAAGAAGACAAACCGGAATCTGCCAAAGCACAGATAGCAACCGCCAAAAAGCTCAATCTCCCCGAACTTTCCGAAGAAATAAGTCAAGCAGAGCAAGCACTCAAGGAATACAAAAGCCGACACAGCATTTTTTCTAAAGTGAAAGTGAGTATAGAGAAATTCTTGGGAGACGATAATTGGGAAACAAACAAAAAAGAGTAAAAAATGACACACGAAGATTATACAGTTCCTATAGAACGAGATAAAAATAGCGTAGGAAAAACAACTCCTAAGTCCTATATCAAGATAGTAGGTGTAGGCGGTGGAGGGTGTAATGCCGTAGACCAAATGTATCAAGCAGGCATTAAAGATGTACAATTTTTGGTTTGCAACACAGACGAGCAACAACTCAGAGGCTCTGCCGTGCCGGATAAATTGCTCTTGGGAGACGAAGGCTTAGGAGCAGGGAATCTACCAGAAGTAGGGAGACAAAAAGCAGAGGAAAGTATAGATCGTATACGTGAAGCTTTCAATGATGGCTCCAGAATGGTATTTATTACCTGCGGTATGGGGGGAGGAACCGGTACAGGTGCTGCGCCTGTATTGGCAAAAACCGCTAAAGAGATGGGTATACTCACAGTAGGTATCGTTACTATCCCCTTTGCTTTAGAAGGAACCAAACGTATAGACCAAGCCCTTGCCGGGGTTATGGAAATAAAAAAAGCGGTAGATGCACTCATTGTGATCAACAATGAAAAGCTAAGAGAAGTCTATGCCGATCTTAGTTTCAAGAAATCATTGGCAAAATCCAACGAGACCCTCTTTCTCTCTACCAAGGGAATAGCGGAGCTTATGATGAAACAGGGTTTTATGAACTTGGATTTCAATGATGTAAATACCACATTGAAAGACGGAGGAATAGCCATTATCGGTATGGGAGTGGGAAATGGAGAAAACCGTGTGCGCGATGCTATAGAAAATGCACTCAATTCTCCACTTATCACTTATACAAACATCTACAACTCAAAACGCTTATTGGTAGTAGTAACCATTCCGGACGAAGACGGAGAATACGCAAAAGAAGTAACGCCATTCCGTACAGAGGAAATGAATGCGATACACGAATTTACAGCGAAATTTACCAATCAAGTGCTGACCAAAATAGGGTTGTACACAGACGAAAATCTCAAAGAAGAAGTACGTGTTACCATCTTGGCTTCCGGATTTGAACTGAAAGATGTACCCGGCATAGAAGGACACCTCTCCACAGAAGAGAGAGAAGCCAGAAAGAAACAAGAAGACGAAGAACAAAAAAGAGCAGAAAGACGATCTGAGTTCTATGGAGATATATTCGGTAGAAGAAAGAAAAAAAACTACAATTACTATATCTTCAGCCCGGAAGACTTGGGAAACGATGACATCATCAGCCTCATAGACAGCTCACCTACTTACAGACGTAGCAAGACGCAACTAGATAATATCAAGTCTTCTATCACTTCTACTCCAATAGAAGAAAAATCTTACATACCGGAAAACGGAGAAATAACATTCTAATATAATTACACAATGGATTTATTTGACAGAATCAGCAATGATATTAAAGAAGCTATGAAAGCTAAAGACAAGGTGAAATTGGAAGCCTTGAGAAATGTAAAAAAGAATTTCCTTGAAGCAAAAACTGCTCCCGGAGCTAATGATACGCTCACAGATGATGTAGCTATAAAAATCATTCAGAAACTTGTAAAACAAGGAAAAGACTCCGCTACACTGTATGCAGAACAAGGAAGAGCAGACCTTGCAGAAGCAGAATTGGCACAAGTAGCCAGTATGGAAGTGTACCTCCCTACACAACTGAGCGAAGCTGAACTCACAGAACGCCTTAAAGACATCATAGCACGTGTAGGCGCTACAGATGCCAAAGATATGGGGAAAGTGATGGGTGTAGCTACTAAAGAATTGGCAGGCTTATCGGAAGGTAAACTTATCTCTGCCAAAGTGAAAGAATTGCTTTCTTAATCCTACCTACCCTATTATATATGAGACGCTTCACGCAGATGCACTTACATATATGGGGATTATTCCTCTGCTTACTCTTAGGGCTTGATTCGTGTACAAAGAATCAAGCCTTCAGGGTAAAAGGAGAATTAACAGGACTTCCCTCAGATACTTTGTATCTCATAGAAGATGAGCCGACCCTACGCTTAGACACCATCTATGCTACGAATGGGCAATTTACATATGACATCTCAATAGATACGACTACAATGTTTCGCCTTATGGATACAGAGGGACATTGGTTGCCTCTCTTCGGAAAACCTGAAGAAGAAGTACGCATCACACAAAATTGGCACACACCACAAATAAAAGGAGAAGGAGAAAACGCACTTCTGCAAGAATTTTTGTCTTCGCTCCAAACAACTCCTGCAAAACAGGATTCTATCGTAGAAAAATTCATCAGGAATTATCCCTCTTCTCCTCTGTCTGCCTACCTCCTATCTGCTTATTTTAATTCACCGACAAAAAGAGGAGAAGCACAGGCTTTGTACAATCTATTAGATGGAGAAATCAAAGACTTGCACGTTTTAAGCGGGTGGGAGAAAAAAGCAGAAAGCACAGAAGCTATGATGAATACAGCCTTGGCATATTTCCCCCTCAAAGACAGAAAAGGTATCTTAAAAGACTGGAACAGTCAAGAGAAAAGACATACACTTATCTACTTTTGGGCAAGCTGGGACGACAAAAGCAAGGCAGAACGAGACTCTCTACTGCGATATAGCAAAAACATATCTCCCAAGCATCTACAAATAGTGCAAGTCTCTTTGGACGTAGATTCTGTAGAATGGAAGAAAGCTTGCAAGCCAGATAATGAAAAATGGACAGAAGTATGCGACTTCCAAGCTTGGGAACACATCGCTGTGAAACAACAACAAATAAAACACCTTCCTTTCAATCTCCTTATAGATAAAGACAGACGTATCGTAGGAGTTAATATCGCCCCGCAAGACCTCAGCAAAGAAATAGAAAAAATACAAACTCCCTAAACTCTTTTATACACAACCAGAAAAGCACAAAACCTATGTTAGTAAAAGTCTTTGGTGCAGCTGTACAAGGTATAGATGCCACAATCATTACGACAGAAGTGAATAGTTCACGTGGCGTTAAATTCTTCTTAGTGGGGCTTCCAGACTCTGCAGTAAAAGAAAGCCACGAACGAGTGATGTCTGCTCTCCAAGTGGGAGGCTATAGAGTTCCTGTTTCTCAGATTGTAGTAAACTTAGCTCCGGCAGATATAAAGAAAGAAGGTTCTTCTTATGACCTCCCCATCGCTATAGGTATTTTAGCTGCTACGGGTAGCATCTCTCCAGATCATTTGGAGAAGTACCTCATCGTAGGAGAATTGGGTTTAGACGGGAAGCTGCAACCTATAAGAGGCGCACTCCCTATGGCAATAGAGGCACGCAAAAAAGGCTTTGAAGGTTTTATCCTACCTAAACAAAACGCCAGAGAAGCAGCAGTAGTAAATCAGCTGAAAGTTTTCGGAGTAGAGAGTCTTACAGAAGTAGTGAATTTTCTGAACGGGAAAGCAGATCTTCCTATTGTGGAGGTAAATACAAGAGAAGAATTTTATAAGAATCAATACGATTTCCCTTTTGATTTTTCCGATGTAAAAGGGCAAGAGAATGTAAAGCGAGCCTTGGAAGTAGCGGCTGCAGGAGGACATAATATCATTATGATAGGTGCACCCGGCAGTGGTAAGTCTATGATGGCAAAACGTCTGCCCAGCATACTTCCTCCTTTATCTTTGGCAGAAAGCTTAGAAACAACCAAGATCCATTCTGTAGCAGGGAAATTAGGGAAAGACGTTTCACTTATAGCCACACGCCCTTTCAGAAGTCCTCATCATACCATATCTCAAGTAGCGATGGTGGGAGGAGGCACACACCCACAACCGGGAGAAATAAGCCTTTCGCACAATGGGGTACTCTTTTTGGACGAATTACCGGAGTTCAGCAGAACAACTTTAGAGGTATTAAGACAGCCTTTGGAAGATAGACACATTACAATTTCTCGGGCAAAATACACATTGGACTATCCTGCCGGTATGATGCTGGTTGCATCTATGAATCCCTGCCCTTGCGGCTTCTACAATCACCCTACCAGAAAGTGTGTATGTGCACCGGGACAAGTACAAAGATACTTGAATAAAATTTCGGGACCTTTATTGGACAGGATAGATATACAGGTGGAAATCATTCCCGTTCCATTTGAGAAGATCTCCGCACCCACTCCCTCAGAAAACAGTGAAACCATACGTAAACGAGTAATTCGTGCCAGAGAAATACAAGCAGAAAGGTACAAAGACATAGCAGGTATTCACTGCAATGCACAAATGACGCCCAAACTTATGAACGAATATGCACTCCCCGAAAAGAAAGACTTGGAAATACTCAAAACTGCAATGAACAAGTTTAACCTTTCTGCACGTGCTTACGATAGAATCCTGAAAGTAGCTCGTACCATTGCCGACTTGGAGTCTTCTCCACAAGTAAAGAGCCATCACTTGGCAGAAGCCATCAGCTATCGGAATTTGGATCGGGATAATTGGGCGGGATAAAGTGCAAAAACGAAAACGAGGTTGTGGTGAAATATATTTTCTTGCCACAACCTCGTTCTTATCTTATCACATCACTTCGGATTGTATGCTATACCGAAGTTTATCCACAAGACAAAAACTCACTTTATATAGTTAATGTTTGAGAGAAACCTCGTCTTACTTCTGAATACGTGCCAAAATAGTCTTCGCACTTTGGCTCAAGAGTAGCACAGCACCTGCAAGGATAGCGGTATCTTTGATCACAAGTCTACCTGCTACGCCCAAGTAAGGGAAACCATTTGCCACTTCGCCTGCAGCCAAAGCCTCCGGAGTAGCAGACACCCACACTTCCGGGGTTGTAACAAGGAAAGATAACGTTCCTATAGTCATAATAATACACAGCGTTTCTCCAATGAGACCAAGGTAAGGATTGAACATACCGAGGAAAACTAAGATTCCTATGACGCAAATAAGAATACCTAAACCGTGAGAAAAAGTATAGGTTCGGTTTTCTTCGTGCCATTGACTTTTCACCGGATCATAAGCACCTTCTCGTACTTCGTAGAGTTTATATTCTTTCACTTCTTTTCCAGTTTCCGGATGCAATACATTATTGCTCGCATTCTTCATAAAGAAGCTCATAAAAGGACTATTAGCCACAAACTTCACGATACCATTTGCCTCATAATTGGCAAACTTCAAGATGCCGATCCAAAAAAAGATTATCAAGATTGCAAGGCGAATCAGCTTATAGCCTAAGCCTTGCATAGAAGAAGCTATCTGTAGATAACTAATAAACAACTTATTCATTCTGTAGAGTTATTAAATTCTTATTTATACTTTAATTTGAAATGAGTACAAAAATACTTGTAAGTACCTATTTATCAAAATACAGTTTTATAAAATAAGTTATACAGAATAAGCTGAAGAAAGAAATAAGAAATAGAAAGACTCTATTTACACTAATGTAAATTCACAGACAATAAGTTAAAAACAATCGTATGCTTAATAAGCCGCACGATATTTCCCGTCCTCTTTATCCTCCAAGATACTCAGATAAGAAGTATAGCGAGATGCTGCTATTTGGTATGTCTCTACTGCCTCTAATACAGCGCAACCCGGCTCGTGTCTGTGTGTACAATTATTAAATCTACAGCCTTCGGAGAACTTAAAAATTTCTCTAAAGTAATGCCCGACTTCTTCGTCTTTCAAATCAAAAGTACCAAAGCCTTTTACTCCCGGAGTATCTATGAGATACCCTCCTTCGGATAGTGCATACATTTCCGAGAAAGTAGTGGTATGCATACCTTTCTTATGCACATCCGAAATAGTAGCTGTACGTATTTCCACATCGGGGAGAATAGACTTGATAAGTGTGGATTTTCCTACGCCGGAATGCCCTGCAAAGAGTGTGATTTTTCCTGTTATCTCGTTCTTCAAAGCATCTACTCCTTGCCCACCAATGGCAGAAATGGTGTAGCACGTATAGCCTATGTACTCATATAGGCTGATAAGTCCTTGCAAATAGCGTGTTTCGTCCTCGCTATAAAGGTCTATTTTATTGAAAACAAGAGAAACGGGTACATTGTATGCCTCTGCGGAAGCCAAAAATCTATCTATAAAGGTGGTACTTGTTTCCGGATAATTCACGGTTACAATGAGAAAGCATCTATCTACATTGGCTGCCAAGATATGGCTCTGCTTTGATAGATTGGAGGCTCTACGAATTATATAGTTCTTTCTATCCTCTATAGAGGAGATGAGTGCTGTACCTTCTGCATTCGGGATTATTTCTACCCTATCTCCTATCGCTATAGGATTTGTACTGCGAATACCTTTCAGCCGGAAATTTCCTTTTATCTTGCATTCCACTTCTTTTCCGGCATCGGTTTTCACTACGTACCAACTGCCTGTGCTTTTTATGACCAATCCTTTTTCCAAGTGCCTGTATATTTATAAAAAAGGTGAGGATATCTACTCCTATCCCGAAGTGCTATCCTCACCACTTATATTGTAATGTTTTAGACAGTCATAATTTCTTTGTCTTTTGCCACAAAGAGTTCGTCTATTTGTTTCACGAATTTATCGTGTAACTTCTGGAGTTTCTCTTCTCCTATCTTTTGCTCATCTTCTGCCATTCCATCTTTCACGGCTTTCTTCAGTGCATCTATACCATCTCTTCTGGCATTTCTTACACTCACTTTGGCTGTTTCTGCTTCTGCTTTACACTGTTTGGAGAGTTGTTTACGTCTTTCTTCTGTGAGAGGTGGGATACCCAAACGTATGATTTCTCCATTGTTTTCCGGCATAATACCCAAAGAAGAGTCTATAATTGCCTTTTCTATCACTCGGAACATACTCTTGTCCCAAGGCTTTATGGCTATACTACGTGCATCCGGAGTAGATACTGCTGCCACATTATTGATAGGTACCATACTGCCGTAAGAATCTACACGAATCCCATCTATAAGACGTACATCTGCTTTTCCTGCTCGTATATGTGCCAAAGTTTCTTCTAAGTGCATAATAGCCAAGCTCATATTTTCTTCGGCTTCGTTGATGATGGTTTTAGAATCTGCCATTGTATTTTCTAAGTTTATAGTTTATGTTTCAGAGCAAAAGTAGAGAGTTTTTTTCGTTTTTGCAAGAGGTGAGATGGGACGAATACCCTATAAGATAGGTAGCTATGAAAGCAAAAGAAAGACTTTTAGCGTTTCCAAAAATTGAAGCCTACATAGACACGTAGCGCACCATAAGAATTGGTAAGACTGAATTTAGGCTTCTTATATTCATAGGTTTCCATCACTACAGATGCTCCTATATAGTATTTTTTATTGTTCCATACTAACCCCGACCGTACTATAAGGTCTGCATTCAGACTGCTTCTACGTTTATCATCTTTCAAGGCACTTTTTGATGTAGAGGTCTTATACCCCAATGCGGGTGTAACGGAGATATTGAATAAGCAGTTTTTGGCAAAAACCCAATTGTAGGTATAACCGAAACTCACTGTATAATCTGTATATCCTATATGCCCTATTTTCAATTCATTCTGTAGGTTCTTCAGTAAGGGAGGAGGGAGCTGTGTATAATCGAAATCTATGCTGTGTTGAGAAAAATAGGCTCCCAGTATCCAAGATCCGGCACTTTTACGCTGATTGGTAGACTGACTGTAAGCTGCGGGATAAGAGAACTGCCGATGATTAAACACCCAATAAGCTCCCACGCCAAAGGAGTGGGTACTCATACCATCGAAATTCGTATTCAGATAGGTTTCTTGGGGAATTTGAAAATTCTTATAAGAGCGTATTTTGAATCCTCTCTTTACCTTTCTATAGAAAAAATCCAAGCCAACCTTTGAGGTATACAGATTCAATTGAAACTCATTGCGCGATTTATACTCATCATTGGTTCTCAGAATTTTGGCTATATCTATAGAGTAACCGAAGAACAACCATCTCCAGCCACCATATAAACCTATTTTCATATTGGTAGTGGGAGAAAATTTAATGCTTTGCCAAGCATCTGATCCGGCGTGCCCTATAGCATACCGCTGATACCACGTACTATGCTCCAACATCAGTGTAAGGTTGTATGCATTGGGGGATATATAGAGCGTATCTATTCCATTGAACACCCTGTCTACACGTTTGAATGGCTCCGATACAGATTTCCATAAACTACCTTCTCCTGTATCCTTTCTATAAAGGCTATCCTGCCCTATACGTTTTATTTCCTTGTTTATATACAAGCTGTCTATAGACTGTGCAGAAACACACAGTCCACATAATCCCATAAACAAAAGAAATAAACTACGTCTCATCTATATTTTCTTTAGAATTTTATCCATCACCCAATTTGTAGGAGTGGCACTTATCCCATCTGCTGTACAAATGGCTTTCCCCTGCAAATGCTCTACTACAGAGGTAATGAGTGCTAACTGAGGATTTTCCGGTGGCAAAATTTCTATCTCTTCTTTTCCTCCTGCCGTATAAAGTTCTATAGGGTCGTAAGTAAAAATAGAGAAACGAATTTGCCCTTTGTTTCCTATGACCTCTATTTTGTCTACGGCAGCAGAATGATGAGCTACGAAACACCAGGAACCGGAACCCGGTAAACCTGAGTCAAACTTAAAGCAAGCACTAATGGTATCGCTGGCTTGATGCAGTTTCATCAAATTATTGGTATAACCTTCTGCTTCCAATATACAGCCAAATAGATCTTGCAGTATATCCAATTGGTGCGAAGCTAAATCGTAGAAAAATGCCCCTGCTATGGTGTCGGATTGCACACGCCAAGGCTGTGTGGTAGAAGTATAATCCAAATTCTGCGCAGGCTGTGCAAAACGGATTTGCAGGTTCATCACCTGCCCTATCACCCCACTATGGAGTAATTCCCGCACCTTTTGGAAATAAGGAAGGGTACGCCTATAATAAGCTACAAAACAAGGAATACCTGTTTCTTTGGATATTCTATTGATACGCATACAGTCCTCGTAAGATGCCGCCATAGGTTTTTCTATATAAACGGGTTTGCCGGCTTTCATCGCCATAATGGCGTAAGTAGCGTGTGTGGAAGGAGGGCTTGCTATATACACAGCATTGATATCTTCATCTCCTATAATAGAAAGAGGATCTGTGTACCATTTCTCTATTCCGTGTTTTTCTGCATAAGTACGTGCAGTTTCTTCGTCCTCGTTCATTACAGCTACGACTTCGGATTTATAAACCAAGGATAAGGCTCCGCCACTTTTCTCCGTAACCTCACCACAACCTATAATGCCCCATTTGACGTTCTTCAGTATTTCCATATCTGCGCTGTCTTTTTATACTCTATCAAAATACTTCTGCAATAAACGTTTGTAGGTACGAGTCTTTCGGAAACCTACAAACCAATCATTAAAACGTGCCAACAGTTCTGCCGATTTTTTATTTACTCCCCAAGCTCTCAACTGTGAAAAACCTATAGCTACAGAGGCATCTATCCCTTCGTGTTGAGACAATGCGTTTTCTGCCAAATCTTGATCACAAATAAGATAGTCTATATCCTTTCCTGCTACCATAGCGATGAGTTGTTCTGTTCCATACATAGGTACTTCTTTCACATAAATAGTATCTGCTATTTCTTCCATAAGATGCTTTATGCGCAAAACTATAGGACTGTCCTTTACGATATGTACTTGCTTATTTGCCAAATCAAAAGGAGTACGTACGGAGAGTGTATCCGCTTCTTTCCTTTGTACCAGTACATACTGCGTAGTAAGTAATGGAAGCGTAAAGGAGAGAGAATCTTCATACGCAGTATTCACAGTCAGATTGGTAGCCAAAATATCGTATGCACCACTCAGCAATCCGTCCATTTGTTTCTCAAAACTCATCTCCGGTGTGATGGACAATTCTACTTTAAGCTCCTTGGCAAAAGCGTGCAACACTTCGTAATCAAACCCCATAGTAGTATCTCCATCTATATGATAGCTTACCGTGTTATACTCTGTTACTGCCCTCAATACCCCTTCTTCCAAGATAGCAGGCAGATCTCGCGGTTCCCAACTTGTAACCTTCGCACCTATTCTATAAGTAGATACCAGCAATACAGACACCAAAGTGCCTATACCGATAAATAGATATTGTGCTATTTTCTGTTTCATAGATAATTAAATATGGAGGGTTAATCAAAAAAGTTCCAAGATAATCCAATCTTGATTCCCGATGGATTAAGGGGATAATGTGGGACAAGAAAGTAATTATTATTCCCAAGAGAAGGGAAAGCATTGTTGTATGCTACAAAGAAACGAGTACGTTTCAAGTGCAGATTGGCATATACATTGATGAGTGGATAGCCCCCTATTTTATAACGTGTCTGCTCATTTTGCAAAACAAACTGCCCTATTCCGGGTGCATAATCCGGAGCTTCATACTTGGTAAAATACCTTAATTCTATACCTAAGTCCACCTTGAGGACACGTTTGGAGAGCCCAAAGCTGGTATATAAGTTGTGGTACAAGGAAAGTTTAGGAAGTGGAAGCACAGTAGCATTGGTAGTAGTCTGATAAGTAACAACATTCTCCAGATGAAAACCTTTCCAATGGAAATTCTGCTCCCACTCTGCTGTAAGCACTTGTATATTGTTTGTTTCTTGTCTCACACCATATCTATGTGGCACAATTCCGTTTGTAGCCGCTTCCATAGAAACATTGGCTATATAGGTATAGTTCTTCAAGTTTTCCACACCTATTCTGAACTTTGTTTGCAGGCGTTGGCTACTCAACTCTCCCACTATACGAGTTCTCCACTCTTTGTTCAAGTCTGTATTTGTCCACCATACACGCTTGGAGTGCAGTGTTCTCAGGTAGTAATGAGGTGTTTCATTCACTATATAGGCATTGCCGGAAAGAGTTACCGTATCTCCGAACAAGGGAACATTAACATCTAAATCCCCTTCAAAACGGAAATCTCCCATAAAATCCCCAGCCACAGGTATCTCCCCATAGGCTCTATAATGCAAGGTTTTACCTTGTCGTTTTATCAACTCTCCTCCTACGCTAATTCTCTGTTCGCTGACTTTACCGCGTAGCAGTTCTTTGCTATCCTCTACAGTATCTATAGTACCATATTTTCTATAATCGTGTTTGACAAATGCTTTAATTCCTGCCTTTGCCCATTTATTGAATCCTTCTTGTAGAGAGATGGCAAAAGTATTTTGTAGAGATGTGTACCTCTGTTTATCTCCATCTCCTTCTATAAACTGGTCTGCAAAAAAATTACCACTGTACTGGTCTACATATTTGCGTGTATGCGTATTCCACTTGATGGTATGAATAAAGGAAGTAACAGGAATAAAAATACGTGTTTGCAGGGTATCCTTTTCCCGTATTTCTTGCTGATCTTTGTAAAAACCTATGTTATAACTATGATTATAATAGGCTTGATAACCTATATTGTGATTCCAAACACCTGTAAGACGAGTAGGAATATCGTAACTCTGATAAACACGTCTACCCTCTGCCATATCCAAAGGACGGGTTACATAACGATCATCTGTGATACCTCCGTTTTCTGTAGTCTTAAAATTATTATTGATGAAATTCAAGCTCATTCTGTACTTATCTCCTCTATAATAACCATAAAGATAACCTGCAAAGTCTGCTGTGGCTTGCTTTACATATTGTCCTCTTCCGTAGGTATAATCTATGTTGGCACCGAAACCGGCACGTTTATTGGCACTTACAGCAAGGTAAGACTTAAAACGTTCTTCACCATAACGTCCTCCTCCCTGTTTATAGTAGGTAAGATTGACAAAGGGCGACTTAGTATCCGTATACACGACAGTTTCCGGTGTACCGAAAGTAAAATCGTAAGGACTGCTGAAAAAATCTTCGCTATAGCCGGCTCTATCCAAGAAAATATGAGAGATACGTGGAGAACCTAAATTACCCAAGAAGGTATAGTGTCCCGTATGCCCTCCCATATCATTGGTTCTGAAAAAACCGGTTACAAGCGTATCTACAGGCATCATTAGCATAGTACCAAAGCGTGTATCTATCTTCCAAGACTTTAAGTCTATAGGTATGGTACTGGCATCTATGACAGAAGTGGTATCTATGGGCATACCATTTCTATCAAAAGCTCCCAATGCTGCATTGTTTCCCATACCGGAGCCAAATCCTCTGCCTAAGCCAAGTCCTCCTCTTGTAGAGTCTACGAAACCACTCTGCGCCACTACCATAGTAGAAAAACAAAGCAAGAGACTCAAAAGGAGGAATATTTTATGATATTTCATACGTATAAAGTCTATCATCGTCTAAAAAATAAAGGCAAAGATAATAGAATCTGTCTTTTCTTCCTCTATACACTTATATATCTACGCATTTATAAGCTATGTATATTGAGGTTTCTACATAAAAATAAGGCTTTTTCATCTACCTATAAGCACCTATGCTGATAGCATACGTTTGCTATGCCGGTAGCAAGGCTTCTTTCCGTGATACGGAGCATATCTTATCGCGATAGCAAGGCTTGCTATCAACACCCCTGTGAGAAGGTATTGTAGCGAGGCTTTATTGCAGATAGAAAATGCTATGGTTATATATAGAAATAGATAAATTCTCGGAATGTAGAATAGAGAGGTTTGCGAAACTATTTTAATTCCCGCTTGGATTGTTTCACAATAGGATCTGTGAGTTCTTCTATGGTTCCAGAAGCAATAGCCCATAAGTAAAGACAGACTACGCTACCATATGGAGAGAAACGTTTTCTGTAGCGTTCAAATCGTTTTTTATCTATCTCCTTATGTCTGTAGAGCATACGTAGCCCACGCAGGATACCGAAATCTCCATAACTGAAAACATCGGGACGAAGTAAAGTGTGCAGCATTATCATTTCTGCTGTCCACGTGCCTATACCCGATAGTGCAGACAGAGTTTGACAAATTTCTTTGTCTGTCATTCCTTGAAGTTGGGATTTGGAGAGATTTCCCTCTGCCATTGTTTGAGCTATCCCCCTTATATAACCCACTTTCTTAAAGCTGATGCCTATGCTTTGGAGCGTTTCCGGTGTGAGAGTTAGGATAGACTGTGGGGTAATATCTTCTGTGAGTAATTGGACTTTTCCCCAAATGGTGGTATGTGCTTTTGTAGAGATTTGCTGACCAATGATAGCGTGTACCAAAGCTTGGAACAAGTCGGGGATAATAGGGCGTTGGATCATACCGATGCGTTCTATCGCCCACGCCATTCGTTTATCTCGCTTCTTGAGATAAGCGAGTTCCGCTTCTCCATAAGGAAAAAAGTCCATATTAAATGCGCTCTACACTATTCTGAGGTATCCAGCCTTTCTTTCCATCGGCTAAACGAACTTCGTACCATTCATTGCTTAAGCCTTCTTGTATTTCTACTTTAGTACCTTCGTGTATGAGGAAGAGATCCGTACCCGTATTGGCGGGTGTACTCTTTACCATAATGGCGGCTTGCATCACTATAGCTGTTTGGTGTTCTGTGATGCGTTGTGCTTGCAGATAAGCGGCATAATTGGCGAATAAGCAAAGAGGTGCTGCTATACACGCACTAAAGAAGCCTACCTTTCTCCAACTTAATTTTTGTACGAAGAAATAGACTAAAACACCTCCTAAGCAGAGTATAAAACAGATAATACCTACTATGCTCCATGTGGTTTCGTGGAAAGCCTGTATACTGTTTTCCCACCAGAGTGCAATGAAAGTTTTGTTACGAGGAATGATCTTATCTACAGTTTTACTCTTCGCTACAGACAGATTGTGTAGTATATCTTCGTCTCCCGGTTCTAACAGAAGCGCACGTTCATATTGCAGAATAGCTTTTCCATAAGATTTAAGTTTGAAATAGCTGTTTCCTAAGTTGTAGTACACACTGGCAGATGCTCCTTCTTTGGACAAAAGCTCCTCATACATAGATATGGCAGTTCGGAATTTTTCTTGTTGATAGGCAGTATCTGCAGCATCTTTGGTAGCCTGAGAAAAGGCATTGAGGTTGAATATACAGATACAGAAGAGTAGGGTATATAATCTTTTCATAACTTATCTTTTGTTTTTGATATTTTCTTCCATTTTTTCCATAATGCTGAGGGCATCATTATAAACCTTATCCATCGTATTGTGGTCTTGTCCACTTACGTAGTGTGCCAGCTCACAGTCATTGAGGAGATGAATGAAGGCATCTATGTGTGCCTTTTCTACACCTACAGACTCTAAGCGTGTGGTAATGTTTTCCTTGTTGAGTTCAGCTACAGGAATATTGAGTTTATCACTCACATAACCCCATAAGGCTCTCAATACTTCAGTGTAAAACGCATTCGTATCTTGTATTTTGAGTAGCATATATGCTTTTTTCATACGTTTGAGAGCCATTTTATTGGCATTCTTATGTTTGAATCCTATGACATCGGCATGCGTCATTCTTTGTTTTCTCCAACCAAAGAAAATAATGAGAAATCCTATCGTTCCGATAATATACCACGCTTTATATCCCCATGTACCGAAGAATACGTGTCCGTGCGGTCTGTAAGAGGTATCTCCCAATCTGATAAACTGAATATCTGAGCCCAAAACCTTTACATCTTGTTGGTTGGTATAGTCGGCTATGGTTTGTGAGCCTCCTCCTTTACCTTGTTTTACTTCCAATGTTTGGATAGGGGTATTTACGGTCTTGAATGATTGGCTGTTTACATCATAATAGGTAAAAGAAATAGAAGGTATTTCATAAGTACCTGCATAACGAGGAACAAAAACATACTCTATTGTTTTGGTGCCGACAACTCCTTGTGCCGTAGCACGTATTTCTGTATTTATTTTTGGTTCGTAGACTTCAAATTCTTTGGGTAGTTCCAATGCTGGGGTTTGCATAAGCTTGAGGTTGCCATTTCCTTTTATTTGGAGTGAGAGCGTAACGGCATCTCCTGTAGTAGCTTGTTTGGGTTGCAGTGTCGCTGTAGCACTGAAATTTCCTACTCCCCCCGAGAAATTGGCGGGTTTGTTTTCTATGGGAATAACTTGTAAAGTTTGTGGATTGGCTTTGATACGCATCTTTACGTAATTGATAGCATCACCTCCAAAGAAACTGTCAAAAGGATCATCGCTTCTATTGGGGTTGGCTATATGTGCCACTATATCGTAAGTAGCACTGGGAATGGTCAGTTGTCCGGATTGTTGTGGGAAAAGTACATATTGTTCCAATACGATGGTGCGATATGTCTTTCCTTGGTATTGCTCCATATTCCAAGATTTGATCGCTTCTGTTTCCACTTCTTGTGCGTGGAAGCCTGTAAACTCCGGCATACTTTTGTTTTGTAGTTCTAAGTTTACGAGAGAATATAGCTTATAACTTACCAAGACACCTTCTTGTTCGCGTACTTTGGTTTTATTGACTATCATACGCAAGAAGACATCATTCTTTCCTACAGAAGTTTTTTCCGAAGCTGTTTTTGCTGCTTTTTGTTTCCCTTCAGAAACCACTTCTACAGTTACAGCATTGGATTTATACTTTTTCCCTTTTATGGTAATGGTAGCAGGTGGTATGGTAAACCTACCTGTTTCTTTGGCAAAAAGTCTATAGGTAAAAGTGATAGATTGCGAAGACGTCTGTTTGCCATTGATGATTTGGATAGAGGTATTTTGAGAACGTGCCGGTCCATAGAGTATATCAAAATGTTCTATGGCAGGGATACGTATATCTGTAGCATCTAAAGTATTGACAGAATAAGATAGACGGAATTGCTGTCCGGTTTCTACAGAGGAAGGTTGGGCTTCTGCTTTGAACTCTATATTATCCGCCAAGGCATAGATGGTGCCCACCCATAAAAAACAAATCGTAAGTAGTTTTTTTATCACCATAAATATTTTCTATTACCAGTCTTTTTCAAGTTTCTTACCACGTACACGTAGTCCTTTCTTTGCCTTTTCTTGTACTTTTCTTTCTTCCTGCATAATGGAGTTTAATAGCTGATTGGCAGCATCTTTGGACATCTTGTTTTGTGGAGGATTTTTATCTTGATTGTTGTTTTGTTGCTTGTCTTCTTGCTGTTTATTCTCTTCTTGTTGCTGTTGTTTTTGATCCTGCTTATTTTCTTGTTGCTGGTCGTTGTTCTGATTTTTCTCTTGATCTTTGAGTTGCTTCTGTGCCAATGCAAGATTATATCTTACTTCATCGTCTGTAGGATCTTTCCGTAGCGATTGTTTATAGGCTTCTATACATTCCTTGAGTTGCTGTTTTCCTTGAAGGATAACACCCATATTCCTATATATGTCTGCCAATTTTTGAGGATCTTTCTCCATTTTGGAGGCTCTTTGCAATTCTTCAAATCCTTGATTGATGAGGCTGTCTTCCGGAGAAACACCCGAGGTCTTTCCACCATTCTTCAGGTGCTGCTGATGTCCACGCATAAAGATAGTAGTTCCTAAATTGTAGGAGATGGTAGCATCGGCAGGCTTTTTGCCTTGAGCTTTCCGATAGAAAACTTCTGCAGCAGTGTATAGGCTATCTCTATATTGTTTGTTGCCTTTTCTCAATAGGTTTCGTACTTCTTTATCTTGTGCAGTAGCACCTATGGCAATGCAGATAGTACAGAGAAATATGATGGTCTTTTTCCACATAAGCTTTACTTGTCAAATAATTTGAAACGTTGCAACCAAAGGCTCTTCTTGTTTAGCAGCAGACTGTCTAAGAGCAGTAATACTAAAGCAATGGCAGCTACTACAGCAAATTGCTCATCAAAATCACTGTAGACGTGGCTCTTTACATCTTTCTTGGCGAGTTTGTCCATCTCTGTTTTGAGGAGGTTCTCTGCTGTAGAAGTATTGTCTACGTGTATATATAATCCACTACCGGCTTGAGCCAGTTCTTTACACATCTCTTCATTGAGGCGTGTCATAATGATATTGCCCTCATTGTCTCTTCTGTATTCATCGGAGCCTTCTATCTTTAGAGGACTACCGGTAGTAGAGCCTACTCCCAACACGAAAATATGAATGCCTTTCTTTGCGGCAGCCTGTGCTGCTTCTATGGCACCTGGTTCGTGGTTTTCCCCGTCTGTGATAAGGACAATGGAACGTCCTACATTCTCATCTTCTGTGAAACTTTTCATAGCAAGCTCTATAGCTCCTCTGATGTCTGTTCCCTGTGTAGCAATAAAAGCAGGGGACATAGATTCCAAGAATATCTTGGCGGAGATATAATCCGTAGTGATAGGAAGCTGTGTGAATGCCTCTCCTGCAAAAGCAATAAAGGCGATTTTATCGTTCTCCGAATTTTCTAACAAACGAGAAATTACAGCCTTGGACTTGCTCAGTCTGTTGGGGGCTACATCTTCTGCCAGCATAGAATTTGATACGTCCAATGCGATAACCGTTTCTAATCCTTTACGTGTTACTTCCTTTACCGAAGTGCCAAATTGCGGGCGTGCCATCATAAATACGAGGACGGTAAAGAGCAACAGAGCCAATACAGATTTGGTACGTGAACGCCTTACAGAATAAAGAGGGGAAAGGTGGCGCAATAAAGCCGGTTCACCATATTTCTTTATCCTTTGCACTCTGCGTATGCGTGCATAAATATCCAAACCTATCAGAGGGATAAGCAAGAGTAATAAATATAAATAGGTAGGTTCTCCGAATCTAAACATAAGTTATGATCGTCTAAGGAATTTGTTTGAGTAGAGTATTGCGTAATAAAATATCCAAGAGTAGAGCAAGCAACGCAATACACCCAAAGATAGCATATTTTTCCTCTCTACTACTAAATTCTTTCACGTGTAGACGCGTTTTTTCTAAGCGGTCTATTTCTTCGTACACTTGCTGGAGTTCTTCTGTAGAGGTAGCACGGAAGTATTTTCCATCTGCCATTGCGGCTATTTGTGAGAGGGTCTTTTCGTCTATTTCTACAGGGACATTGACTGTTTGATTAGCATAAACAGGATAGGGAGCCATTCCTGTAGTTCCTGCTCCGATGGTGTACACACGTATATCAAATTGTTTTGCCAATTCTGCAGCAGTGAGTGGAGAGATTTCTCCACTATTATTCATACCATCTGTCAATAGAATGACCACTTTGGATTTGGCTTGACTGTCTTTGAGTCTGCTTACTGCATTGGCAAGTCCCATACCGAGAGCTGTTCCATCTGCGATTAAACCGTTTTGTGGCATTTCGCACCCTACTACCTGCAAGAGGTTGAGCAGTACGCTGTGGTCTATGGTGAGCGGACATTGTGTATAAGATTCTCCTGCAAATACTGTCAGTCCTATATTGTCATTGGGGCGAGAGTTGATAAAAGCAGTAGCTACTTTCTTGGTAGCTTCTATTCTATTAGGTTGTAAATCTTGTGCCAGCATACTGGTAGAAATATCCATTGCCAGCATCACATCTATCCCTTCTACTTCAGATTGTTGCCAGTTATCTTTGGTTTGTGGGCGAGCTATGACACAAACGAGCATAGAGAATATCAGTACCCGTAGTATGAAAGGTGCGTGCACAAGATAATTCTTCCAACTCTTTTTCGTTCCCTTATACATATAGGTAGTAGGGATTTGTAAGGAAGGGTAATGTTTATGCTGTGTACGTACATACCAAATAATATAAGGTATGAGTAAAAGCAGTAGTAAAAAGTATTCTTTATGGGCAAATTCCATCTTTTCGTTTCTGTTTTAGAACAATAAATCTATCACTTCCGATATGCCTACACCTATGGTTGCAACAGCGACTAAGGAAAGTGCTATTATGACTACCAATAACCATCGTTGCCTTTTGGCACTGCGTCCTGTTACCACAACCTCTTCTATAATGGCGGCTTGTGCCTCTCCTGCGGTCTCTACCTTAGTGCTGTCTATGAATGTAACTGCGGTCATCAAGTTGCGATCGTCTTCATTGATCTGTGTAGCGTATTTGGCAAATTTCACTAAGTCTGCCGTTTCCAATAAAGATTTTAAGTGGTTTATTTCTATAGGGTCTTCTATGCGCTGTAGTTCAGATATGATTTCTGCAGTAGTCATCTCCGGAGCATCAAAACCAAATCTTTTTTGAAGATAAGTGCGAAGAATATCAATAAGTTCTGTATAATACCGCTTGGTATCTTCTGTCGTACTTTCTTTCTTCAATGCCTTGATTTGTTCCATTGCGACATCGTAGGGAGGCAATGGCGGTGTTTTCTTTATGATGCGTATGATAGGCTTATTCTTAGTATAGCGAGTGAGCAGATAGATAACCAAGCCTATGAGAATCAATGCTACAGGGAAACAGAGAATCATAATGAGGTAATCTGTCCACTCGTGGGGCATATTGTGTACATCTGCCGGACCATAGAACGCATCATATTGTGTAGTATCTACAGGAACTGTAATCACTTTTAGTGCCAATGGATTGGTTGCATAGTCTACGCCATCTACCTTGATAGGAAGAGAGGGTATAATATATACAGCAGAGTCAAAAGAAGTAACCAAGTAGGATTGTGTAAGTGTCCATTGGTCTGCTACCTTGTTGGTATCTATAGGATAAGTCTCCAGTATCTCCAATCCTTTTACTGTACTATCATTCAGTACGGGAAAGATGACTTTCTTACCCTTGGGAGCTGTAACCTTGAAATGTAACTTGGTCTGCTCTCCTATAAGCAACTGGAGGGAATCTATAGAATTGCTCACTACTACTTGCGCCATAGAGGAAGAGGTACTTCCTATCCATATGCAAAGTGTAAATAGTAAGAGGTATATGTGAGGAAACTTGAATTTCATAAGCTGTACTTATCTTTTTGCAAAAAGTGAAATGAGGGATTTCACATAATCTTCGTCTGTGCGAATAGAGACGGCATCTACCAGACATTGAGTGAAACATTCCGAAAGTTTCTGTCTCTGCGTTTTCCACCATTGGGTATGGGCTTCCCGAATTGTACGTGAAGAAGTATCTACCCATTCCAAGTGTCCGGTCTCTGCATCTTTCACACGGATAAGACCGATGTCGGGGAGTTCTTCCATACGCCTGTCGTACACTTGTATGGCTACGATGTCGTGCTTCCTGTTCGCTATAGACAGTGCATTCTTATAGTCGGCACCTCCTATGAAATCGCTAATGAGAAAAGCAGTAGTATGGCGTTTGGCTACATTGGTAAGAAACTCCAATGGCACTCTGATATCCGTTCCTGTATTTTCGGGGTGAAAATCTATGAGTTCTCGGATTATGTGCAGGATATGTTTCTTTCCTTTCTTGGGAGGAATAAACTTCTCTATCTTATCTGTAAAAAAGATAACCCCTATTTTATCGTTGTTCTGTATGGCAGAGAAAGCGAGAGTTGCGGCTATTTCCGTAATTAACTCTTTCTGTGTCTGCTTTATTGTTCCGTAATCCAAACTATTGGAAAGGTCTATGAGGAGCATTACGGTCATTTCTCGTTCCTCCTCAAATACTTTCACATAAGGTTTGTCAAAACGAGCGGTAACGTTCCAGTCTATATCTCTTACGTCGTCTCCATATTGGTATTCTCTTACTTCGGAGAATGCCATACCACGCCCCTTAAAGGCAGAGTGATACTGTCCTGCAAAAATGTTTTTGGACAGTCCGCGTGTTTTTATTTCTATGCGACGTACTCGCTTGAGCAATTCACTGGTTTCCATAACGTAGCTTGACGGTGAGTTTTGAAAAGATTAAGGAACGACAACTTTATTGAGAATCTTGTTGATAATCTCTTCTGTACTCATATTGAGGGCTTCTGCTTCGTAGCTTAAACCGATGCGGTGTCTCAACACATCGTGTGCTACGGCACGTACATCTTCCGGTACTACATAGCCACGACGCTTGATAAAGGCGTAACTACGAGCTGCCAATGCTAAATTGATAGAAGCACGTGGAGAACCACCGAAAGAGATAAGATCTTTCAGTTCCGGTAAGCCATATTGTTCCGGATAGCGTGTAGCAAAAACAATATCTGCTATGTATTGCGCTATTTTTTCGTCTACATACACTTGCCTAACTACTTTTCTGGCTTCCAGTACTTGTTCTGCGGTAAGAATCGGGCGTACTTCTCTGCGTTCACCGTTTATTTCTTGTCTGATAATGCGTTTTTCTTCTTCCAATGCGGGATAGCTGATAACCACTTTCATCATAAAACGGTCTACTTGTGCTTCCGGAAGTGGATAAGTACCTTCTTGTTCTATTGGGTTCTGAGTAGCCATAACGAGGAATGGCTCCGGCAATTTATAAGTTTCTTTGCCTATGGTTACCTGCCTTTCTTGCATTGCTTCCAATAAGGCAGATTGGACTTTAGCCGGCGCACGATTTATTTCATCTGCCAATACAAAATGTGCAAAGATGGGTCCCTTATTGGAAATGAAACGTTCTTCCTTTTGACTATAAATCATAGTACCTATAATATCAGCCGGTAAGAGGTCCGGTGTAAACTGCACACGACTATACTGTGCATCTATGAGGGACGCAAGAGTCTTTATAGCCAAGGTTTTTGCCAAACCCGGCACCCCTTCCAATAAAATATGCCCATCTGCCAATAAGCTGATAAGCAAAGACTCTACCAAGTGCTTCTGTCCTACGATGACTTGATCCATACCCGTAGTAAGATGGGTAATGAAAGAACTCTTTTCTTCTATGAGTTCATTGAGCGCACGAATGTCTATAGATTCTGCCATATCTGATATTATAATGTATATTTTGTTCTATTGAATAACGCCAAAAGTACGGTAAACGCCTTATTTTACCAATACCTACGCAAAAAAACAAACTTGGTTTTTAACAATTTAAGACTTCGTATAAAATAGGCTGTAGGTTGTGTAGCTATGTGAAATGCAGAATATATATAAGGGAGAGTATTTTTTCTTTTCACAGCATCATTTCAAAGCGTATGTTATAAAATAGCAAGAGCTGTATTTCACATTCTTCTCTATTGTATATCAATGGTTGTTCTCTAAATTTGCAAGAAAAAAAACAAGTTCATATTCTTTATAAAGGAAATGTAAAACTAAAACTTAATCATAAACACAAAACAAAAAGCTATGAAAAGATTTTTTACGACTATTTGCCTTGCAATGGCTGTATTTACCACCGTTACTTTCTCTTCTTGCGGTAAGTCTGATGATCCCAATAAAGGAGGAACAGGAGATACCAGAATCAAAGTAAATCCTAAGAATGTATTTACCGCAGGATTACCTCAAAGCGTGGCTGGTATGAGAATACACAAAGATGCAAACGGTTTAGTTAGGCTTATCAATGGAGAAGGAGGTACTGTAAGTTTCCAATACAAAGACGAGAGTAGAGCTATAGCTCCTGCTCCGGATGTAATAATGACTGTGGAAAGTAAGGAAGAGAGCACTGTCTATAAACTCTACCTCAATGCGGAGGGATTTGTAAAATATGCAACACATACTACCACCTACAGAGATACAAAATTGGAGCCGGAGAATGGTCAAGCGGAACTTTCTTACGATAATGATGGGCACCTTGTTTCCGCTAAAATCGAGGGAGAAGAAACTTGGAAATGGTCATACAAAAATGGAGATTTGGTGAAAGCAGAGTGTATAGATGCAGAAGATACGAATGATGTAAATCTTGTGGTCGTACATTATACTTCAGATAAGGTAACTTCTCCTATACCGAACAAAGGTTGCTTGATGCTTTATGATTTAATCATACCGGCAGATATAGACGAACTTATCTATGCGTACTATGCTGGTATGCTGGGTAAAGCTACCAAGCATCTTCCGGTTCTCTGTGTAGGAAAAGATGAAAAAGATACAGCCGAAGTTCTTAGTTCTTGGAAGTTAAACGAAACAGGCTTACCTGTTTCTCTGAAGTATATAGTAAGAGAAAATGCAAAAATCATAGATGAGGACGAATTATCTTTTACTTGGTAATTTCCTTTACTCGTCCATATCTCCCCTATTCCTGAAAAGAAATAGGACTCAATAGATACAGAGGGTGTGTTAAAATAAACACGCCCTCTTTCTTTACCCCGTAATTCAATCCCCCTTATGCTTAGAGCACAACCCTTATAGGGTTGATGCCAGTACGATACACATTAGACAGGGTTATCCGCTATGCTGCTAACCCTGCCCTAACAAAGGCATAACACCTACGGCGTTATTTTTGTGTAAGGACTGATGAGGATTAAACTCCTATTTAAAGAGTAAAGATAAATGGAAGCTCTACCGAAAGCGTGCAACACCTATGGCATTATTTTTTACACCACTGCATTTAAGTAAAGAATCCCCATCGGGGATTTGCTGTTAGCAGGGCAGGTGTTCGGAGGGAAACGGAGAACACGACCCATATACGTACAGAAGCACAATGCCATAGGTATTGTGCTGAAAGAATTTTGGGAACTTCTTACCTATTCATAGGAGGTTAATATGAATATATATATTTCATACCAAAGTTTATATAAACCATAGTGGAGGTTTACATAAACTTAAGCACAAAACAGAACTTCCCAATGATAGAGAAAAAGAACGAGGGTGTATCAAAAATATATTTTGACACACCCGCCATTCTTATGCGGGATAAGCTGCCGGTACGTAATAATAAATTGGGACGAGGTGGTGAAATAAAGAAGCGGCTGTAGTAAATAAAAATTTACCACAGCCACTTCTTGGCTATCATAAGATATTACTCTTTTATGCGGATAAATATATTGGCAAGGATTGCAGTCAGTCCTCCTGTAGTTATACCCGAAGAAAAAATGTTCTTCAGTGTATCTGGAAGTTGATTCAAAATTTGAGGCATAAGCTCCACACTTAGTCCAAATGAAAAGCCCAATGCCATAACGAGTGTAGCCTTGCGATCTATCTTTTGTGAAGCGATAATGCGAATACCTGCAGCGGCTACCGTCCCGAACATAAGCAGTGTAGCTCCACCCAATACCGGTTCCGGCATAAGTGAAAATACCAGACCTACTATAGGAAACAAGCCAAGCAATACCAGTGCACCTGCTATATAGTAGCCTACATATCTACTAGCTACTCCGGTAAGCTGTATCATACCATTGTTTTGAGCAAAGATAGAATTGGGGAAAGAATTGAGCACTCCAGCCAAAGCAGAGTTGAATCCATCTGCGAGGATTCCTCCCGAAGCTCTTTTGGTGAATTTTTCTCCCTCCACAGGTTCTCCGGAGATGAGAGAGTTGGCGGTTACATCTCCATACGCTTCTATAGCAGTGATAAGGTATACCAATCCCAACGAAATGATAGCGGAAATATCAAACTGAACACCATACTTGAAAGGAATAGGCACATTGAAACCACCAAAGCTCTGTACGCTATTGAAGTCTACCATACCTAAGTACCAAGAAACTGCGTAACCTATAATTAGCCCCAAAACAATAGAACTCATACGTAAATATCTATTGCTACTACGATTGAATATGATGATAAATATCAAAACCAAAGCAGCGATACCTACATTCTGAAAAGAACCAAATGTGCCATCTGCCAGCGCACCGTGTCCTCCTCCACAAGCTGTAATACCAACCTTGATAAGACTCATACCGATGAGAGTTACTACGATACCGGAAACCAAAGGCGTAATGATCTGACGGGTGTATTTCAAAATCCTACTGATGAACATTTCTACTGTAGAGGCTGCGATAGTAGCCCCAAAGATAACAGGTAACCCCAAAACGCCTCCTCCTGCCGCTAAGCCGGAGGAAATGATAGGACCAATAAAAGAAAAGCTCGTACCTTGTATGCAGAGCAAGCCACTGCCTATAGGTCCTACTTTTCTACACTGTATGAAGGTAGAAATACCGGAAGCAAAGAGAGCCATAGAAACGAGAAACCCGGTAGTCTCTATATCGCAACCCAAAGCGTTGGAAATAATGAGAGGAGGGGTAATGATAGCTACGAAGATAGCCAAGAGATGCTGTAGTGCAGCGAAAATGGTTTCTTTCAGAGGTGGACGGTCTTCCAATCCATAGATAAGTCCGGAAGGAGTTTGAGGGTGTTTTGTTTCTGTCATAGATATATTATAATAGGAGTTAGTCTTTGATTTTTATTTGGCAGTGGTCTAAACTTTCTATGATGGCAAGAGATTCTACATGTACATTTTTGGAACGCAGGTAAGCTCCTCCATCTTGAAATGCTTTTTCTATGAGAAAGCCCATTCCTACAAGTTCCGCCCCTGCTTTCTCTACCAAATCTATTACCCCACGTGCCGCATTCCCGTTGGCAAGAAAATCGTCAATGAATAGTACTTTATCTCCGGGGTGCAGGTATTCTGAGCTCACACAAACATCGTAGGCTTTGTCTTTGGTAAAGGAGTGTACGGTAGTAGAAATCATACCTTGCATAGTGCTTGGCTTTTTCTTTTTGGCAAAGACTACAGGTAACTCCAATAGATAGCCGACCATGATAGCCGGTGCTATACCACTGGCTTCTATTGTCATAACCTTGTTGATTTTTGTCCCTGCAAACCGGCGAACAAACTCTACTGCCATAGATTTCATGAGAATAGGATCCATCTGGTGGTTGATGAAGTTGTCTACCTTCAGAATACCGCCTTCAAAACATTTCCCATCTTGAAGTATGCGTTTTTTTAGTGCTTCCATGTGCTTATGATGCTATAGATATGCTTAATCAATGAAAAATTGTGCGAAATTAGATTTATTTCTTCTAAAATACATCACTTTACCGCGAAAAAAAGAGGAGAAAATGCACTTTTCTGTACGTTTTTCTATAGATAAACGTTGTGTTATGAGCTTATAGGGCATTCACTTTTCTGATAAAGCGGATAGCTGGCTTCAGAGCTTAAGAAAGATAAAAAATTTGTATGCTCCTTATATTTATTCTACCTTTGTAGTGAATTTCCACGAGTAGTATTTTTCAAGTTTCTCTATATGGTACGTATTCAGATTATCAATGGTCCAAACATCAATCTTTTGGGGAAGAGAGAACCGGAAATTTATGGAAACGTTTCTTTTGAGACCTATTTGGAGACATTGCGAAAGCAGTACCCCGATGTAACACTAGATTACTATCAGTCCAATGTGGAAGGAGAACTTATCAATAAATTGCACGAAAAAGGCTTCTCTTACGATGGTATCTTGTTCAATGCAGGTGCTTATACACATACGTCTATTGCTTTGCACGATGCCATATTGGGAATAACTACTCCTGTCATAGAAATACATCTGTCCAATGTGTATGCCAGAGAAACTTTCAGACACACTTCTTATATTGCTTCAGCTTGTATGGGTAGTATAGGAGGATTCGGTTTAGAAAGCTATCGCTTAGGTGTGGACGCTATATTGAACTCAAAAAACTTACAATAACACATACAATATGTCTAAACAAACAAAAATTGTAGCCTCTATATCAGACTTACGTTGCGATGTAGAGTTTATTCGTGAACTGCACGAAGCGGGTATGAACGTAGTACGTATGAATACTGCACATGCCACCAGAGAAGGTTTTGAAACACTTATAAACAATGTAAGAACGGTATCAAACAGAATTGCAATCCTGATAGATACAAAAGGTCCCGAAGTACGTACTACAGCGAGTGCAGAAGGTCCTATAGAATATAAAATAGGAGAAAAAGTACGTATCGTAGCTCAACCGGAGAAAGAAACTACACGTGAGTGCATAGCAGTAAGCTACCCCGGCTTTATCGGCGATGTATCTGTAGGTGCCAGTGTGCTGATAGACGATGGAGAATTGGGATTACTGGTCGTAGATAAAGATGCAGAAGCTCTCTACTGTGAGGTACAAAACGATGCTACCTTAGGTAGCAGAAAGAGTGTCAATGTACCGGGTGTACGTATCAATCTGCCTTCGCTTACAGAAAAGGATAAGACAAATATCCTCTTCGCCATAGAAAAAGATATAGACTATATCGCTCACTCTTTCGTTCGCAATAAGCAAGATGTTTTGGATATCAAGCAAATCTTAGATGCGCATCAAAGTGATATTCGTATCATAGCGAAGATAGAAAACCAAGAAGGAGTAGACAATATAGATGAAATCTTGGAAGTAGCAGACGGTGTTATGGTGGCACGTGGAGACCTCGGTATAGAAGTTCCGCAAGAAAAGATTCCGGGTATTCAGCGTATTCTTATCAAGAAATGTATCTTAGCAAACAAGCCTGTTATCGTGGCTACGCAAATGCTCCACACGATGATCAATAATCCACGTCCTACACGTGCAGAAGTAACAGACATTGCCAATGCCATCTATTATCGTACAGATGCACTTATGCTCAGTGGAGAAACCGCCTACGGAAAATATCCGGTAGAGGCTGTACGTACTATGGCTACTATTGCGGAGCAGGCGGAAAAAGATAAATTGGTAGAAAACGATATTCGTATAGAACTCACCAAAGCCAATACAAACATAAGAAGTTATTTGGCTAAAGCAGCGGTACAAGGTGCAGAGTTGCTCCCTATTCGTGCTTTGGTAACAGATAGTTTCAGCGGTCTTACAGCCAGACACTTGGCGGCTTATCGTAGCCCATTGCCTATCTTGGCTATTTGCTACAAAGAAAAGACGATGCGCCACTTGGCACTCTCTTATGGAGTAGATGCACTCTATATGCCGGGATTGGAAAACGGACAAGAATATTATTTTGCAGGTTTGAAAAAGCTCATCGCAGACGGTCTTTTGAAAAAAGAAGATATGGTGGCTTACATCAGTAGCAGTAAAACAGGAACAGCTCCTTCTTTCTTGGAATTTAATGAAGTGGGAGATGTAGTAGACTATGCAGAACAATATGTATTGCCCAATAATGACAGAAAACTTCAACAAGTCAAATGAGTGAACATAGTCCTATAGAAGACTATATATTACAACATATAGATGAAGAGAGCGATTATTTACAATCGCTCTTTCGTCATACACACTTGGAGTTATTGCGCCCTCGTATGGCATCGGGGCATTTGCAAGGCAGGCTTCTCAAGATGCTTGTACAGATGATACGCCCACAGACTGCATTGGAAATAGGCACTTATAGCGGTTATTCGGCATTGTGCATTGCAGAAGGATTACCGGAAGGAGCATTACTACACACCTTTGAGATAAATGATGAGCAAGAAGAATTTACCCGACCGTGGTTGGAAAATTCTCCTTATGCAGATAAAATCCGCTTTTATATAGGAGATGTGCTTAGTAGCCTGCCCAAGATGAATCTTTCCTTAGATTTTGTATTTATAGATGCCAATAAAAGACATTATATAGATTATTATGAGGGCGTAATGCCTTATCTTTGCTCGGGAGGCTATATTATAGCAGACAATACGCTATGGGACGGACACGTGATAGAAAAACCTGTAGCTTCGGACTTACAAACAATAGGAATTATGAAGTTCAATGACCATATAAAGGCAGATTCACGTGTGGAAAAAGTTATACTGCCTCTGAGAGATGGACTGAGCCTCATACGTAAAAAATAAGCAGATGGAAACAACCAGACAAAGTAAAATAGCACGCCTTATACAGAAGGAACTGAGCGAAATATTTCTTGTACAAACAAAAGCATTACCCGGCATCTTGGTATCTGTGAGCGTAGTACGTATCAGCCCGGATATGAGCTATGCTCGTGCTTACCTTAGCATCTTCCCTTCGGAAAAAGGAGCAGAAATAGTAGATAATATCAATAAGCAAGCCAAAGCCATACGCTTTGAATTGGGGAATAGATTGCGCCACCAGTTACGTATCATTCCAGAAGTGAAGTTCTTCATAGATGACTCTTTGGATTACGTAGAAAAGATAGACCAACTGCTACAGAAGTAACGACTTCGCACAAAATGAAGTTCCCTTTTTATATTGCACGGAGGTATCTTTTCTCAAAGAAGTCTCACAACGCCATCAATCTTATATCGGCTATATCCGTTTGTGGAGTAGCACTTACTACGATGGCGTTAGTCTGTACGCTCTCTGTGTTCAATGGTTTTCACGATTTAGTTTCTACACTCTTTACAGCCTTTGATGCCGATTTGAGAATTACACCTGCTACAGGAAAGACTTTCTTACCAGATAGTGTTCTCCTTTCCCAACTCAAAGAGCGAGAAGAGGTAGCTGTACTTACGCCTATAATAGAAGAAAATGCGATGGTACAATACGAAGGGAAACAAGCTATGGCTACCATCAGAGGTGTGGAAGAAAACTACACAGACCTTACACCCATCACTACGGTGCTGTATGGAGAAGGAAAATTGAACCTCAAAGATAGTACTCATTTTTATGCTATTCCCGGAATGCAACTCTTGGCTTCTTTGGGAGCAAGTGTATATTCGTATGCACCGATAGAAGTATATGTACCTAAGCGAGGAGAACGCATTAGCTTGACAAATCCTACTGCAAGTTTCTTGCACGAAAACCTCTATACTTCCGGTTTGACATTTGCAGTGAATCAAGCCAAGTATGATGGACAGTATATATTGACGGATATAGACTTTGCTCGGAAATTGCTCGGCTATGAAAAAGAAGTTTCCGCTCTCTGTCTTAAAGTAGAAGAGGGTACAGATGTGGCTTCTTTTAAGAATGAATTGAAACAGTTATTAGGGAGTGGATTTATGGTAGCAGACCGCTACGAACAGCAATATGATACGTATAAAATCCTACAGTTGGAAAAGTTTATTTCCTATCTTTTCTTGGCTTTCGTTTTGCTTATTACTTGTTTCAATGTTTTAGGCTCTCTCTCTATGCTGATGATAGACAAGAAACAGGACGTAGCTACACTGAGGAACTTAGGAGCTACTCATCAGCAAGTCATTCAGATATTTGTCATAGAAGGAATCTTGATTACAGCTTTGGGGGCTTTGATCGGTCTGGTTTCAGGAGTGATACTCTGCTTGATACAACAGTGGTTTGGTATCATAACCTTTGCCAATTCGGCAAGCTTTATCGTAGATGCTTATCCTGTACGTGTACAGTTCATAGATCTGCTTTATATTCTATGCACCGTTTTAATCTTAGGCTTCTTGACGGTATATTATCCAGCTCGCTATTTAAGTAAGAGGTTTTTATAGCAATCTCTTTTCACGTGCGTTTTATATAAAACGTTAAAACACACGAATACTTTCCTTTACTTTTATAACAGAGCGATATAAATTGTATTTTTGCCCTCAAATAGATATATACAACATGAAAAAATGGACTTTATTATGGGTGGCATTATTGCCCTTATTTTTATTCTCTTGTGCTCCTCAATATGATGATGGAGGAGAAGCACCTCTTAATAAATTATATGCAACTTGGAAGGTTACAGGTGGAGACACTTATCCTACAGGAACACAATTGAAGTTTTCAAAAGTAGGTGTACAGGACAAGTTGGAAGTAATACTTGCAGGAGGAGAAATTTCTTCCACTTATCTACTTACTGACATCGGAAGAAATATATTTGCACTCTCTATTTGGGGAGAAGAAACGAAGAACCGTGTAGGTGAGATCAATGTGGCAAGAATTACTAGAACTTATCTAAAGGTAGATATGAAGAAATATGGTAATAGAACGATTTATTCTACTATAGAAGCATCAAAGTGACATACTGCTTATAAAAAGGAAAAGCGAGTGGTAATTTGAAATGAAGTTACTACTCGCTTTTTTGTTAAGTCCTATTTTTCTCCTTAATCAATCGCAATCCAGCTTTTCTCTATATAAAAACACGGTTATGATAGCCTATGAGAGGGTGTATGCTATCTATTTTAGCCATTTTATACTCTCCTCTCTACTTTTATCATTTATACCATCTACTTATTTCTTTATGCGTAAAGGAAATAGAGATCTATATCTTTGTTCATGTTATTGTGTTCTATATATTTGCGGTATCAAAATTGAAGAAGTTATGAAACGAGCAACAGAAGGAATGACAGGTCGTGAGATTTATAGGTATTATAATCTCAAGATACGTGAGAATAGATACGCTCGTATGATCTCTACTGCCATACGAATGTACGGAGAAGAAAAAGCCTATGCGATGCTGGAAGAGGCGGAGCACAACGGCAACCGCCTCTATGCATATGACCATCCTGAAGATGTAAAACGAGGTTGTTCAGACTATCGTACACTCTTCAAAGTGGTTTCACTTGAAGAATATAATTCTTTAATGAACGGCTAAGTTGTGGCAGATACTTTTTGAAGACCCCATTCCCTACACACACAGTTTCAAAGGCATGTGCGATGGCTTGTGATTGTGATTCGTTTTCAAATTAGTATCTTTTTTCTATAAACAACAGCTGAGGCTGTAAAGACGGAATACAGCCGAGAGTTGTGATTAGCTTTCAAATTAGTATCTTTGTTCTATAAACAACAGCAGTCATAGTTCGTTTTTTAACCTCATTATCGTTGTGATTAGCTTTCAAATTAGTATCTTTGTTCTATAAACAACAGCTGTTCAGTCGTGAAAGAACCGAAGCCATTAGTTGTGATTAGCTTTCAAATTAGTATCTTTGTTCTATAAACAACAGCGATACATTCGTATTGGCTACGACAGCTACAGTTGTGATTAGCTTTCAAATTAGTATCTTTGTTCTATAAACAACAGCTACGCCAACGAAGTGAACTTGTGTGGTGCAGTTGTGATTAGCTTTCAAATTAGTATCTTTGTTCTATAAACAACAGCAAAGCACTATTAGTGTATCCTGCACAATAAGTTGTGATTAGCTTTCAAATTAGTATCTTTGTTCTATAAACAACAGCTTAGTTTTATAGCTATAATAGCGAGGTGCGGTTGTGATTAGCTTTCAAATTAGTATCTTTGTTCTATAAACAACAGCACCTGATAGTGGATACACTCCTAACCCTGGTTGTGATTAGCTTTCAAATTAGTATCTTTGTTCTATAAACAACAGCGTAATAACATTGTAAATACAGAGTGATATGTTGTGATTAGCTTTCAAATTAGTATCTTTGTTCTATAAACAACAGCAGAATTTGAAAAACTGCTTTACAGATTTTGGTTGTGATTAGCTTTCAAATTAGTATCTTTGTTCTATAAACAACAGCGATAAGCAAGTTACAAAAGAAGGGAGTTAAGTTGTGATTAGCTTTCAAATTAGTATCTTTGTTCTATAAACAACAGCCCGAATGGGTTGCAAAGCAAAAGGAAATTGGTTGTGATTAGCTTTCAAATTAGTATCTTTGTTCTATAAACAACAGCACCCGGACAAAATGAAATCATTTTGCGAGAGTTGTGATTAGCTTTCAAATTAGTATCTTTGTTCTATAAACAACAGCTTATTAGGGTCGGGGAGATAACCACCAGAGTTGTGATTAGCTTTCAAATTAGTATCTTTGTTCTATAAACAACAGCACGATGATGCCGTGGTGTATGTGTACGCAAGTTGTGATTAGCTTTCAAATTAGTATCTTTGTTCTATAAACAACAGCACAATGGCAAGATTTTGTGAACTTGGAGTTGTTGTGATTAGCTTTCAAATTAGTATCTTTGTTCTATAAACAACAGCAAGATATTAGCTTTATTAGCTTTCGCCTGGTTGTGATTAGCTTTCAAATTAGTATCTTTGTTCTATAAACAACAGCTGAAACCTTATAATCGCCTATTAAGTAGTAGATTACAAGAAAAATTAGAACAAAAAAAGAAGTAAGAAGAAAGGAGAAACCAAGTACAAAAACTTGATTTCTCCTTTTCTACTATTACTTCAATACTAAAACAATTCTAACTGCATAGGAGGTGGAGGAGTCTTATAACTCTTAGCCCCATAAAAAATCTGCATATTGGCAAATTGAGCATCAGTAAGTCCCATAATACAAACTTTCCCTTCTGCAGGTAAAATAGATCTTACCCTCCGTTTATGCACCTCTGCATTCTCTACACTGGCACAATGCCGCATATAAATAGAAAATTGAAACATTTGAAACCCATTTTGTATCAGTGATTTTCTAAATTCGGCTGCCATTTTTCGTTGCTTCTTTGTCTCTGTAGGGAGATCAAAGAGTACCCACACCCACATAACTCTATATTTGCTGATACATTCTTGCATAGTATTCTCCTTTCTACAGTAAAGGATATAAAATCTTTCGCTGTACTCCCGAAAAACATTTCCTAAGAGAAGATGCCGTAAGTCCGGCAGCTACCATAAGAGGAGATTTCTTCCCGCCTATACAGACGTCCATAGTAGGAATGGCTAAGAGTTCTGCCTTGATTTCTTTATTCAACGGGATATTTGCACCTTGTTTAAGCACCATGTCATAGACCAAAAGATCTACATAAGGGCGATAAGGCTCCATCAGGTCATCTGCCAGACAATAAGCATTGTATCTATTATGATGATGAATCCCCAGTGTAGGAAGCAAGCCTGCACATACCAAGGCACGTGCCACTACAGCACGGAGAATAGCATAACCATAATTGAGTAAATGATTGGGAGCTTCTCCTTCTCGCTCTCGTTTGAAATCCGAACATATCTGCTTAAATAGGTGTTTCCAATAGAAAGCAGCAGCACGAGCTTCCATATTCTCTGTATCTCCACTACGCACTTCTGTACTCCAGATTCTCATACAAGGATAGATATCTACGGTACATTGTTCTAATACAACAGCCTGATTGGCTATTTTTGTTTGAATGGTTTGCTGCCAAAGTTGTTTTCGCAAAGGGACAGAAGCATCTATCTGCTCTCTGAAACGTTCATTCTGCGTAGAATGTCCATAGAGTGGAAGCATCAGTCCTACAGGAAGAGAACGCTTATCGCAAGTAATCACTGCGACATTGTTTTCCAATAAAGCTTCCAAAACTCCTTGCGTTATGGTGATTTGTTGATGATCCAGCACCAGCACACCTATATCTTCTATGGGCTTTGTTACACTATGTACCTCTTTCAGAGAAGAAGAAAAATACTCAGACTTTTCTACTTCCGGTAGTTTAATCACTAACTGTTTATCTTTCAAAGATAAGTAGGCAGGATTGCCAAAATACAAAGTCTTCTTTATCATAAGCGTAGTATTGAGAGTTTCACTTTCTTCTACTTATATGGTGGTGGATAGCAGTAGAGGAAAAAGCTATCCACTTTACTCCTCCCCTACCGACACGATTCTTCCTATATGGTTCAAACGCACCTTGACAAGACCTAAGAAACTATTATTTTCTAATGATCTAATTCTTTTCCACGTGATGTTTTGAAACTTTTTCTCTCTTTCTGTGGAGGTGTCTGCGTGATGTCTAAAACCATAATCACAAGAAGAGATTTTCTGCACCCTAAATAAATAAGGAGATATTTTCTCCACATTAGCTACATCTGTAAGATCTATCGTGCGTGGGTCAAAAGCCGGTTCTCCTTCCACACTCGGGAATACCACATATTCATTTTTCTTGAGAGTGAAAAGGAATTCATATCCATCAGCTTTACGATAATCTCTATCTATTATGGGTAAACCTGCTATACCACGCTTTGCTGCTTCATAAAAACTAACCATACGTTCTTCCACTTTTCCACTAGGTGTCCGATAAAAAGCTACATGATGATTATTGTTAGTATTAGCAAAATGCGTGAACTGTGGATTTCCTTCTTTATCTTTGATCACTTGCCCATGTACATCTCTCTGTAAGCGCAATGGAATAGGTTTATCGGTTACTTGCAAGGTAACCTTCTTGATCGCTATGCCTTTCTCTTGGGATAGCCAAATAGGCTGTTCTTCCAAGTTGGCAAATGCTTGGTTCGTATCTCCACCAAAGGCAGCCAATCTTTCTCTTAACACCTTTCTTGCAGCAGCATCTACCACTCTATCTATATACTCTGCTTTGAAATCCTTATTGACTTCTTTTCTAATGGTAAATATTTTTTCTTCGGGACGTTCCGGATTTTTTATCTGCCCATATATAGTTTCATCGTGCAATGCACCTCTTACCGTCCATGTATGTTGCAATTTATCTTTCTGAACATCTACATAAGGTTTAGCCTTATTGATATGCGAGGTCAGCACTTTATTATTGGCTTTATTAGAGATTAGGATTTTTCTCAATTCATCTTTTATCAAAGCACGGAAGCTATCTTTATTCAGATTTGAAATAGGGATACTCAAAACACTTTCCGTTATATAATTTTTCTCTCCACGAGCATGAGAAGAAAGCGTATTATAATGTTGCACAATGGCAGGCTTTGTGAGTGCCACAACCAAAGCATCCAAAGCATGATGACGATGGTCTATGCGTTTACCACCTTTACCATCTTCCTCTTGTTCTACATTTGATAAAACTTCTTCTCCCCTATGTACTTGTGCTATGATGTCTATTAGCCCCCATCTATCTCTCAAAGCACTGGTAATGGAACCTGTAGTAGCCATAACACGAGGAGCTAAACTCTCCAATCGTTTCACGGCTTCACGAGCGATATACTGCGTCATCTTCAAATCTCGTGCTAAGAAGTCTTGCGGTAGTTCCTCTGCACTCATTAACAGATAATCCTTTTTCTTCCCACTGATAGCCTTCTTGGCATACAGATCCTTCACACGCTGTATATAACAATCCAAAGCATTCGCACCTTTTCCTCGCATATAATCGTATGCGGTTTCATTTCCTTTCTGCTCATTGACAGTACGAAGTTCTATCGTCTTATTGTGAAAACTATTATCAAAAAGTACAGAACGAGGAATAATATGCTCTACATTATACTTTGAACCACCTTCAGTTTTAAGCAAATCATATATATCTACATACAGGTCTGAGTATAACGTTTTGTATCCATTGTCTTTCAGTTCCTCCCATAAACGATATTTTTCTATTTGTGAGTTCTTTACATTTTGGATATGATAGTCCTTCTCCAATATCTGCACGATACGCTGTCTATCTTTCTCATTTTTAACTATCGCTTGACTCAAATTCTTGCGTTCATCGGCATTCTTTTTGAGTTCTCTTGCCATTTCTACCCGTATCTCATCAGGACGTCCATAGGTAGCAGTGAGTTGGTTCACTACGTGGATCATTTGATTGAGCATTTTTTCTGCTACAGGATTTCTCAAGCTATTCCTCTTCAACAGTTCCAAAGAAGGCACGTATGTTTTCTCTGCTATCTCTGCTTTTGTAAGAGAACGAGCAGAATGTCTATAACCCGCAGACTCGCAAGCCTCGCTATACTGTTGCCCTTGCTTCATAAATGGCAATATCTTTCTGATGGCTTTGGTACTGAGAGAAGCATAACCGTCTGGGAAATGTATGGTAGAAAGTGTCTCCGCCAAAAGCTTTGGGAAGCCAAAGGTGGTTTCCAACTTTTCTATAAGACTCTGCTGCCCGGAAAGAGAATTATCCGCCGTATAAGAGTATAACAAATGCCAAAGCCTGTAAAATGCTTGTTTCTCAAAAGCTTTTCCTTCCAAGGTGCTGTCAAAATAGAAAGTATTTCTATAGAGAGGGTTATCTCCTTTCTTAAAATAATCATACAGCATTTTATATTTCTCGACATCAGTCTTACCCTTAGGCTGCTTCTTCTCTATCTCAACATACGCTGCTTTATATTTACTATATAGTTGTGCCAAAGTAATATTTCCTTCCAATTTCTCAAAGTTCATATTCCAATGATGCACCTTACCGAAAAGGGAAGTTAATACAGCCTCTTGCTTCAATTCTTTCACAAAAGAAAGTTTATCAAAGAGTAGCTTTTTCTCTTCGTCTGTGAGAGGACGTACACGTGCATCTTCCCAGTCCTCTGGCGTCTGTAGGCGTTCGCGCAAGGCTCCTACAGATTTCCATGGGCGAATTTCGTCTTTTTGAAACAATACCACATCATTGAGACGTTGCCAAATTTTGAACTCTTGATAAATAGGTGAAGACTTTGGACAAACTTTAGGAGCTTTTGTATAATGGATTTCTTTCCCATCTGCTCCTTTTGTTGTACAGATTTCTTGCTCCAATTCACAATGAGCAATCAACTCCTTACAACTTTTCAACTCCCGCTGATAGAAGATAATTTGTTCTATTTCTTTGTAGCGTGTAGCCGTAAACTCTTCCGGATTAAACTCTGCTTGTTTTTTCCAAATAGTTTCTAACTCATTGAGATATTCTTTCCGATAAAAAACCAAACCTCTCAGGCGATTATGTCCACTCTGCTCTATTATATTCCAAAGATATTGCCCTATGGTCAATGTCTGTTGCTTCAGCGCATTGGATTTCTCTTTGATAGACTCTAAATATGCACTCTGCTTCTTATCCTCTGTCGTATTATCTTTTCTATTGCTTTTATAGCCACGTTTCTTATTGATCATCAGCAGTACTCTCGCCATATCTTCCAAAGAGATACGTTCTGTAGTTGCTTTAGCACGCTGTTCGTAAGTATAAAAGCGTGTCTGCCCTACTTCGTTCAAAAAAGTATCAGGTTTTATCCAACCATAGCGCAAAAGACATTCCCGCAAGTTTTTTCTACGCAATTTATAACGTTGCAGGTTCCTGCGCATACCACGCTTTTGAGTACGTGCAACATTAGTACCTATACTTTCTCCTCTTTTATAAGCAGATACTACACTCCCATCTAAAGAAGAAATTCTTACACCGGCACCTTCTATTCTGGTTTGCTCTTCTATTTGCTCTCGTTCTTTGATGACTGCCCAGCCTACACTGGCTACGCCCAAGTCTAATCCGAATATTGTTTTCATAGGTTGAATCTATTTCTTTTGTTACAAATTTACATTTTTTACTACAATTCCAACCATAAAGTGTAAAAAAACATTATATTTGCAGTACTAATTTGAATCGCTATTCACAATAAGGATTATTCCGTTGTGAAAACATCAGGTTTTCATCGACCTTAACGGTGAGCTATCTTTATAAGAAGCAAATAGGGTATATCGTTACTGATATACCCTATTTGCTTTTTACTTATTTCCTTTTCCTCTTTCGCACTTCTATCTACTTTCTATATAGTCAGAAAGAGAAGAGAATGCAGGCAAGAAAAGGGCATAAAAAACTTCCCTCATTTCTATGAAAGAAACAAGGGAAGTAATTAATAAAACAAGCGACGACCTACTCTCCCACTATACGCAGTACCATCGGCGCGACGAAGCTTAACTGCTCTGTTCGGAATGGGAAGAGGTGGAACCTTCGCGCTATAATCACCTTAAAACCGTAAAAAAGGATCTAAGACATCAACAAGAAAAGAATAAACGAACTAATAAGCTTAAAATAAATCATCAAACTTAGCGGATAATAAAAGTACACGGGCAATTAGTAATGCTCGGCTATGATGTCTCCATCTTTACACCTACATCCTATCAACGTTGTAGTCTACAACGACCCTAAGAAATCTAATCTTGTGGCCGGCTTCGCACTTAGATGCTTTCAGCGCTTATCCGATCCCGACGTAGATACTCGGCAATGCACCTGGCGGCACAACCGATAAACCAGAGGTCAGTCCAACACGGTCCTCTCGTACTAGTGTCAGAGCCACGCAAATTTCATACGCCCACGATAGATAGAGACCGAACTGTCTCACGACGTTCTGAACCCAGCTCGCGTGCCACTTTAATGGGCGAACAGCCCAACCCTT
>JALEQJ010000030.1 GCA_022764505.1 Phocaeicola sp. | reverse complement strand
AATATAGCACTTTTAACTTGCCGACAAATAGCAGGAAACGAATGGTCGCATGTTTCTATAGACAATCATATAATAGATGACTGTCGTGTATCGAACAAGACCAAAGAACGTGGCTATGTATTCCCCCTATATCTCTACACCCATGAGTTATTTCCACCCTCCCGTACTGAAATAAATATATTCACTGATAAAACATTCTATTTCCTCTCCAGAAAGATTTTCATGTAACACAACTTCTCTCATCATGCTAATCCACCAATAACCGGTAAAGTGCATAAAAAAAGGAGAAACACTTGTATTCAAATTAGGATAGAGTGCTTTCATTCTATCCATATATACCATTCCTATTGCTGTACTTTTCTCTACCCACTGCTCCCAATAATCCTTAAATCGAGAATCTTGTGCATGGAGAAACAACAACTTAAACTCTTTACGATAGAGAGTAACTACACGCATCACCTCTTTCATAGAAGCACGATGATATTCCTCTGAAATAAATATATCAAGAGAAAAATGCTCCGGTCGGTTATGATTCTCCAACATACTATTCATCGCATCAAATAGCGGTTGTAATACAATTGCCAATAAATCATCTTTACTGGAATAATAATTGTATATATTGCTCAAACCAACGCCCGACCGTTTGGAAATCTCACGCATAGATACATTTTTAAAGCCTTTCTCCAAAAAAGCTTCTCGAGCTGTATTCAGCAACAACTTCCGTATATATTCTTTTGTCGTTTGCATCAATCTGAGTATAATATCTTATCGTTTGCAAAATTCGCAAACTTTCTTCCCAACTACAATACCTAAAATTAGGGATTGTGAATGGGAATCATAAACTGAAACATCAAATTTATACTTAAATATATGTAGATAGCAAGAAGATATAGTCTAAGACTATATACCTATCAAGCAATATAGAGCAATATGCAAATCTCAAATTTCAAGCAAATAATTTTTATAGTAGGAGAATTATGCTTTAATTTGTGGCACGAAAATAAAAACATTAAAAGCATAGATATGAAAGGCTTATTAAAAAACTTAGGATTGTTCATCATCATTTTATCTGCAATCATACTTATGATCGCTTACTTTACAGGAAATGTCAATAATAATTTCGTGTTGGGTTGCACCCTCTGCTTAGGAATTATAGGTCTTGTTACACACATTTTCTTCAATAAGCGTATCACAGACTAAGAACAGAAATACCACAGAAAGGAGTATCAAAATTTTGATGCTCCTTTTTTGTATACAGACTGCATCATAATTATATAATGAGAAAGTCTCACCAACAAAAAAGTCCAAAATATCTGACATTTTGCGAAAATGGAATACCTTTGCAACGTAATACGTAAATTGTTATGAAGAAAAAGAATTTAATCGGCATATCTCTTATTTCAATAGCTTTGGCAAGCTGTGATACTACACCCTCCTTTCATATCAAAGGTGAAATTTCCGGTACAGAAAACGAGATACTTTATTTGGAACATAGTGCCCTCAATGGCATTGAGATATTAGATTCTACAAAATTAGGTAGCAGTGGGAAGTTTGATTTTAAGCAACCACAACCGGAATCTCCAGACTTCTACAGACTGCGTATAGGAAAAAATGTCATTCACCTTTCTGTAGACTCCACAGAAACTATTTCAGTTTCGGCAGATGTCAAGAATTTCTCTTTGGGATACTCTATTATAAATAATGAGAACAACGAGAAAATTAAAGAACTGGTTACAAAACAAGCTCAACTACAAGAGCGTGTCAATCTATTGGGAAAAACATCTCTTTCTATTACACAACTACGAGATAGCGTATCTACACTGATACAAGAATATAAAGAAGAAGTAAAACGAGATTATATATATAAGCACCCCAATACTTCGTATGCTTATTTTGCTTTGTATCAAGAACTCAATGGTTACTTACTATTTGACCCGCTTACAAATAGAGAAGACAACAAAGCCTTTGCCGCTGTAGCTACCAGTCTAAATCAAGCTTACCCACATGCAGATAGATCCCGTAATCTATACAATACTGTCATCAGAGGAATGCGTAACACACACAAACCGGTTACCAAGGAAATAGAAATCCCTGAGGATAAAATCCAAGAAGCTTCACTCATTGATATACCATTGAGAGATGTTAATGGCAATCTGAAGAGCCTGACAGCACAGAAAGGAAAAGTCGTTTTATTAGACTTCACCATCTACTCTGGAGAAAACGCATCTGCACATAACCTATTACTGAGGGAACTTTATAACAAATACGCATCTCAGGGATTAGAAATTTTCCAAGTGTCTTTTGATGGAGATGAGCATTTCTGGAAAACGGCAGCCGATGCACTTCCATGGATATGTGTAAGAGATCCTCAAGGTGTATATTCACCTTTCATCAATCTATATGGTGTACAAAGCCTACCTACCATGTATCTTATCAATAAACAAAATGAGATTAGCATCAAGGTAGATGGGAAAACAGACTTAA
Organism: Phocaeicola sp.; assembly: GCA_022764505.1. Taxonomy (GTDB): domain Bacteria; phylum Bacteroidota; class Bacteroidia; order Bacteroidales; family Bacteroidaceae; genus Phocaeicola. Next base: position 1,423 of record JALEQJ010000030.1, on the reverse strand, counting down.
ACGAACGTATAAAACAACTCTTGTAAAAGATAAAATACTTATACATACGTTTTAAGAGGAAAAAGTTTTGTTTCCTATCATAAAAGAACGTATCTTTGTAACAGAAAAATAGAGAGTTCCGACAGAACGTTGTCGGAATTCTTTTTTATTATCCGATAAACACTTTACTAAAATAATTAAAAGGAGGAAATATGGCATATATGTCCGAAGAAGGCTATCAAAAACTGGTAGCAGAATTAAAACAACTGGAGTCTGTAGAGCGTCCTAAAATTGTAAATGCTATAGCAGAAGCAAGAGACAAAGGAGACCTCTCGGAAAATGCAGAATACGATGCGGCAAAAGAAGCACAAGGCTTACTGGAAATGAAAATTAACCAGCTCAAAGCCACTATAAGCGAAGCCAAAATCATAGATACATCTAAACTTACAGCAGATTCTGTACAGATTCTGACACGAGTAGAACTAAAAAATCTTGCCAATAATGCGAAGATGACCTATACTATCGTATCAGAGAGCGAAGCCAACCTAAAAGAAGGTAAAATCTCTGTTACGACTCCTATAGCACAAGGCTTATTGGGCAAGAAAGTAGGAGATATCGTGGAAATCACCATTCCAAAAGGAAAAATCACATTAGAAATTTTGAGCATATCATTTTAATATAAAAGGTAGACATACTTGTTATGTCTGCCTTTTATATTATTATCCCATTTAATACCGAAGCAATTATGGCAAGTATTTTTTCTAAAATTGTAGCCGGAGAAATCCCTTCCTACAAAGTAGCAGAAACAGAACAATTCTATGCTTTTCTGGATATTTTTCCACTTGTAAAAGGACATACATTGGTCATTCCTAAAGCAGAAGTAGACTACATCTATGATTTAGACGATGATACATTGGGTGCACTGCATATCTTCGCAAAAAAAGTGGCACAAGCTATCAAACTAGCTTATCCTTGCAAAAAAGTAGGAACAGCAGTGATAGGACTGGAAGTACCACACGCACATATCCACCTCATACCTATGGAAAAGGAAGGAGATATGCTTTTTTCCAATCCCAAACTATCCTTCTCTCCGGAAGAATTTCAAGAAATAGCCACCAATATAGCAAAGGCATTCCACGAACTTAAATAATAAACAGACTTCATAAAAACCTATTTTCTCCCCTTCATAAAGAGAAAGAGGGTGTGTCTGAATAGACATATTCTCTTTCTCTTTTTTATTTCATCTCCTGCTCTACTTGTCTTATGCTAACCAGACCTTACGTGAGTTCGGGATAAGCATTTCTAGAAAAGAGCCAATTGTGGTGTGTTTTCAATGTAGACAGGCAGTGCATTTGGCTTATTGTTAAAAAATGAATAGGCAGCTAATGCAGCGCATAGATTGATAATAAAATTGTCGACAGAGCGGTGTCTGGAATGCACCAAG
>JALEQJ010000067.1 GCA_022764505.1 Phocaeicola sp. | reverse complement strand
CTGTTTGAAGTAGTGATTTTGTGCAGTTTCTTTTCTATCTCCTTTCACTAAGTGCTATAATTTGAGGGAATCGCATAGCAATGCTTTCGCTGAGGCTATTGCATCGTATCATATTCTCTACGTTGTTATCTGCATTAGGACTTGCTCTTCTGTATAATTCCAATAAAAGGACATATTCGGATACTCTTTTCGGAGTTATGATACTTTCTTCATTTGCAGAAAAAACAACGCAAAAAGTAACCTTTCTCAGAAAAAAGATGTTTTTTATTTCCTGCATCTTTTTTTATAGTCTATCTTTGTCCATAAATATAGGTGTAGTATGGAAGAAGGAAAGCTATTGCTCCAGAACTTTGAAGGAAAATTGAGGCATTTCATCTATCTATATGAACAACAAAAGAAGGAAATAGCCTCCCTACAGTCGCTCTTAGAAGAAAAAGAAACAGATATAAAGCGACTGAAAGAAGAGCTGGAAACATTAGAAAACCAATACACCTATCTCAAGATGGCGTGTGCGCTGGGGCATAAAGAAGATGTCCAAGAAGCAAAGAAACGCATAAACCACCTTGTGCGCGAAGTCGACAAGTGTATCGCTTTACTGAGCGACTAAACCTACAGTAAACTATAGACATGGACGGCGAGAAATTACGAATAAATCTATTGATAGATAACGAACGATATCCCCTGCGCATACCACGTGCAGAGGAAGAAGTTTACAGAGCGGCTGGAAAGCTCATAGACCAACTTCTGAACAAGTACAGAAACCTGTACCCGGAAGATAGCGAGAAATTTCATTGGACACTCGTGGCACTACAGTTGGCGTATGTGAACCGGCGTATTGAGAAAAGAAACGATACACAGCCTTATGCGGAGAAAATAACGCAATGGCTGGCAGAAATAGAACGCAGTATAGAAGGGACAGACGGTATTACCGATCTCCCACGCTGACACCGCAGAGTATCAATAGACAATATATATATCGCGCACAAACAAGTAGGAACTCTTTCAAGGTTTCTCCCTGTTTGTGCGTTTTTATTAGTAAACAATTAAATATTAAGCATATAAAAATTTTATGGAAATACTGATACCTATTATTTGCTTTCTCGTAGGAGCTGTCTTGGCACATCTCTTATACAAGTATGTGCTGAAAGTGAAGGCAGAGAAAATCATCAATGATGCAATAGCAGAAAGCGAAGTACTCAAGAAAAACAAGATGCTGGAAGCCAAGGAAAAGTACTTGAACCAGAAAGCAGAATTGGAAAAAGAATTCAATGCCCGTAATCAGAAAGTACAACAGATAGAAAACAGGCTCAAACAAAAAGAAATTACCTTCACGCAGAAAACAGAAGAAATGCAGCGTAAAAGAGACGAGGCAGAAGCTGTGCGTGCCAACTTGGACGAGCAAATAGCTATCGTAGAAAAAAGAAAAGAGGAATTGCTGGCACTCCAAGCACAAGAACGTTGTAAACTGGAAACTCTCTCTGGTCTTTCTGCAGAAGAAGCCAAAGAAAAACTCATAGACTCTCTTAAAGAAGAAGCCAATACTCAGGCGCAATCTTACATCAATGACATTATGGAAGACGCTCGTCTGAGTGCCAATAAAGAAGCAAAACGCATTGTTATCCAGTCTATACAGCGTGTAGCTACAGAAACTGCCATAGAAAATTCTGTTACTGTTTTCCACATAGAATCGGACGAAATAAAAGGACGTATCATAGGTAGAGAAGGTAGAAATATCCGTGCTTTGGAAGCGGCTACAGGTGTGGAGATCATCGTAGACGATACTCCGGAAGCTATCGTACTTTCTGCTTTTGACCCTGTGAGAAGAGAGATAGCACGCTTGGCACTTCACCAGCTTGTGCAAGATGGACGTATCCACCCTGCACGCATAGAGGAAGTGGTATCCAAAGTAAGAAAGCAGGTAGAAGAGGAAATCATAGAAACAGGTAAACGCACCACCATAGACTTGGGTATTCACGGTTTACACCCGGAACTCATACGTATAGTAGGTAAGATGAAATACCGCTCTTCTTATGGTCAAAACCTTCTCCAACACTCCAGAGAAACAGCCAATCTCTGTGCTGTTATGGCGGCAGAACTTGGACTCAATCCCAAGAAAGCCAAAAGAGCAGGTCTGTTGCACGATATAGGTAAAGTGCCGGACGATGAACCGGAATTGCCACACGCACTCTTGGGTATGAAGTTGGCAGAGAAATACAAGGAAAAACCGGACGTATGCAATGCCATAGGAGCGCACCACGATGAGGTGGAAATGACCAGCCTCATAGCACCTATCGTACAAGTTTGCGATGCTATTTCCGGTGCACGCCCCGGCGCACGTAGAGAGATAGTAGAGGCTTACATCAAACGTTTGAATGACTTGGAACAAATAGCGATGTCTTATCCCGGTGTAACCAAAACCTACGCTATACAAGCCGGTAGAGAACTACGTGTCATAGTAGGAGCGGATAAGATCACAGATATAGAAACAGAAACACTCTCTACAGAGATAGCCAAGAAAATACAAGATGAAATGACTTATCCCGGACAAGTGAAAATTACTGTTATCAGAGAAACCAGAGCAGTCAGCTTCGCCAAGTAAAAAGCTACAAACAATCACTATAATTCAAGAACTGGGAGTAAAGCCGAAAGGATTATGCTTCCAGTTTTTTTCTTAGCAATACACCTCATAATGAAAACTGTTTTAGCGTTCTTAGAAGATTTAGCAAAGAACAATCACAAAGAATGGTTCACCACCCACAAAGCTCAATACGATGCAGCCAAAAAGAAATTTGATGCACTTTCTATAGATCTTATAGAAAATCTCTCGCACTTTGATACACGCCTCGTAGGACTGACACTGAAAGACGCTACTTTTCGGATTTATCACGACTTGCGTTTCCACAGAGATCGCCCGCCTTATAAGAATCATTTCTGCGTTTATGCTTGTCCTTATGGAAAGAATTCGGGGTATGCAGGTTATTATTTGCATATAGAACCTATAGAAGATACCTTCCTGCTGTGCTCGGGGCTTTATAACCCTACACCGGCAGTGCAGAAACGTATCAGAGAAGAATTTGCACACCATAGCGCACCCCTTATAGAGGCACTGCAAGAATGTTCGGATTTTCATTTGCCTTGGGATACTGCTTATAAGAAAATACCACGTGGTTTTGCTGCCACAGATACGTATGCAGACTATTACAGGCTACGTTCTTATGAACTATATAAGAAGATAAGTGTAGAAGACTTCTTGCGTCCCGACTTTGTAGAGTGGGCTGCCGCACAACTGAAACGTACTTATCGGTTCAATGAAATACTGAATCGTTGCGTAGATGAGGTAAGGGAAGAAGGTTTATAAAGAGGCTATGCACCACGTACAGACAAAGTCTTTATGACAGAGGTATTGTACTTCGTAATGCTCTTCTGTACGTGTATACACAAAAGAGAAACTCCCACTTTCCTTTCGTTCAAAAGGTGGGATAAAGAAATCTTTTCGGAAGTCAATGCCTTGTGTGGAGAGAAGTTTGTAGAGGGTTTCTTTGCTTGACCAATGGAGTAAGTAGTGCCATCTTTTCTCTATGAGAGGATAGTCTGCTATCGGCTTGCACTCTTCCGTACTCATAAACTTAGGAAAAAGCGTATCTACCTTGTCGCTGTAGCTTTCTATATCTATACCTACGGCAGCAGAAGGGTGAATGATAACTGCTACATAAGCACCACTGTGAGATATAGACAGAAAGCCTCCCTCTTGTATATAGGGTTTTCCTGTAGCAGTGTAATGCACGAAAATCTCTTCCCCCAAAAGCGATTTAAGCAATACACGAGCAGCCAAGTATTCTATTTTGCGCTTGGGGAGTTTGTAACGAGATAATTCTGCATCGTAAGAAAGAGGAGAAGTGAGCAGTTTACGCAATTCCTGTGCTGTTTCTTCTACGTTCCAAATGCCAAGAGTAGCACTTCCTTGCTGTATGCGTGCAAGCAATGGCATAAACTAAGATTGGGGAGTGGTAACTTTTACTTTAAGGATACGTCTGTTGTCCATATCCAAAACTTCAAACCTGTAGTCCAAACAGGTAAGCACTTCTCTACGCTTGGGAAAAGCTCCTTTCATTTCCAATATCAAACCAGCCAAGGTATCTGCTTCGCCTGCTGTGTCTTCAAAAAGTTCCGCATCTGTTTGGGTTATTCTATAGAAATCTACCAAGAGAGTTTTTCCCTCAAAGATATAGTTATGTTCGTCTATCTGTATGTAGGGCTTCTCTTCGGTATCATACTCATCGTTTATCTCGCCTACGATTTCCTCTATAATATCTTCCATAGTAACAAGTCCGGATACACCGCCGAATTCATCTACTACAATAGCTATGTGTATCTTGTTTGCCTGAAAATCTCGGAGCAAATCGTCTATCATCTTTGTCTCCGGCACAAAATAAGCAGGGCGTATGAGTTGTTTCCACGAGAAATCATCTCCTTTTGATAGGTGTGGTAAAAGGTCTTTTATGTAGAGGACTCCTTTTATATTGTCTCGACTTTCTTCGTAGACAGGTATGCGAGAATAAGCATTTTCTACAATGGACTTCATTACTTCCGAGAAAGGTGTATCTACTTCCAAGTCTACCATATCCACTCGGGACGTCATTACCTCCTTTACGGTTTCTTCTCCAAAGCGTATGATACCCTCCAGCATATTGCTTTCTTCTTTCAGCTCTTCCTTGTCCGTAAGTTCCAATGCTTGAGAAAGTTCGTCCATAGAAAGCCCGGTATTCTTTTGGCGTTGTACGATTTTGTTCATAAAGAACGTAGACTTTACCAGCACGCTACTGATAGGGCTGAACAGCTTTCTGAGAAACACTAACATAGGCACCACTTTTCTCGCAAAGGGGAGAGTGTGCTGAGAAGAATAAATTTTGGGCATAATTTCTCCGAAGAGAAGCAGGAAGAAAGTCAAGATAACTGTCATAAGTAAGAGCTTCAATAGCTCTGCATTTCCAAAGTCTATCACTTCCATAAAGAAGTAATTGCACAGTGTAACGATACTTACATTGACAAAGTTATTGGATATAAGAATTGTGGCTAATAAACGTTCCGAATCTGCCAATAACTGTTTGATACGAATATCCGAAGGGTGCTCTTCTTCCTCTATTTCGCTTAAATCATTGGGAGTAAGAGAAAAGAAAGCTATTTCCGAAGCAGAAATAAAACCGGAGGCTACCAAGAGTAGCCCTGCCAAGATTAGCGCAATGATTGCACCCAAAGAAGGTGTATGCAGTGTGATACCTTGAAATAAGTCTACGAAGACTTGTAAATTCGAGTCTGAGTCCAAAGATGTTGTTTTTAGTTCATACTTGTATTTTCACGCCCTCAGCATACCAAGCTGTAGAGAGAAGAAAACACATTTTCTCTGTAGAGAGTTACCTTTTTAGAAAGGTAAGTCTTCTTTTTCTGTTACAGTAGTAGAAGCAGAAGTTGCCGATGCCACAGGTGCCGGAGGCGGAGTTGTAACTCCTGCATTGTTACTGCGTGGAGTAAGCATTTCCATATTGTCTGCAAAAATTTCTGTGATGGATCTCTTTGCGCCATTGGCATCGTCGTAATAGCGGGTACGTATTTTCCCTTCTATATAGAGCTTGTCTCCTTTTTTTACGTACTTTTCTGCTACCTCTGCCAAACCTCTCCAAAGCACAATGTTATGCCATTCTGTACGTTCCGGTACTTGTGTCCCATTGGCCAAAGTGTAAGCACGGTCTGTAGTAGCCAAAGAAAATTGTGCTACCGCTACTCCTCCATCTAAGTATCTTACTTCCGGGTCTTTTCCTACATTCCCTATTAGTTGAACTTTATTCAATGACATAATCGTTGTGTTTCTTTTAGTTAGTTTGCCAAAAGTAGAGAAAAAAAATGATCAAGCAAGCGAGGGTACGCATATTTCTCCACTTCCATTATTTCTACTCTGAAGAATGGGGAAGGTAGTGTGAATTCCTCTTTTACCTTCACCTTATATAAATCTGCGTGAATGACCCTGTGTGTAAGGACGTGTTTTTGATCTTTTTCTATTCTACGTATCGTTTGTATCTGCGATGCAGGGAATACCGTTTGGAACGCCTCCGATGCCAGTATTTCTTCTAAACTGCAGGGAGCATTTGTCTCTATAAGAGGCAATTCATAAAGTCCTTTCCAAATATCTTTTTGATCTCTCTTGATGAGGTAAGTATGGGTGCCTTGTTCCACAAAGAAGTATTGGAAGTAGCGATGTGTAACCTTGATCTTCTTTGCTTTAATAGGGAGGAGGGACGTGGTGTTTTCTCTATAAGCTACACAAGTTTCTATGAGCGGACAAGTGCTACAAGAGGGGGAGGCAGGAGTGCATTGCAAAGCACCAAAATCCATAATAGCTTGATTGTACAAGGCTGGTGCTGTGGCATTCAGCATTTCTTGGGAGAGGGCAGAAAAGAGCTTCTTTCCTTTTGTGCTGTCTATGGGAATATCTATACCGAAATACCGTGCCAAGACTCTGAATACATTGCCATCTAAAACGGCATAAGGCTGACCATAGGCAAATGAACAGATAGCCGCGGCGGTATAATCTCCTACACCTTTCAAAGCACGTACTGCGGCATAAGTAGTAGGGAATCCTCCTTGTTCCACGATGCTACGGGCTGCAGAGTGCAAATTTCTGGCACGAGAGTAATATCCTAAGCCTTGCCAATACTTCAGCACCTCGTCTTCTGAGGCTGAAGCGAGCGAGTTTACATCAGGGAAACGCTGAATGAAACGCAAGTAATAATCGTACCCTTGCACTACTCGTGTCTGCTGAAGGATAATTTCCGAAATCCAAATACGATAAGGGTCAGAAATTCCACGCCAAGGGAGTTTCCGACCATTTTCCTTGTACCATATTATGATGGAAGAGGTAAATAAGTTCATCTAAGAGAAGCGAATAGTTTATTGCTTTGCGTCTACCAAGCGTCCATTCTGATAAGTTCCTTTGCGAAGAATCTTACCTGTACTGTCTGTTTCTACGAAAGGACCGTCTTTTTTCCCTTGCTTGAAAAAACCTTCATATCTTACGCCTTCGGCGTTTATTTCTACTCCCTTACCCTCTTCTTTGTCTGCTACGAAAGCTCCTATATAAGTACGTCCATCTATAGTCTTGAGGGTTCCTTGTCCTTCTCTTTTATCGTTTTTCCACTGACCGGTATATTCGTCTCCATTCGCCCATCTATAGGTGCCTGTACCTGTGCGTTTGTCTTCTTTCCACTGACCCTTGTAGTAAGCTCCATTTGCCCAAGTGAATGTACCTTCTCCTTCTTGCCAGCCATTTCTGAATGAACCTACATACTTGTCTCCATTGGTAAAGGTAGAGATACCTTTTCCTGTGCGTTCTCCTTGCAGAAAGTCGCCTTCGTATTTTTCTCCATCTCTGAATGTGTAGATGCCTTTTCCTTCTTGTACATCGTTTGCCCACATACCTTTATAGAGGTCTCCATTGACGTATTGGAAAGTGCCTTGACCGTGTCTTACTCCGTTTTTCCATTCTCCGTAGTATTTAGAGCCATCTTCCCAAGTCATAGTACCTTGCCCGTCTTTCTTGTCTTCTTTCCACTGACCGAAATACTCTGCACCACCAGCCCAAATGTATTTTCCTTGTCCACTTCTTTTATCTTTTTGCCAGGTTCCTATGTACTTATCTCCGTTGTAATAAAACATAGTTCCTTCTCCTTCTTGGTAGTCTTGGAACCACATACCTTCGTACCTATTATTATTCATAAAATAGTAGATACCTTTTCCGTGCTGATGGTCTTGAAACCATTGACCCACATATTTTTCTCCGTCTTGAAAAGTATAAGTGCCTTTTCCTTCCCGTTTCCCTTTTACATATTCTCCTTCGTAAATATCTCCTGTCTTGAATGTGGTTTTTCCTCTTCCGTGTGGTACACGTCCACGTAGCTCTCCGGTGTATTCTGCACCATCTTTGAACTTATAATATCCTACGGTGAGTTGTGCCGAGAGGTCTTGCACTCCTACAAGCCAAGCCAAAAGAAATATGTAAAGAAATTTATTCATATGTGTCCTTTTTCTGTTTCTACCATAGCCAAAAATAGAAGTTTTAGAAAGTCTATCCAAAGAAAGCGCTTCACTTTTCTCCTGCTATAACCTCTATTAGTTTTTCTTTGCAGAAATACTTTTGTGCTATGCGTAAAAAATCTTGTGGTGTAGCTTCTTGTAAAATCCTTATTTGTTGGGAGATAAAGTCTGTGCCTACGCCGGATAGGTCGTTGGAAAGATAGGTCTCGGAAAGTGAAAAAGCATTTTCGCAGAGTCTAAGCGTAGTACCCATAAGATAATTTCGTACCATATTGAATTCTTCCATAGGTACGAGTTCTTCTCTCATTCTGTCCATCTCGTAATATACTTCTTTGATGAGAGGTTCTACGTGCTGATGATCTGTTTCTGCGCTGATGACCCAAAGATTTTCTTGAGGATAAGACTGCATAAAAGCACCTATACCATAGGTGTATCCTTTTTCTTCTCGGATATTGGACATCAGTCTGGAACCGAAATAACCACCCAGTACGGTAGTTGCCATATTGAGCAAAGTATAATCAGGGTGCTTGTCCTCTATTGTCAGCATACCTAAGAAAACGGCACTTTGTTGTGCATCGGGTTTGTGTAGGTGTACTCGTTTCTCTCCTATAGGCATAGGTGTACCCGTTTCGCAACTCAAGCGTGGTGCAGGTATTCCCCAAACGGCTTTACCCAATTTTTCTTCCAATATATCTAATAGCTCTTCTTTGATATTCCCCGATAGATAGACGGAACAGTTTCCTGAATGATAATGTGTGGCGTGAAAACGTTTCAGGTCTATAGTGGAAATAAGGTCAAAATCTTCTATGCCGGCTGTACGTCCACAGACGTGGTTTTTCCCAAAAACCTGCTTGCAGAGTTCTCTGTATGCCATAGTAGAGACACGTTGAGAAGAAACTACGAATTGCTGTTTCCGTGTACGAGCCAGCACTTCCAATTCTTCTGCCAAGAAAAGAGGCTCTAATAGCATAGAAGTCAATAAATCTACCGTTTCTGCAAAATACTTATGCAGGGTATAAAGTGAAATGACAGATGCAGGGTGCTGTACACCTGCTTGTAGCCACGCACCATAGTAGTCCAGCTTCTCATTGAGTTCTCTTTGTGTATAGCGAACTGTAGAATTGCGTAGCATAGCATTCGTAAATGTAGCCTGTAGGGGCTTTTCTTGATGTATGGTTCCACTGTGTATCACGAGGTCTACACGGGCAACCTCTTCTGTACCTCCTTCTATGATATGTACAGGTATGCCATTGCTCAAGGTATGGATACGGGGTGAGGTGATGGATATTTGATCTATGTTTTGTATTGTTGGAGGTATGTTTCTATTCAATGTAGTCATAAGTTGGTTTCTTTTGTTTGAGATTGTAAGTACTGCTCTGCACGGGTCAAGTCTTGAGGAGTGTCTATCCCTATGGTTTCTATGTCCGTTTTCACTACTCGCACAGGTATTCCGTATTCTATCCATCGGAGTTGCTCCAAAGATTCTCCTGTTTCTAAGGGAGTAGCAGGGAGTGATACGATGCGTTCCAATACTCCTGCGGGGTAAGCATACAGTCCGATATGTTTATAATAGGTGTGTGCCGATGCCCAATTATCTTTGGGAACATCTCTCAAGTAGGGGATTGTGGCACGAGAAAAATACAGTGCATTTTCTTCCTTGTCTATGATAACCTTGGGTATGTGTGGATCGCAGAGCTCTTCCCAAGAGGTTGTAGCGGGAAAGGCTTTCACAAGGGTATGAATGGCATAAGGGTGTGCCCTGCACGCGTCCATAACGGCTTGTATCTGCGCAGGCTGTATAAAAGGCTCGTCTCCTTGTATATTGAGAATGAAATCTGTAGAGGTTTGCAAGCGTTCGTACGCTTCCATACAGCGGTTTGTACCGTTCGTATGATTGGTACGTGTAAGGATCGCTTTTCCACCGAAATCTTCTACTGCATCTACTATTTCTCTATGGTCTGTAGCCACATAAACTTCGGCTACTACTTGTGAGACTTGTTCGTAAACGTGCTGTACGACGGGTTTACCTCCTAATATAGCCAAAGGCTTGGCAGGAAAACGAGTAGAACCATATCTGGCAGGAATAAAAGCTATAAATTTCATTGTTGCGCTATGGAAATAGAGGATAGATAAACAAAGGTAGGAAGAAAAGCGTATTTTTGCTCTATATAAGTTCATCAAAAGTATGTCTGCTCACATTGCACTCCTCTGTTTCGGCTCCAATCTTCCTACACCTTCTACACTTATTGGTGCTGTTCAAGCAACTAAATATTTGGGTGTATGGATTGAAAAAGGAAAAATTTGGCATACGCCGGACTATACTTCAGCCACTGCTTCATATTATTATAATAAGGTGGTGCTACTCTCTACTACCTGCACAGCGGAGGAACTACGCCGACAGTGTAAAGTCATAGAAACACTTTGGGGAAGAACTCCGGATAGTAAGGATAAGGGCATCATTCCTATAGATATAGATATTATTTCTTACGATGGAGTGGTGCTGAAAGTCTTACCCGATTTTTTGTTGATATGATTTCCCCTGCTCAATAAAACTGATATATAGGCAAGGTATTATTGGAACATTGTGATACCCAACAAGGGGTGTGTAATTCTCTTCTTTATAGCCTTGTTTTTTATTCTTTATTTCGTACTTGAGTTTATGTAAACTTCCCTGCAAGTTTATATAAACTTCCATAATGGTTTACATAAACTGTGGTACAAAACAAAGATACGAATAGAACGTATTCTCTATACGAAGAATGGCTGTTTGAACAAAGAAAATAACACTCGGTTTTATAAGAAATTTATTCTACCGGCATAAGACAAGAAGGTGGCAGTTCAAAAGATTTTTGATACTGCCACCTTCGGCTTCATTTATATTTATAAGGAACTAAAGAAGCTGTTAGAACTGATAGCTTACGCTCAATCCGAAAACCTTATTTGTTCTACTGTATACATCTTTTCCGGGAACCTTGGGAATCCCTTTGTAAGCGGTGTACACTTTTGTGTAGTCTTTGTAATTGGTAAACATATAACCGGCGTCCAATTTCAATACTTCACTCAAATGGAAACGAGCTCCGAAACCTATGCTGTAAGAATCGCAAGAAAAGCTGGTGTCTGTTTGGAAGTCATCACTTAGTCCGTAGTTTGTATTCTGGTAACCTGCACTCAAAGTTACTTTTTCATGTACGTCCCATTCTGCACCGAAGAGAATTTCGTGTGTACCGTGTTTCAGTGTAGTTTCTTTTCCTACTTTTCCTTTGGCTGTATTTACAGATGCCATACCCGCATTTTTATCGTCGAAGAAGTGGTATTCTACTGTAGCACGCAGTGTAGGTAGCACCTTGTATTGTACGGCAGCAGAGAAGAACGCAGGAATATCATTGGGGGTATTTACTCCGTGTGCATAGTCTGCCATATATGCTTCCGGTATAGCACCAATCTCAAATTTCTTGGCTTTGTTTTCTATGTTTAGATTGGTCTTAAATTCATATTTCAAACCAATGCTCCATTTGTCTAATTCTACGTGTGCACCTATCATAGGTGTAATTCCCCAGCCTGTTTGTGTGATATCTAAGGCAAATTGGGTAAGGGTTGTAGGGTTATTTCCTTTGGTTTGTGCTGTGAGATAGCCTTCGTATCCACCATAGAAATAGTTCATTCTACCTCCACCGAATACAGATAACCAGTCATTGACACGATAAGAAGCACCAATTTGTCCTCCATAAATAAACTGCCTACCGGTGAGTGAAGAATTGATGTTGTACATAGAAGGCAATAGCTTTCCTTGTGTACGTTGAGTTGTCATACCTATTACCAAAGCGTTGAACATAGGGAGTCCATCTTCGAACGAAGCCTTTCCACCTCCACCTGTTACCGTGAAACCTCCGGAAATAGTCCAGTTGTCTTTTTTATAAGCCATCATAATAGAAGGAAGAAATGGCGCAGAGGCTTTTCCTTTAAACTCGCGAGTCGTATTCTCTCCGTTCATTGTCCACAGCGGAGTGGTAGACTCAATGTTTCTGGTTTGATAAGCACTTTGTCCACTGAACATAAGATGGAATCCGTCTGCAGGCAAGAAACCTAAACCGGCAGGATTGCTAAATGTAGAAGTTATATCTGTGGAAGCACCTGTAGCCAATTTGCGTAAGAACGCTGCGTTGTAATTCGTGTTGGTAAGGTAGTCTCCTGCATTAACAGCAACAGATGCCAAAAGTAGCCCCATTGTCAGGCATGTTTTTTTCTTCATATTGTTTGTTTTATCAATTTCGGGGGCAAAGATAGACCGAAATTGCACAAATCCAATAGATTTGCGCAAAAACTACGTTTTGTATAGGCATTTATATGAGCATTGCAGGCTTTGTAGTACTTTTGGACAGGTTTTAATCCTTGGTAACAGAATGGAAACAATTCCGCATGCCTTCATTGGTTGTTTTGGAAAAAACGATGAAACAGAAGCTCATTTTTGATGGTAGAAATATCTATGAGAGAGGGTATTTGGAAGAGAATGGTTTTGAATATTATAAAATAGGCTGATGCTAAGTTTCAATAGTGATTATATGAGAGGGGCGCACCCTCTTATTTTAGAACGTCTTCTTCATACGAATAGAGAACAAACACCTGGTTATGGAACAGATCCGTATACCGAGAGTGCTAAACAACGTATTTTAGAAGCGTGCCAACTTCCTCAAGGTAATGTTTTCTTTATGGTAGGAGGCACACAAACCAATACCACGGTAATAGATGGATTATTGGCAAAGCACGAGGGGGTTTTGGCTGCAGAAAGTAGCCATATCAATGTACACGAAACCGGAGCTATAGAAGCTACAGGGCATAAAGTGCTTGTCTTGCCTACCCGAGAAGGGAAGATTAGTGCTACAGATATAGAGCTTTACATCAAGAATTTCTATCAGGACGATACCTATGAGCATATGGTAGCTCCCGGTATGGTGTATATCTCTTACCCTACAGAATTGGGCACTATCTATAGCAAAACAGAATTGGAAGCTATATACAAGGTATGCAGGACTGCGGAAATTCCTCTCTACATAGACGGAGCAAGATTAGGTTATGGATTGGCAGCAGAAAATAGCGACCTTACATTGGCAGAAATTGCTCATCTGTGTGATGTATTTTACATAGGAGGAACAAAAGTAGGAGCTTTGTTTGGAGAGGCAGTAGTGGTAAGTCGGTCATCGTTACTCCCTTATTTTCGTCCTTTGATGAAACAGCATGGTGCACTCTTGGCAAAAGGAAGATTACTAGGTCTGCAGTTTGATGTCCTCTTTACGGAGCATTTATACGAACGTATTTCAGAGCATGCTATTCATATGGCAATGAGACTGAAACAAGCTTTCTTGAGACAAGGTTTCTCTCTTTACATAGATTCTCCCAGTAATCAGCAGTTTTTCCTTCTTCCCAATGACGTAATAAAACACCTCTCTACACAAGTTTCTTTTGAACTGTGGGGTGCTTTGCAAGAAACGCACACACCCGTGCGCTTTGTAACAGATTGGAGTACTACAGAAGAAGAGATTGAAGCTTTGGAAAAATGCTTGGAAGGGCTTAATGTAGCAGAAGTCTCTACGAAATGATAGAAAACAGGCAAAAAAATGCCCGAAAATTTGGTGGATAAAAGAAAAAGCATCACCTTTGCAACGCATTTGAGAAAGATGCACTGATTGGACTATGGTGTAATGGTAGCACAACAGGTTTTGGTTCTGTTTGTCTAGGTTCGAATCCTGGTAGTCCAACACTTATTACCCTCTTGATAAAATATATCAAGAGGGTAATTTCTTATATAGAGAATAAGCCAATAAGCTTACGTAAGAAATAGAAAAACCGCCATCGGATAAAAAGTTGTGTCCGGTGGCGGTTTCTCATTTATGCTTTTGTGCTTATTTTACTATAGCTTTTCCTTCTTTTATAGAGCGGAAGATGTTTTTGATAAAGGTTTCGTAGATCGTCCATACTGCTGTAACGATGACTCCCAATAGGAGAAAGCCTGCGAGGATTATTCCACGTCTGGGTGCGCTTTTTTCCAATGGGACTACTACAGGATCTATCACAGAGAGTACGGGCTTTTGTTCTTTGAGTTGTACCTGTAGCTGTTCTCTCTGTGTAGCCAATTCATTATAGATAGCATAGGCTATATCATAATCGCCTCTGATGCGTGTTTCTTGTGCGCGGGCTGTAGCCGTAACCAAACCTCTATTGGAGTCTTGGAAGTTTGCCCATTCTGCTTGCAGTCTGAAAAAATCTATTCGGGCTTTTGCAAAACTTCGCTCTACTTGTGCTAAGTTCTCTCTTACCTTCTCTACCTTGTAGTTCACCACATATCGTTCTAATGTACGCTGTAGGTTTTCGCAGATTTGTGCGGCTGCAACCGGTTCCGGGAATATATAGCTGAGGTTTAATAGTCCTTCTTTGGTGTTGTAATCATATTGAATGGCACTGGAGATTGCATCGTAGATCTCTTGCTCTTTTCTGCTTACACGAATCACGGAGGTAGAGTCCTCCAAGTATTTTGTCAGGCTCATATCTATTTCATCTGTTACCTCTTCCTCCTTTCCTATGATGAGTGCCGGTAGACCTATAGTGTATTTCTTTGCTACTTTCCATATATCAAAGGATTGATATTTTTCATCACTATAGTACTCGTAAAGAGGAATTTTCTTCTTGCTTTCTGCTTCTATAGAAATCGGGGTGTTCATAATGTCTTGTATGAACGGACGGCTCATAAGTATCTTAGAGTAGACTTCCGGAGGTAAGCCACCGTTCAAATCTGCACCACCGAGGTTAAGACCTGCCATAGATGCCAAGCTACTCAGAGAGCCTCCTGTTTTACTGCTGACTTGTGGGAAAATTACACACTTGGCAGTGTATTTCACAGGTGAAGTAAAGGCTACGAATGCTCCGATGATAGCTGAAATAATCGCCGCAAAAATCAAACGCTTTCTACCTTTCCAGAGGGTAAAAAGTATTTCATAGATATCTATCTCTTCCTCATGTGTAGGAGGGGCTATATTTTTTTCTTCCATAATTTTCTTTTGTGGGAGTTAGCTGTTAAAAGAAACGAGAGATAATTAATGCCAATGATGCTAATGCAGTAGTTACTCCTAAGATGTTCTGTAAACTTACAGGTTCACGTTCCGGTCTTTCCGGAACTACAATCTCACAGCCCGGTTCTATCTTAGCAGTACTTCCTGTAGCTACTTGTCCATTGAGATAGATCACATACGGCTTGCGTTTCATGGCTAAGCGAGAGAAACCTCCGGCTTGTTTGATGTACTGCCTTAATGTTTTGTTTTGGTCGTAAATTACTGTATTGGGGTACATTACAGCTCCGGATATTTTTACGGTAGCTATGTATTGAGGTATGGTCAATACATCTCCTGCTTTCAAAATGAGGTCTTTATCACTGCCGGGATTACGCAGAGCGGCTTCGAGGTCTATGCCTACAGGTTGTGCTTTATAATCCAGATTGGCTATGATAGAGGAGTCTTTCTCTACTGTTGCCTTAGCCAAGAGTGCTGCATACGTACGCTCTTTTTCCTCTTTGGTCATTTCACGCAGAAGTTTTGCTCCTCTGATATAAGCAAATTCTGTAAGTCCTCCGGCACGTTCTATGAAAGAAGAAATGCGT
>JALEQJ010000060.1 GCA_022764505.1 Phocaeicola sp. | reverse complement strand
GTCCTAATGCAGATAACAACGTAGAGAATATGATACGATGCAATAGCCTCAGCGAAAGCATTGCTATGCGATTCCCTCAAATTATAGCACTTAGTGAAAGGAGATAGAAAAGAAACTGCACAAAATCACTACTTCAAACAGATAACAAATGAAGTTTGAGAGAACGTATAGAATACACTTTGATAAGATATGCTCCGTACCGTGATAGCGTTATAACGCTATCATCATAGCAAGGCTTCTTATCGTGATAGCAAGGCTTGCTATCAGCACCCCTTCCGGAATGCACACAAAGCCGTTTTTAATGGAGGAAGAGAATATGTTAAGAGAGCCGGTGTAAACTGTTAATTCCTACAGAAGACACGATAAGTATAAAAACAAAAAAAACAGGCTGTAGAAAAATGATTTCGCACAGCCTGTTCTCTTTCTTCTTACTTATTTCTTTACATCTTTACTGTTTATCGTAATGTAAATCATTCGTTTTCCGTCTTTGTTTTTTTCTACTTTCATTGCTTTTATTGTAGACGGCTCTATATTGTTCAGCTCTTTTACATCTACTTTTTTACTATCTACCATTATTTCTATCACTTTGGCGTCCTTTGCTCCACTCATATCTACATACAGTGCATCGTCTACCATAGTGGCTTTCACTGTTTCAGATTTTGGTTTCTTCTCACCTGTTTCTTTCTTCAGCGTGATGTTCAGAGGAGTACCATTTGTAGGAACGGCAACGCTCTCTGTATTATGTCCGATATAGATAGCTTCTAAAACTGCAGTATCATCTACATCTTCCAGTGTAAACTCTCCATCTGCATTTGTAACCACCCCTTTGTTGGTATTGCGAACTTTCACCACACCACCTACAAGAGGCGTTCCGTCTTCAAGGAAAAGTTTACCTTTTACGGTCTGTTTCTTGCCTTCTGTTTCCTTATTTTTCAAGGTAATAACGATCACACCGTTTTTACCACGCTCTCCATAAGTAGCAATAGCGGCTTCGCCTTTCAGTACATTCATTGATGCGATACTTTCCGGAGCGATGTTCTGTATATCCGCCACTTCTTTTCCGTCTACTATATAGAGCGGTTTGGGTTTTTCATCTTTTTGTTTATCTGCTACAGATTGAGAGCTTTCCACTGCAGTATTCACTGTTTCTACAGTAGCCTCATCGGATAGTGTAGGAGCAATAACAGCAGGTTCTACGGGTAAATAAGTTATATCCGTTACTGTTCTGGCATTGACCGCCAACGCTACTGCCACTACAGGCACTACAAAAAGTGCTTTATATATACTCTTGCCGGAAGATTTTGTTCTTAACATCATAGTTATTCGGTTTTTTAGGGCACTGTGATTAAAACTATTGGTCACGGAGTACCCACCGAGACTAATAGCCTTTTTGATTAAAAGATATTGATATTGACGGGCATTGATGCCTTGGGAGAGTACTGCTTCGTCTGCTTCATACTCGTGTATGGCACGCAGGTCTATACGCAAGAACCATATAGCAGGGTTGAACCATTGCAAAGCAGTAATCAGATCTACGAGAAGTACCTCTATAGTATGCCGATGGGCGATGTGCGCTCGCTCATGTGCCATAATAGCCATATTCATTTCCTCGTAGTCTTTTCTGGAAAGAATAATGGTACGATGCCAACTGGCAGGCGCAATGCTTTCATCTACCACAGCTATGGTAACGCCATCCGGTTGTAGATGTCTCTCGCTTTGGGATATTAAACGTTTTACACGATAAACAGACAGCAAAGTTTGACTTATCATAAAAAGTACACCGGCACCATAGACTATAGTTCCTGCCTGCACCCACCAAGGAAGCATTTCCTCTGTCGGTGTGGAAACAGCAGTATTTATAGGTACTTCCGAAACTACGGGAACCATCATTTCCACCTGCTTATGCCATGTGATGATGCAAAAAGGCAAGAGAAACGAAAGTACAGCAGTAGCCAATAAAACTATCCTATTGAGCCGATGAAAGGTTTCTTTCTGTAGTAACAGCCGATAAAACATATAGAATACCGCTATCCACAGACCCACTTCTATGATATAATTCAACAGTGTTGTCATTCTTGAGCTTCTATTTTTTCAATGAGTTCTTTCAGTTCTTCGACAGATATTTTCTCTTCTTTTACAAAGGAAGATACTGCGCTAAGGTAAGAGTTGTCGAAGTAACTCTTAATGACACCGGCCAGCGTAGACTTGCCATACTCTTCTTCGGACACTACAGCATAATACTGATGCGTGCCTCCATACTGATGATGCGCAAGAAAACCATTCTTCTCCAATGTCCGCACTATGGTGGACAGCGTATTGAAATGAGGCTGCGGGTCGTCATAATGTTCTTGTAGTTCACGCACAAACATTGCTCCGTGCTGCCAGTACAAGTTCATAATTTCACGCTCCTTATTGGTTAGTTTCTTCATTTTGCAGGGTGATTAAATCGTTTACAATTCACTTGTTATCAATGCTTCGTCTAATATCCATCGCAAACATAACTACAATAATTAGTCCTCACAACTATTTCTTTTAGTTTGTCAACTAAATTAACAAGTTTTATTATTCCACGAATATCTCCCTGCACAAAAAAACTCACCCTCACTACCTGCGTTTGCAGGTGGTGAGGGTGAATCATACTTATGATAAACGAAAGGAGTTATTTCTTTCCGTAAAGCACCGGATTCAGTGCAGGGTCGTTATACATCTTCATTTGTTTGTAGACTTTCATATACTTTCTACCTGCGGCTATGTCTTCCAAGAGTTGGTCTATGGCTGTAGAGAGGTCTACTTGTTGTTCCAAGAGTACAGCCAGTTTCTTCTCACATTGAGTATGATGTTCCGGTGTGGTATCTGTGCGTTCTACTTCCTTGCGCATATGATAGATTTTCAGAGCCAAGATAGAAAGACGGTCTATAGCCCACGCAGGGCTTTCTGTATTGATGAGTGCACCTTCTATCACTTTCACCTCTTTGTATTGGTCCAAGAAGTAGCTGTCTATGAGTTCTACCAAGTCTGTGCGGTCTTGATTGGATTTGTCTATTCTACGTTTGAGTGTTAATGCCGCTACAGGATCTATCTGCGGATCTCTGATGATGTCTTCCAAGTGCCATTGTACTGTATCTATCCAATTCTTCAGGTAAAGATAATACTCTATACTGCGAAGCGGATAAGGATTCTTAATGGGTGTATCTACGTGATCGTGCTTGTGATAGTCTTCTATGACTTGTACGAAAATAGGGTTGCAAAGTGAAGTAAACTTCATAATGATACGTTTTAATGTTTATAAACACAAAGCAAAGAAAAACTTTGCAAGAAAGCAAGAAATAGAACCAACCTTTTTACTTCACACACGGAAACCGCCTAAAATCAATTAAAACTTCCAGAGTAATTGCAAGCGGAAGTCGGCTTTCTTATTCCCTTCTATTTGCTCTCTGCCTTGTCCTATCCGGTGTCTATCTGTGTAATGTATATAAGAAAGATGTGCTTGCAAGCGTAACTTTTCATAGATGTCCCATTGCAATAATGCTATACCCTTATAGCCTGTTCCTTGATACATACCAAATCCATACATATAGCGCAGAGAAGGTTCATACAGAGAGAAGCGACTTTCATAGTCTGCTGTATGGAAGAGTGTACCCATAACTTGAAATCTTAATGGGAGCTTAGCCGGTTCATAGCCAGCTTCTATACTGCCACCCCAACCGCTACTCCTCGCCTTTCCTATGGTCGTGGCATAGATGTATTGTAGCGTACCTTGTGCATAACACGCAGAAGAGAATTTATATCTGCTACGCAATAGAATTTTATGCCTTATGTGTGGCAGTACGGCTACGAGTTTCCCGTCTTCTACATTATCTCGGGCTTTGTTTTTACCGCTGTACACACCTTCCCACCACCACGAAGTACGAGGAGTATATCGCATCGCTACTGTCCAACTTCCTCCCCACGTATGCTTGTGCCTTATGCCATAACGCACTTGCGGAAAATGAAAAACATCGGCATAAAGCCTATAGTGGAAGCGAGCATCATTCTTGTTCTCCCACGCTACAGTAAGCCCCCATTCGTTTTGGAGATCTGTAGCCTCTCCATATCCTTGTCCATAAATGGCGGTGTAGCCTACATCATAATACCGAGCTATAAAACGCAACGTGTGCAGAGCATATAGTCTATAGGTATAGGTTTGTAGCCAAGCCATACGACCTTGTGCATTGAAAGCACACTCTCCGGAAAGCACAGCACGAGGAAACTTGTACGTATAGTGCAAGCCTACATTGGCAAATTTATCTCCCCTTGCCACATCTTTATTGTAATACCGAATAGGTGGAGAAAGAGGATAATTCAAATGATGCACTACCGCTGTAATACCTGCTCCAAAACGTGTGTTCTCATAACTTATATTTCCTCCTACGACGCCTTGCGAAAAGCTGTTTTTCTGTTTTCTTTCCTGCTGCGTCCTATACAAACCGTCTTTTTTCCAATGTGTTATAATCCCCTCTTCCTGCCTACCACTCTCTTGCTTATAAGAAAGAAAGCCACAAATTTTCCACTGCTTCCATTTATACGTAGCCCCTATACCTTGTAAATAAGCATCTTCCACTATAGAAGTATTGGGACTGATACCTCCCCCTTGTCTATCCATTTGTGGAGAAAAAGGATCTTTACTACGCAAAAAACCGTTATTGATAACCAGCCCTTTCCCGAAAGCCACTTTATAATGCCCTATACCTATCGTCTCCCAATGCTTCTTGCCGGACATAAAGAGATAGCCTGTATAATGATCAAATCCATTTCTATTGTAAGGAGTAAAAAAAGCTTCGCCGGCATCTTTCTCTGCCTGCAATCCTATCTGTAGTCTGTCTTTGCATCTCCATCGGAAACGTGTATTGAGATAGGTGGCTGTCCCCATATAACCTTTTTCGGTTTGGTAAACAGAGGGTAGATAACCGGCTTTGGCAAATAGAGGAATATCTACACGTGCAGTATACAAACCTGTGCCATACTTTAGCAGTTGGGGGAGAGAGGGAGATATTGTCTGCTTTTCATACGCTCCTACATAAAGGAAGCAACGCAGTAATTCCCATGTAGACCGATCCATTTCCTCCACAGCTTGCAGTTCTTCTATGCTGTGCAAAGGGCTATATTTATATATATAGTATAAGATGTGTTCTATTTGTGTTTCGCTTAAGAAAGGAAATCGGGAAAGTGTCTGTTTGGAAAGTTTATGCACATTGAGCGGGTGTTCTACCAAGTCCGAAAAAAACTCCTCATCTTCCTCCGTCCACCAATTCTCTTCTGTTCCTACCCACAGGCTTTTCCAAGAGGTAGCAGGAGTTTGTGCCAAGAGCAGAAAAGGGAGGTATAAACAGAAGAAACAGAGGACAAATCTTAATTTCATAAGAAGAGAGTATTAAAAATGAGCGTTAATAACTTTTCTTGCTGTATAAATAAACTTATAGTTTATAGGTTCAGAATAATTTATCCTTACTTTTGCTTCTATGATGAAACGTAAAATCGGATTATACCTGTTTTTCATTTCGTGCTGCATTTCCGCACTTACAGCACAGACAGCTACCAAGGTAGAAGCGATACCCGGGGGATACATTGTGCCTGCTGCGGAATACGAGGGGGAATTGATACCTGCAATAACAATGCCTGAGGTAAATGTGTACGCACCATGGAAGTTTATCAGCGAGAAACAACGGAAAAAATACGACAAGCTCGTGCGAGATGTGAAAAAGGTATTGCCCATAGCCCGAGAAGTAAACGCTATCATCATAGAAACGTATGAGTATATGGAAACTCTCCCAAACGAAAAAGCGAGAGAAGCACATATCAAGCAGGTAGAGAAAGGACTCAAAAAGCAATATACCCCCCGCCTGAAAAAGCTCACCCTCACACAAGGGAAAATCCTCATCAAGCTCGTGAACAGAGAAACACACTCTTCCGGCTACGAACTTGTCAAAGCCTTTATGGGTTCTTTCAAAGCATTCTTCTATCAGGGTTTCGCAGCCCTCTTTGGTGCAAGTCTCAAAAAAGAGTTTAATCCCGAACAAGTGAAAGAAGACAAAATGATAGAACACATCATCAAGAGAATAGAAGCCGGACAA
>JALEQJ010000059.1 GCA_022764505.1 Phocaeicola sp. | reverse complement strand
GTCCTATAAATGCAATGAATGTATCCTCCTATAGTAGAGGCTCTTCATTTTACACTGATATGTTAGTAAGACAAAAGTAGGATATTTCTATGAGTAATGAATTTAGATTAAAGAAAAAAATCTATAATGCGGTCTTGAAATCATTTATTGATGTAAAGCTGATGAACTATAATATTTTCGTGTATTTCCTCTCGGAAATTACTGATAAATGAGGACTTTTGTATTATGAAGAATGCAGTAATCAAAAGATATTCGTTCAAAGTTTCTTCGGCAATCGGAGTAGAAGCCAAAAGCCTTGATTTTCTTTGGGAAAAGTCTTCTATCGCAGAAGAAATACATAGAGCAGATTTTTACCATTTTATTTGGGTGGAGAAGGGTGAGCTTTTTTTAATGGTTGATTTTGAAGAACTTTATCTGAAGACCAATGATGCTTTTCTCATATCTCCGGGACAAATCTGTAGCTTTAATCTTCGTTCTCACCCACAAGCTTTCTCTGTACTGTTTATTCCTGAATTTCTCGGAGAAGCCTCAACAGATGCTCAACTTCTGCATCGGATATTGAACATAAACCCTCTTGAACATAAAGTAATTTCTTTGCAAGGTTTACCTATAGGCAATTTAATGCAGCAACTTATTCACGAACTGGAAAGTGATAGAGATGATTATCAACTTGTTGTTGCACGTAGCTGTTTGCGTATCTTGTTGGCTGAAGTGGCTCGTCGTCTCCCCAAAGCACTTTGTAATTCAAACGAACTTGCGAGGCTTTTTTTTGATGAAGTAGAAAAAAACTACCATCAATGGTATAATGTGAGCGATTATTTACCTCTGCTTTCTGTACAAGAAAAACTTCTTTCCGAATCCGTTCGTCTTGCTGTAGGAATGACTCCTAAGGCGTATATTGATCATAGACGTATACTCGAAGCTAAACGTTTTCTTGCATATAATGAATTGTCCATCAAAGAAATAGCTTTCTCTTTGGGATTTGATGAAGCTACCAATTTTAGTAAATTCTTTCGTAAACATACTAATGTAACTCCCAACGACTTTAGACTTCTGCAGATAAAAAAATAGCAAAAACTGCTGTCGGAGATTTACCCTATAAAAGCCCAAATGGATTATAAGGAACGCACTTACTATCTATACTTTTGCCGTATCAAAATCAGTAAAAGCAAGATAGAATTATGACAGTAAAAGTGATGACAATTTTAATAGCGACTCTTACATCAGTAAGTTGTATTGCAAAGAATGTTGAATGTTTAACAAAAATAGATGGCACTATGGGTAATAAAGAAAAAGTGGTAGCTCTACTCAAGAGCATAGAAACAGGAGATGCGGCTCCTATCGCATTCATTAATGCAGATAAGTATAAACAACACAATCTGGCTATAAAGGACGGTTTGGCTGGCTTTGGTGCTGCTCTTGCTACACTACCAAAAGGTTCGGCACGTGTACATACGGTGCGTGCTTTTCAAGATGGCAATTTTGTATTCACACACACCGATTACAATTTCTTTGGTCCTAAAATCGGGTTTGATATATTTCGCTTTGAAGATGGTAAGATAGTAGAGCATTGGGATAATCTTATTGAAACTCCTGCTCAGGCAAATCCCAGTAATCGTACAATGATAGACGGTACAACCGAATTAAAAGATCCGGACAAAACCACAGCAAATAAAATCCTTGTAGAGCAGTTTGTACGTGATGTGCTTATGGGGCAAGCTCCCGATAAGTTGACAAGTTATTTTGATGGAGATAAATATATACAGCACAATCCTGCCATTGCAGATGGATTATCCGGCTTGGGGACAGCACTTGCCGAGATGGCTAAGAATGGCATAACAATGACTTATGAGCGTATTCATAAAGTTCTTGGAGAAGGCAATTTTGTTCTTGTGGTGAGTGAGGGCAGTTTTGCAGGTAAAAATGTCAGTTTCTACGATCTTTTCCGAGTAGAAGCAGGTAAGATTGCAGAGCATTGGGACGTTATAGAAACTTTGATTCCTCAATCTGAATGGCAACATCAGAATGGTAAATTTGGATTCTAAATAACCAAATGTAGAAAATTGACGAGGGTGTGTCAAAATATATTTTTGCTACACCCTCGTTCTTTTTTTTCCTATCATTATGAAATTTTGTTTTGTACTTAAGTTTATGTAAACCTCCACTATGGTTTATATAAACTTCCATTGCGGTTTACATAAACTTTGGTATGAAATATATATTCATATTAACCTCCTATGAATAGGTAAGAAGTTCCCAAAATCCTCTAAGCACAATACCTATGGCATTGTTTTTATGCACGCATATAGGCAGGGTTCTTTGTTTCCCTCCGAACACCTGTCCTTCCAACAGCAAATCCCCGATGGGGATTCTTTACTTAAACGTAGCTGTATAATAGATGATATACTCGTAAGCAATCTCAAATTTGTGCAGTTACGATAGAAATAGATTATGTGCAGAAAAATAACGCCGTAGGTGTTATGCTATTGTTAGGGCAGGGTTAGGAGCATAGCGGATAACCCTGTCTAATGTGTATCGTACTGGCATCAACCCCATAGGGGTTGTGCTAAGACTTCAAGTAACCTAGCTATGATGTAGAGAATAACGCAGTGAATACCCATATTATGCAAAGGTCTTAAATGAGAGATATTGGGGATTTTGTGCAGAATGTTTGCTTGCCTATGACATAAATGAGATGATAGTATCTTGCTGATTCTATAAATTTGTAGAACTTCTATTCTGTGCTTTATACTTTCCGGGAGTACTTCCGGTCTCACGCTTAAAGAATTGATCTAATTATAAAAAACACCAAATAGATAATTTAATATCAATGACGGATAATGAATACGGCAGAGAATACGCATAGCTTTGCATTTGAATTTATACAATACAACAAATTATGGATATAAAAGACGCCATCAGCACAAGACACTCTGTGCGTAAGTACAAGAATCTTCCTATAGAACCGGAGAAAATAGAAAAGATTCGTCAGTTTATCAATGAATGTAACAGAGAAAGCGGCTTGCACATACAGCTGGTTACCGATGAACCTCTCGCTTTTTCTACAGGACTCTTTAAATACGGACAATTCTCCGGAGTAAAAAACTACCTTGCGCTTGTAGCTCCCAAACAAGGAAAGTGGAAAGAAACCATAGGCTTCTATGGTCAGAAAATAGTGCTATTTATGCAGACTCTTGGCTTAAATACTTGTTG
This sequence comes from Phocaeicola sp., assembly GCA_022764505.1. Taxonomy (GTDB): domain Bacteria; phylum Bacteroidota; class Bacteroidia; order Bacteroidales; family Bacteroidaceae; genus Phocaeicola. The sequence continues at coordinate 3,491 of JALEQJ010000059.1, read as the reverse complement.
GGTGGTACTGACCTACAAGAATATCAAAAACGCTTACGAGCTGCTTCCGGGAGAAGAACTAAAAATGGTTATAGCGTGTGGATATGGAGAAACCAACGGAGTACAACACCCGCAGAAAAAGCCTGTTTCTGATTTTTTCTCGGACGAACGGACTGATAAAAAGGGTTCTCTACCGACTTGGTTTGTGCAAGGAATGGAAGCAGCATTGATGGCACCAACAGCTATGAACCAACAAAAATTCTTCTTCACGCTTTTGGACAATAACAAAGTTCGTGCAACTGCCAAATTTGACTTGTTTGGGAATGCTATCTTTGACCTCGGTATCGTAAAATACAACTTTGAGTTGGCTGCCGGGAAAGAAAATTTTCAATGGGTATAATCCTTTTGTAGTTTAATATAGCCCTGCCCTGAAACAGCATTACACCTAAGAAACGATGAAATGGAAGTACAGAAAGCCAAAGCTGTAACAGGTTATTTTTGTAGGGTAGTATTTGCCCATCTTCTTTAGATTGAGTTTCTTTGTGAATTGGTAAAGAGGTCTGCGAGTTGATATTCGTTCCCCAGCAAAAAAGATAAGAGATGTTAGAGAAATTGAGAGTGGCTTTTTGGATACTGCGTAAGTATCCTGTATACAAGTTTCAGTGTTGGTTATCACGAGCAACCAAAGCACGTTTGCACATCTACAACAGTAGGGAGAGTGTGGAGTATATCATAGATAACCGTTGTTCTGTTGCGCGTTTTGGCGATGGAGAACTACAAATGATTACACACTATCTACAAGGAGGTAACAAAGAGAATTTCGGGGTAGATACTTTTCAAGACTATGTGCCGGAATTGGGGAAACGATTATTTGAAGTCTTGCAATGCAAGCACCCTAATTTGCTTTGTTGTTTACCTTATCAGCTCAAGAAATCTACTATCAGCGATCTTTTTAATGAGGTTTTCTGGGATCGTGAATGGTTGTCTCGGAAAGATTTTTTGGAACGTTATGCATTGGATCGTCCTTTTGGCGATACAAATTTTACTCGCTTCTATATGGGTCGATTGGATATTCAAGATTACCCCGAATATATCAATGCACTTCGCAGTATTTGGGACGGTAGAGATGTACTTATAGTAGAAGGAGAATTATCTCGCATCGGTGTGGGCAATGATCTCTTTGATGGTTGCCGTTCTATTCATCGTATTCTATGTCCCAAAACCAATGCTTTCAATAGATACGACGAAATTCTAGAGAAAACTATTGAAATGGCAAACCCCAAAACTCTTATTATCTTAGCCCTTGGACATACAGCTACAGTTCTTGCCTACGATTTGTCCTTGTCTAACTATCAGGCTCTTGACCTTGGTCATATTGACGTAGAGTACGAATGGTATCGTATGAAAGCTAAGAAGAAAGTTCCTGTACTAGGGAAATATGTCAATGAAGTATCTGCAGGACGTATTCAGTCCGGTGAAGGTACTAATACTACATACGATAAGTACCAGAATGAAATCGTAGCTCGCATACTGTAAGAGGCATTAGAAGACTCTTGTAGAAAATCGTTGTAGAAGGAGATAACCATATTTCAGAGTTATCTCCTTTTTTGTTGGGCTTTGCTCATTTTTCGCATAGACATAAGTACCGCAAGAGAGGGGGATAGGATAGAATGATATGAAAACTGTATTGCATAAGTATATGTAGAAAACGAGGAAATAGTTATGAATGGTATAGAATAACATGAAAACTTTACTTTATGAATGGCGTAATCGCTAAGCTTTAGGTATCGTTCCCAGAACAGGCATTTTGCTTGATTTTATGGCCTTTTTGTTTTTTTTTTATTTCCTGATTTTTGTTATTAGCTAATTTTTTAGAAAATATTACGTCTGTATTTCTTTCAATATGCTAAAAATGAAGGTGCTGTGTTTTTAATCTGTGTATGTTAAAAAACAATAACTGAAAGCTCAAAGGTTGCTTATAACCTATTCTATATGTATTCTTCGGCTATATTTGCGAATACCTCATATGCTATAAAAGTTCACAATATCTCTTACACTATGAGAAAAAAGGTTCTGCTTTGATCGCTTTATGGGGTAGTCTTATTAATGTTTTTTTAATTTAAGTATCATGAAAACGAAAAATGCAAAATTGATTCTTGCCACAATCGTAACTATTCTCTTTGTGGTAACAGGTTGTAGACCTAAAGACGATGGTCTGGAAGAAGTAACATTGTCCCTTTCAAAAACAGAATTTCAGTTGGACAACAAAGAACAAACTATACCTCCTATCACAGTAACAACCAATCAATCTAAGTGGCGTGCAATATCTTTAGTACCATGGATTACAACTACAGAAAAAGGAACAAGTTTGATTATCAAAGCTGAAGCCAACAATGATGGAAAGTCAAGAGAAGGGAAAATTTTGATTTCTGCCGGTTCTATGACGGAAGTTGTTTCTGTAACCCAAGGGGCTTCCGATTTGGTAATTAAAGTAGATCCGGATCTCAAAATAGTACCACAGTCCGGAGCTGTATTTATAGTAGATATTCGTAGTAATACAGAACAGTGGGAAGTGGCATACGAAAATGAAGAAAGTGATGCAAAATGGATTAAAATGCGTAAGTTGGCAACAGGTCTTTTGGAAGTAACTGTAGATGTTAATAAAGAAAAAGAAACTCGTACTACAAAATTAATTGCTAAAGCCGGTAAAACCATTGCAGAAATAGAAATCAAACAAGCTGGTACGGGTGGTGCTCGTTTTAAATTGCCTTTATTGAAGAAAAGCGCTCTCGGACATGAAGTTCTTACTTATGAAAAAGAGCAAGGAAATCATTTTATCCTTTGGGCGGGAGCTGCGACACAATGGGGTATCTACCAAGATATGTATAAGTTTATCTATTCTTCGGATTTATTCCAAACTGTAGAATACCGCTATGATGCAAGGTATAGTAATAAGATGTACTCTATCTATATGGAAGCAAAAGGTGGTGAAGAAACTTTGAAATCAGAGGAATTCAAGGATTTTTTGAGAAAAGAAGGTTTTGTACCAGAAACTCCCGATGCTCAAACAGGTAGTTACTTAGCTTTCGATAAATCAAGAGGCTTGAAAATGAAAGTTGAAATAGCCAAAGATTTTACAGAAGTTTCTTCTATCAATATCCAACTTGTTATTCGTCAGGATAAGTCATACCCAACTTTTGAAAAATTTGATTATGACAATAGCTCTTATTTGAGAGATAAAGCTTGGTCTTTGGAAAAAATTGCAGAGAAAGAATCTCAAAATGGTAGTATTATCGTAAATAAAGGAGATTATCAAGGTACGCCATTACATGTAGCTTTAGCTAAATCTCATGCACCTAAGCATGCAAGACTTTATTTTAGATTTTTATCGGTTTGACTTAACCGATTGAGAAATAAACTTTTAGCGAATTATTTGAGAAGTAGTGGTAACGAGTTAGCAACCGTGCGAATTTCAGCGTTTTGCGTTGCTATGCTGTCAAATAACTCTTTCA